>NZ_CAJXKH010000032.1 GCF_913055755.1 uncultured Microbulbifer sp.
AAACCAAGCGCAAGGCGCAGAAGGGTGACCGCGTCACCATCGACTTCGTTGGTCGCAAAGACGGCAAAGAGTTCGAAGGCGGCAAGGCGGAAGGCCAGCAGCTGGTTCTGGGTTCTGGCAACATGATCCCGGGCTTTGAAGACGGCATCATCGGTATGAAGCCGGGCGAAGAAAAGGAAGTGGAAGTCACTTTCCCGGAAGACTACCAGGCTGAAGACCTGCGCGGCGCGAATGCCGTATTCACCATCAAGGTAACCGGTTCTGAAAAGCCGGAACTGCCGGAACTGAACGACGAATTCTTCGCGGCTTACGGCGTGGAAGAAGGCGGTGAAGACAAGTTCCGCGAAGAAGTGCGTGCAAACATGCAGCGCGAACTCAAGAATGCGGCGCTGAACAAGGTCAAGACCCAGGTCATGGACCAGCTGTTCGAAAAGCACCAGGTAGAAATCCCTGCGGCGCTGGTTGCCGGTGAAGTAAACACCCTGCGCGGCCAGATGGTTCAGCAGTTCGGTGGTCAGATCAAGCCGGAAGATGCGGCGCGTATGCTGCCTGACGCCATGTTCGAAGATCAGGCCAAGCGCCGTGTCGTGCTGGGTCTGGTTGTTGGCGAAATCGTCAAGGAAAACAAGATCGCTGTTGATGCTGATCGCGTTAAGGTTAAAGTGGAAGAGCTGGCCTCTACCTACCAGCAGCCGGAAGAAGTGGTCGAGTACTACTTCAACAACCGCGAGCTGCTGGCGGGCGTTGAGTCCGTTGTGCTGGAAGACCAGGTTGTGGACTTCGTGCTGGACAAGGCCAAGGTGTCCGACGTCGAAAGCACCTACGACGACGTGATCAAGCCGCAAAAGCAGGCTTGATCAGATAAAAACGGCCACCTCAGGGTGGCCGTTTTTTCTTCCGCTATCTCTCCGGACAGGATCTTATGCCCGTCGCATGTGATGGGTTAGTGTCCCACCTCTCTATCTCCTTGTCTCCAACTGTAACCACCGCGTCTGCTTACTGGCTTTATCGCGGCTGACCAGTTAAGCTCAGATTGATTGAATTTTTCAGGGATGTGTATTTTTTGCCCGCCCTGATCCCGCCAAATACGCCAAAAAAGGAAGCACCGTATCCATGGCATTTTTTGATTATCCCGCAAAAAAAGAAGAGATTATGGCCACCGGCGGCCTGGTTCCGATGGTGGTGGAGCAGACTGCCAGGGGTGAACGTTCGTTCGATATCTATTCGAGACTCCTCAAGGAGCGTGTCATTTTCCTGGTGGGACCGGTAGAGGATCACATGGCCAACTTGGTGGTGGCCCAGCTGCTGTTCCTGGAAGCGGAAAATCCGGACAAAGACATCCACCTGTATATCAATTCCCCCGGTGGTTCCGTCACGGCGGGCATGTCCATTTATGACACCATGCAGTTTATCAAGCCGGATGTAAGCACCATGTGTATCGGTCAGGCGTGCAGTATGGGCGCCTTTCTGTTGACCTCCGGGGCCGAAGGCAAGCGCTTCGCCACGCCGAACTCCCGGGTGATGATCCATCAGCCCAGTGGCGGCGCCCAGGGGCAGGCTTCGGATATCCATATTCACGCGCAGGAGATCCTCAAGATCCGTTCGCGCCTGAACGAGCTGATGGCCCACCACACCGGGCGTAGCGTTGCCGATATCGAGCGCGATACAGAACGTGATCACTTTCTCAGTGCCGACGAGGCCAAGGAATACGGTCTGGTGGATGATGTGCTGTCGCGCCGCGAAGCGCTGAGCAAATAGTACTGAAGGTGTCGCATCAGGCGACACCTGCAGCCTCCAAACAGACGTTTATCGGGTGTGACCTTTCGGTAGATGATGACCGAAAGGGCACACCCAGATCCCAGTGCGGATCGCACTGCCGCGGCAGGCCTGTTCGGCGCAAAACAAAAAAGCTTGAAAATCCTGCCAAAAGACCGCATCTTGCTAGTGAACCCCATTTGCCACCGCATTTCGGCTGGCTGTTAGACCACGGAGTACATTGATGACTGACCAGAGCAGCGGAGAAGAGAACGGCAAACTCCTTTACTGTTCCTTCTGTGGCAAAAGCCAGCAGGAAGTACGCAAGCTGATTGCTGGTCCCTCGGTATATATCTGTGACGAATGTGTCGAGCTGTGTACCGATATCATTCGCGAAGAAGTGCAGGATTCCGCAGATGGCGACGACAGCCGCCTGCCAACCCCGCAGGAAATTACCGAAATTCTCGATCAGTATGTCATCGGGCAGGCCCGCGCCAAAAAAGTGCTGGCGGTTGCCGTTTACAACCACTATAAGCGCCTGCGCAATGGCAAGGGTGTGAAGGGCAAGGAAGACGTCGAACTCGGCAAATCAAACATCCTGCTGGTAGGCCCCACCGGTAGCGGTAAGACGCTGCTGGCGGAAACACTGGCGCGACTGCTGAACGTACCCTTTACCATTGCCGACGCCACCACCCTGACCGAAGCCGGTTATGTCGGTGAAGACGTCGAGAACATCATTCAGAAGCTGCTGCAGAAATGCGATTACGATGTGGAGAAGGCCCAGCAGGGCATTGTGTACATCGATGAAATCGACAAGATTTCTCGCAAGTCCGACAACCCGTCCATCACCCGCGATGTATCCGGTGAGGGTGTCCAGCAGGCGCTGTTGAAGCTGATCGAGGGCACCGTGGCCTCTGTGCCGCCGCAGGGTGGACGCAAGCATCCCCAGCAGGAGTTCCTGCAGGTAGACACCTCCAATATCCTGTTTATCTGTGGCGGTGCCTTTGCCGGTCTCGACAAGGTCATCCGCGACCGCTCCGAGAAAGGTGGTATCGGATTCGGTGCGGAAGTGAAATCCAAGGACAGCAAGAGCAACTTCGGTGAAGTGCTGCTGGACCTGGAGCCGGAAGATCTGGTGCGTTACGGCCTGATTCCCGAATTTGTCGGCCGCCTGCCGGTGACCGCTACCCTGGAAGAGCTGGACCGCGCCGCCCTGGTGCAGATTCTGACCGAGCCCCGCAACGCCCTGACCAAGCAGTACGCAAAGCTGTTTGATATGGAAGGTGTGGAGCTGGACTTCCGTCCCGACGCCCTGGATGCGGTGGCCAACAAGGCCATGGAGCGCAAGACCGGTGCTCGCGGACTGCGCTCTATCATGGAGTCGGTACTGCTGGAGACCATGTATGACATCCCCTCCATGGACAACGTGGCCAAGGTCGTGATCGACGAGGCGGTGATCAAGGGCGAATCTGCACCGCTGCTCGTGTACGAGCAGGCAGAGGCCCAGCAGAAGCAGCAGAAGGCCGCACCGGAGGAGTAACTCTTCCCGCCGGTTGCAAAAAGCCCCGTTTCGGGGCTTTTTTTATGTCCAGTCGTTCAGAATTTGGTCGCTGGCGCAGTGAGTAATCGTCCGGTTGGTTTCCGCGACAGGCGTCCGTACTGTTCTTTCATTGGCCAATCCTGAAGTATTTTCTCCCGAACGGGCCGTTACCCGCCTCCTGAATTAAACTTATTTTGCTGCCGAGCCCCGTTCAGACTTGTTATTCTGGGGGCTGCCCCCAATTAACCTCTGAAATGGCGAAATATTGCAGGGCTGTGGTTTTCATGCAGCGCTGACCAGAATGCCAGTAAACCGGCGGCCAATTGCCGCCGCGAGGGCCGAGAGGAGTTTTATGGACCAGCCATCCGATACCCTGAACGAATACCCACTGTTACCCCTGCGCGATGTGGTGGTGTACCCGCATATGGTGATCCCGCTGTTTGTCGGCAGGGAAAAATCCATCGATGCTCTGGAAGACGCCATGCGCACGGACAAGCAGGTGCTGCTGGTGGCCCAGCGTCAGGCGTCCGAAGATGATCCGGGGGCCGAGGATGTCTATCGCGTCGGTACCATTGCCAGCGTGCTGCAGTTGCTGAAACTGCCGGACGGTACCGTCAAGGTGCTGGTAGAGGGTGGACACCGCGTCAAGATCGAGGAGATCAAGGAAGGCGAGGGGCATTATCGTGCCAGCGTCAGTGACCTCGAAACCGAAGATTTGCCGGAGGCCGAATCCGAGGCACTGGTGCGCTCGGCCATGTCCCAGTTTGAGCAGTATGTCAGCGTCAGCAAAAAGGTGCCGAACGAGGTGATCACCTCCCTGTCCGGCATCGATGAGCCCGGGCGCCTGGCAGATACCATCGCTGCGCATATGTCACTGGATCTGCCGCAGAAGCAGGAGCTGCTGGAAACCGTTTCCGTCAAAGAGCGGCTGGAACACCTGCTGGGCCTGATGGATTCCGAGATCGACCTGATTCAGGTAGAGAAGCGCATCCGCGGTCGCGTCAAAAAGCAGATGGAAAAGAGCCAGCGCGAGTACTATCTCAACGAGCAGATGAAAGCCATCCAGAAGGAACTGGGTGAGATTACCGAAGAGCCGAACGAGATCGAAGATCTCGAAAAGAAAATTGCCGAGTCGGGCATGTCTGCCGAGGCGGAAAAGAAAACCCGCGCAGAACTCGGCAAGCTGAAAATGATGTCACCGATGTCTGCAGAAGCGTCAGTGTTGCGCAGTTATATCGACTGGATGCTGAGCGTTCCCTGGAAGAAAGGCAGCCGTGTTCGCCACGACCTGATCAAGGCGGAAGAGATCCTTAACAAGGACCACTACGGCCTGGAAGAGGTCAAGGAACGTATCCTCGAATACCTCGCGGTGCAAAAGCGGGTGAAAAAGGTCAAGGGCCCGATCCTCTGTCTGGTTGGACCTCCCGGGGTGGGTAAGACATCCCTGGGTGAATCCATTGCCCGCGCCACCAACCGTAAATATGTGCGCATGGCCCTGGGCGGTGTGCGCGATGAAGCGGAGATCCGCGGTCACCGTCGCACCTATATCGGTTCGCTGCCAGGCAAGCTGATCCAGAAAATTTCCAAGGTCGGAGTGAAGAATCCGCTTTTCCTCCTCGACGAGGTGGACAAAATGGGTATGGATCACCGCGGTGATCCGGCATCTGCGCTGCTGGAAGTGCTCGATCCCGAACAGAACAAGTCGTTCAACGACCATTACCTGGAAGTGGATTACGACCTCTCCGATGTCATGTTCGTGTGTACTTCCAACTCGATGAACATCCCGGGCCCACTGCTCGATCGGATGGAAGTAATCCGTATTCCCGGCTACACCGAGGATGAAAAGCTGAATATTGCCCAGCGCTACCTGGTGCCCAAGCAGCGCAAGGCGGCGGGGCTGAAGCCGGAAGAGCTGGAACTGAGTGACGACTCGGTGCGGGATATTGTGCGCTACTACACCCGCGAGGCGGGGGTGCGTGGCCTCGATCGCGAAGTGGCGAAAATCTGCCGCAAAATCGTTACCGAGCACGTGCGTAAAGCTTCCACCAAAAAGATGGTAGTGGGGCCCGAGCAGCTGGAGGAGTTACTCGGCGTGCGCAAGTTCGATTTCGGTCGTGCGGAAGATGAAAACAAAATCGGCCAGGTTACCGGCCTTGCGTGGACCGAAGTGGGTGGCGAATTGCTCACCATCGAGGCATCCGCAGTGTCGGGCAAAGGGCGGGTAATCAAGACCGGCTCCCTGGGCGATGTGATGCAGGAGTCTATCCAGGCTGCCCTGACCGTCGTGCGCGCACGCTCGCAGGCCCTGGGTATTGCACCGGATTTCCACGAAACCCGGGATATCCATATCCACGTACCGGAAGGTGCAACGCCCAAGGATGGTCCCTCGGCAGGTATCGCCATGTGTACGGTGCTGGCGTCGGTGCTGACCAATATCCCGGTGCGCTCGGATGTAGCCATGACCGGTGAGATTACCCTGCGCGGTGAAGTGCTCCGCATTGGTGGTCTCAAGGAAAAGTTGCTGGCGGCGCATCGCGGCGGGATCAAGACCGTATTGATCCCTGCGGACAATGAGCGTGACCTCAAGGATATTCCGGACAATATCCAGCAGGATCTGGTGATCAAGCCGGTCAAATGGATAGATCAGGTATTCGAGTACGCATTGGAGCGGGTGCCCAGTGCACTGAGTGACGAAGAGTACTCGGCCCTGCAAAAGCAGGCCGAGGAGCGCTCCCAGCGGTCTGTGCAGACCCATTAACCTGCAGTGAAAGCGATCTGCCGGCAGTGGCCGGCAGGTCGTTCCTTTTCGCCAAATCTTTGCTTGCTAGCCTGTGCCCCGGTCGCGTAAAGTGCGCCCCTTGGCATTTGGTGGGGTGGCTCCAGCTTAAAAAATGAACTTGCCGGATAAAGCCTGAACAAGTGTGCCTTAATTTTGTCCAACTCCCCGCAAAGCCGCGTGGTTCCTTGACCCGCTAACAGGCAGTTGGTATAAATCGGGGCTTATTGCGCTGCGGACAGCCCCGCAGGCGCATGAAAACCGAGTGCAAATTGCATGAGAAGATGCCCCCGGGGAGGGGCGTTCGAACACCTAGATACATACCTAGAAACCTAGAAAAGAACAGAGGGATATAGCGTGAACAAGTCCGAACTGATCGAAGCCATTGCCGCATCTGCTGACATTCCGAAAGCAGCCGCTGGCCGCGCTCTGGACGCCATGGTAGAAAGCATCACCGACGCACTGAAAAAAGGAGATCAGGTAGCGCTGGTTGGCTTTGGTACCTTCGCGGTTAAAGAGCGTGCGGCTCGCACCGGTCGCAACCCGCGCACCGGCGACCCGATCGAAATTGCAGCAGCTAAAATCCCGAACTTCAAAGCCGGTAAAGCTTTGAAAGATGCGGTAAATTAAGAAGCCTCGTAATCACCGAAGCTTCAAAGGGGCGTATCACTTGGATGCGCCTTTTTTGTTTCTGAATTTTCATTTTTGATATTGTGATTTTCCTGCTTGTGAATCACCGCCGGGCAACGGCTGAATACATCACCGGTTACGTAGAAAACAAACTGGTGAAGTAATAATAATCAATGATTCACGAGTGAATTGTGTAAGAGTTAATTTCGGAGCTGAATATGCTTCAGTCCATGCGCGACAACCTGAAGGGTACCGCTGCAGTCATCGTTGCAGCTTTTTTCGGATTTATTATGGTCATCGGTGGGATCGACTTCTTCACCGGTGCCAGTGGCGGTTCTGCCGACAAGGTTGCGGAGGTCAATGGCGAGAAAATCTCCAATGGCGATCTGCAACGCGCGATCCAGAATCGCCGCAGCGCGATCGAGAGCCAGTACGGCGATAGCGTGCCCTCTGACCTGTTGACCGACGAACAATTGCGTGCACCGGCCCTGCAACAACTGGTGAACACTTCGGTCATGCGCCAGGCGGCGCAGGCCAGCGGTATGGTGATGAGTACCGCCGCAGTGGATAAAGAAACCGTGCAGATGCCCGTATTCCAGATCAACGGGCAGTTCAATGAACAGATGTACCGCGACGGGTTGCGTCGTATGGGTTACAGCCCTGCCGGATTCCGCCAGCTGCTGGAGCAGGACCTGGTCATGCAGCAGTATGCGGGTAGTGTGGCTGACAGCGCATTTACCACGCGCAAGAACGCCGAGCAGATTGTGGAAGTCTCCATGGAAGAGCGCGATTTTGACTATGTCACGCTGCCGGTTGCGCCGCTGCTCAACGACATTACCGTGGGCGATGACGAGATCCAGGCCTATTACGAGGAAAATCAGCAGTCATTCCAGCGCCCGGAGCAGGTTGCGGTGGAATATATCGAGCTGAAGCCGGAATTGTTTGCGGCCAATATCGACATCGCCGAGCAGGACGTGCGTGCGCAGTACGAGCAGGAAGCGAAGAGCTTCAGCGCCAAACCCCGCCGGCACGCTGCCCATATCCTGATCGAAAACGCGGACGAAGCTGCGGGCCAGGAAAAGGTTGCGGAAGTGCAGTCAAAGCTGGCCGCTGGCGAGGACTTCTCTGAGCTGGCCAAGCAGTATTCCGACGATATCATTTCCCGCGAAGAGGGTGGTGATGTCGGTTTTACCGGTGGCGATGTGTTCCCGGAAGAATTTGAGGATGCACTGGCGGCGCTGGAAGTGGGTGCGGTGTCCGCTCCGGTGAAAACCGATGCGGGAACCCATTTCATCAAGCTGCTGGAGGTTGCAGACGCAGAGGCTCCGTCCTTTGAGGAGCGCAAGGCGGCAATCACCGCACAACTGCGCGGTGCTGTGGCCGAGCGTGAGTTCGTGGATGCGCTGAGCCGCCTCGGGGACTTGGCGTACAACGCGGAAACCCTGGCAGAGCCGGCGGAGGCGCTGGGCGTTCAGGTACAGAAATCCCCGCTGTTCTCCCGCAACGGTGGCCCGGGCATCGCTGCCGACAGCAAGGTTCTCGCTGCCGCATTTGCCCCGGAAGTGCTGGAAGACGGCATGACCTCCGATGTGCTGAACCTCAATGAGAACCACGCCGTGGTGCTCAAAGTGGTGGAGCACAAGCCCGCAGGCGTTAAAGACCTGGCTGAGGTTCGCGAGCAGATTGTCGATCGCCTGAAGCGTGACAAGGCCAGCGAGCAATTAATCGCCAAAGCCCGGGAAATCCAGCAGCAGCTGGAAGCTGGCGCGGAGTTTTCAGAAATCGCCAGTAGCGAAGAGCTGACCCTCGAAACCAGTGACAAAACCCGTCGCGGCGGCTTTGGCGCTCGCGGAGAAGTGGTCAATCACGTGTTTGAGATGTCCGCGCCGAAACCCGGTGCGGAAGTGGAAGAGCACTTCGCTGCTCGCAATGGCGATCAGGTGGTGGTGCAGTTGCGCGCGGTACGTCCGGGCAAACTGTCTGCACAAAGTGCCGAGCAGCGCGATGCGCTGATGCAGCAGCTGGCATCCATGCAGGGTTCTGCGGAACTGGCAGCGATGCAGAAGTACCTGAGAAGCAAGGCGGATATCGAGATAGCAGCCAGCGAATAACTGGCCGATCGAGAGACATAAAAAAACCGGCGTTTCGCCGGTTTTTTTATGTCTGCGGTTCGAGAATTACCGGCTGCGTAAAATCAGCCACTCGCGGCACTGTCGACAAACAGGGTCAGTCTCTGGCCCGGCTGCAGATAGGTTTTTTTGTTGATTTTGTTCCAGCGTACGATATCGCTGATATCAATGCGGAACTTGCGCGCAATGCGGTACAGGGAGTCCCCGTTGCGCACTCGATAGGAGAGCTTGCGGGTGGTGCGGCTCTGTTGTTCGCTGCTGCTGCCACCGCTGTTGTACGCGACGAGTTTGCGGCCGGGGCGCAGGGTGTCGCCGGGTGCCATGCTGTTCCAGCTTGCCAGCTCCCGTACCTTGACGTTCATGGTGCGGGCAATTCCCCAAAGGGTATCGCCGGGGCGCACGGTATAGCTGGTCTTGCGGCCGCTGCCGGAGCTCTGGCGACGGTTCACGCGCTGGTCGATGGCGTAGGCATACTCCGCATTCGGCCCGGAGGCGCTGGGAATCAGCAGGGTCTGGCCGGCGCGGATATTGCTGCCGCGGAGTTTGTTGGTTTGCTGGATCGCCGCGATGGTGGTTTCGTAGCGCCGGGCGATCACAGACAGGGAGTCGCCACGGGCAACCTTGTACCGCTGCCAGGTCACCCGCTGATCGGCGGGCAGTGTGGCCAGCTTCTCCATAAACTGTTCGCGTTTGTCTGCGGGAATCAGTAGGCGGTGGTTGCCGTTCGGATCCGTGGCCCAGCGGTTATAACCGGGATTCAGCAGGTGGAGTTCCTTGACCTCAATGCCGGCGAGCTCGGATGCCTGGGCCAGGTCAATCTGGCTGCCCACATTCACCACCGCGTAATAGGGGCTGTTGTCGACGTTGTGCAGGGGAACCTGGTACTTTTCGGGGTGCGCTACCACTTCCGCCAGTGCCAGCAGCTGCGGTACGTAGCTGCGGGTTTCCCGCGGGAGTTTCAGGTCCCAGAAGCTGGTGCCCTTGCCGCGGCGTTTGTTGCGTTCGATGGCCCGGCGCACGGTGCCTTCACCGGCATTGTATGCGGCCAGTACGAGTAGCCAGTCGCCGTCGAATTTAGCTGCCAGGTAGTTGAAGTATTCACTGGCAGCGCGGGTGGATTCCACCACGTCGCGGCGCCCGTCATACCACCAGTTCTGGTGCAGTCCGAACGAGCGCCCGGTGGCGGGAATGAACTGCCACATGCCGGAGGCCTGGGCGTGGGAATAGGCAAAGGGATCGTAGGCGCTTTCGACAACCGGCAGCAGGGCGAATTCCAGGGGAACATTGGCCTGCTCCAGCTGCTCTGCCACATGGAAGATGTAGCGGCGGGAGCGCTCGGTCACGCGGGACATGTAGCCCTGATTACTGGAGAAGTAATTCACGTAATCCTGGACTTTGTCACGCTTCAATTCACGTTGCAAAGTGAAGCCGCGGCGCAGTCGCTCCCAGATATCGCTCGGGGGCAGGGCCGGTTCGGCGGATTGCAGGATATTGCGGCTGATTTCTTCTGACGCCTGGCTGATGCTGGCGTCGATTTCAGTTGCGTCCGATGCAATGCCTGTGTCCGGCGCAGTTTCCAACTGTGCGCAGGCCCCCACTGCTGCAGCCAGTACTGCAACAGCAAATTTCTTGTAAACCATGCTGGTTGTCCGCGAGTCTGTCGTTATCTTTCTTCCCGAGCGCTTATATCAATTCGTTTTTCCGAACGCGCTTGAGGTTTGAATTGTAATTGTCTGATTCTAAAGAGCTGACTTGGTTCCGGTCAATGCAATTTGGTCAAAAATTGTCCTTCCAGTGGCGTAAAGTGGCGAAAATTTCAACAGGTCCTGCATCCTCGGCAGCGCCCCGTTGAATCGCCTGACGGCGGACCGCCGCCTCGCCGCAACGCAAAAACGGGTTGGTGTCCTGCTCCAGCTGGATGCTGGAGGGCAGGGTGGGCCTACCCTGGTGTCGCAGCTCCTCGGCGGCAGCCACTCTCGCCCTGATCGCCTCGTTATCCGGTTCCGCCGCCGAAGCGAACTTCAGGTTGGCGAGGGTGTACTCGTGGGCGCAGTACACCCGCGTATCCGGCGGAAGCTCGGCGAGCTTGCCGAGGGAGCTGTACATTTGTTCCGGGGTACCTTCAAACAATCGCCCGCAACCGGCAGCGAACAGGGTGTCGCCACAGAATAGATGGTATTTGCCCGCTTCGCGCAAAATAATGGCAATATGATCCAGGGTATGCCCGGGCACAGAGATTACTGTTGCGCCAACATCCAGTAATGTGAACTGGTCACCATTCTCCAGGGGGTGGCTGACGCAGTCGATGGATGCGGGGCCAAACACCGGGCATTGGTAGCGCGCCACCAGGTCGGCGACACCTCCGGTGTGGTCGAAGTGGTGGTGGGTGACGAGAATGCCGGCCAGTTTATTGGCCCCGAGTGCGTCAACCACCGGCGCGGCATCGCCGGGGTCGACCACCCAGTGTTCATCATTTCGTTGCAGGTGCCAGATATAGTTATCGCTGAATGCAGGTATCGGGTTGATTGTGATCATTGATGCTGGCCGCTAACCTAGGGCGAGAAAGTCGTGAATACGCAACCATAACACAGTGTGCGGGTCCCCAATTGGCTGTGCGGCGCCGAATGCTGCACAGGCGGGCGCCCCGGGTACAGGACGTCATCCCAGAGGAGAGCTATGGAGCGCAAAGGCTTGTTCGGCCGCCGGCGCGAGGTGTTGCCTTCGTTGGCGCAATCGTATGCAGAGTTGACCGAGTGGTTTTCCAGTGCCCTGGGGCAGGAGTTGCTTACCCAGCAATTGGCGCTCGCACAGCCACTGGTGGAGCGCCTGTTCGGTTACCACCTGATGCAGGCGGGTGTGGCGCCCCAGGTCGACTTTGCCGCCTGCAGCCGGATCAATCACCGTTTCCGGCTCAGTCCGTGTTTGGGGGGCGGCGCGGCACAGGTTGAATTCGATCAGTTACCGCTGCCTTCCGAATCCATTGATGTGGTGATTTTGCACCACCTGCTGGACTTCGCCCCGCACCCGCATCAGGTGCTGCGCGAGGCAGCCCGGGTGTTGATACCCGGTGGTCACCTGGTGCTGATCGGCTTCAACCCCTTCTCGCTCCTGGGAATGAGCCGTCTGCTGCGCTCGGCTAGCCCCTACCAGCGGGGAAACCAGCTGCGGGCGGCGCGTATTGCGGACTGGATGCACTTGCTCGACCTGCAGGCGGGAACCGTGGAACGGGGCTTTTTCCGCTGGCCGCTGCAGCACCGCGAGCTGCTGGCCAAAACCTCCTGGATGGAGCGAATGGGGGCTCGCTGTCACTTACCCTGGGGTGGCTTTTACGTCATTGTCGCGCGCAAGGAAGTGGTGCATATGCGCACCCTGAAAATCAACTGGGGCAGCGACAAGAAGCCGGTGCTGACTGCGGTGCCCAGCAGTCCTCGCGTTGCCGCCCGGCACAGGCACCACAGGCACCGCCGCGACCGCTGAGTTACCGCGGGCTCACCTGGCTCCCTTCTGCCCACTCCCTTCTGGTAATATCCGTCGTGGTTGCGGCCGTCGGGGCCGCAGTATGTCTTTATCGATTTTCACAAGTTCCAAGAGCCGGATTTGAAACAAGTAACGATCTACACCGATGGCGCCTGCCGGGGCAATCCCGGGCCGGGGGGCTGGGGCGTATTGCTGATGAGTGGCAGTGCAGAGAAAGAGTTGTGTGGCGGTGAGGCCCTGACCACCAACAATCGTATGGAGTTGATGGCGGCCATCCGCGCCCTGGAGGCTCTGAAGCAGCACTGTCGTGTGGACCTGCATACGGATTCTCAGTACGTCCGTCAGGGGATTACCGGCTGGATTCACAACTGGAAACGCAATGGTTGGAAAACCGCGAACAAAAAGCCGGTGAAAAATGCCGACCTGTGGCAGGAACTGGATGCGGCCATCGGCCATCACGAGGTGCACTGGCACTGGGTAAAGGGCCACGCCGGGGACCCCGGCAATGAGCGCGCCGATGCGCTGGCCAACCGCGGCATAGATGAACTGGGGGAATAAGGTAGTGCGTCAGGTAGTTCTGGATACGGAAACCACGGGTCTGGACCCCAAGACTGGGCACCGGATTATCGAAATCGGCTGTGTCGAGCTGATCAATCGCAAGCTCACTGGGCGTCATTACCACCAGTACATCAATCCCGAGCGGGAGGTGGATGACGGGGCGATTGAAGTCCACGGCATCACCAACGAGTTTCTGGCGGACAAGCCGGTTTTTGCGCAGATCGCCGACGAATTTATGGCGTTCTGCGAAGGCGCGGAACTGGTAATTCACAATGCGCCTTTCGATGTGGGCTTTATCAATGCCGAGCTGAAGCGCCTGCGCAGTCCCCGCTGGCAATCGGTCGCCGCCCACTGCAGTGTGCTGGATACGCTGGCGCTGGCGCGGGAGAAGCACCCGGGGCAGAAAAACAACCTGGACGTGCTGTGTAAACGGTATTTTGTCGATAATTCCCAGCGCGACCTCCACGGCGCTCTGCTCGATGCCGAGATTCTTGCGGACGTCTATCTGGTAATGACCGGTGGGCAGACGGATCTGGCATTGGCGGGGAACGACGGCAGTGGTGATGACGGCGAGGAAAAGCGCGAGCAGCAAGCTGAGGTCGGCTCCATTCGCCGGCTGTCGGCGGATCGGGCGCCGCTCAACGTGGTGCGCGCTTCTGCGGACGAGCTGGGCGCACATGAGGAAATGCTGGCATTGCTGGAAAAGTCAGCCGGCAAGCACTTCTGGTAATCGTGTCGTGGCGGCGTGCCGTCGGAGAATCAAAAAAGGGGCCTATAGGCCCCTTTTTTAGCTGTTGATGTTTTGTTGACAGAAATTGTCAGAGCGCAAAAACAACACAGCTGAGCGCGACTACCGTCAGCACAACAGTGTAGGGCAGGGCCATCACCACCATGCGTCCGTAGGAGAGCCTGATCAGGGGCGCCAGCGCAGAAGTCAGCAGGAACAGGAATGCCGCCTGTCCATTGGGGGTGGCCACGCTTGGCAGGTTGGTGCCGGTGTTGATGGCAATGGCCAGCTTGTCGAAATGCTCCCGGGTGATGTCGCCCGCCGTCAGTGCGGCCTTGACCTCATTGATATATACGGTGGCAACAAACACGTTGTCACTGATCATCGACAGTATGCCGTTGGCGAGGAAAAGCATTCCCGGTTGCTGTGCAGGTTCGAGACCCAGAACAAAATGGGTGACCGGCTCAAACAGGTGCTGTTCGTGAATCACCGCAACAATGGCAAAAAACACCACCAGCAGGGCGGTAAAGGGCAGCGCTTCCTCGAACGCATGGCCGATGCGGGCTTCCTGTATCACGCCATTGAACGAGGTCAACAGCACGATGACCATCAGGCCGATGATGCCCACCTCGGCAACGTGAAACGCCAGGGCCAGCACCAGGAGTACTGCGACAATACCCTGCACCCACAATTCCACGATGTCGCCGCGGGTGCGCTTGCGTTCCTGTTCCTGAGAAAAGCTCGCCAGTACTTCACGCACGGCGTCCGGCAGTTTGGCGCCGTAACCGAAAAGTCCGGATTTCTCTAGCAGCACGCAGGTAATCAGGCCGGCAGCAAAAGCGGGCATGGTCACCGGGGCCATATTGACGAAGAACTGGACAAACTCCCAGCCTGCCTTTTCCGCAATCAACAGGTTCTGTGGCTCCCCCACCAGGGTGCACACGCCGCCCAGTGCGGTACCCACGGCACCGTGCATGATCAGGCTGCGAAGGAAAGCGCGGAACTGATCCAGGTCGGAGCGGTGGTATTCCACCACGTGGTCGTCACTGGCGTGGTCGTGCTCGTGGTGTGCCTGCCGGTTGGAGGCCACCTTGTGGTAAACCGCGTAAAAACCCACCGCAACGCTGATCAGTACTGCGGTTACCGTGAGCGCATCGAGGAAGGCGGACAGGATTGCCGCAACGCCGCAAAACAGCAGGGACAGCGCCGTTTTCGAACGTACGTTTATCAATAGTTTGGTGAAAACAAACAGCAACAAATTCTTCATGAAGTAGATGCCGGCCACCATGAACATGAGTAGCAGGATCACTTCAATGTTGTCTGAAACCTCGTGGTAGACGGATTCGCTGCTGGTCATGCCCAGCAGTACCGCTTCAATCGCCAGCAGGCCACCCGGCTGCAGCGGGTAGCATTTCAGGGCCATCGCCAGGGTGAAAATAAACTCTCCAATCAGCGCCCAGCCGGTAACAAACGGACCGGCGGTGTAGAGCAGGAGGGGATTGATGATCAGGAATGCGGCGATGGTGAGCTTGTACCAGTCCGGCGCCTCGCCGAGAAAATTCTCGGAAAATGCGCGGCCGAAGCCACTGCTTGCAGAAGTTGGCATGGTGTCTTGGTAGGTGTTCATTATTGGTGACTTCCTTGGGTCTTCGTGAGCGCACACCGGCGGTAGCGTGACGAATCAGCGGAAACGCTACCCAGTTCGGCAGAAAAATTCAATTGGATTTACCAATTTCCCGGTATTGTGGTGACTGCCATCGGTGATTTTGTCGATCAATCGGTAGAAATTCCGCCGAGAAAGCTGGATTCTTGAGCGGTTTGGTATAAATTGCCCAGTTCCCCTGTGATTCATGTGCTGTACGGATTGCATGACAGGGATTGGATACAAGAGAACAATTGCAGCGGTGTAGGCAATGACTGAATTGCGCGAAATCAATCTGACTTCTGTCAGCCTGGTCAAAGAAGAGCTGGTAGCGAGTATCGAGTCCGCAACCGGATATCTTGACCAGTTCGCCGCGGATCACGCAAACAAGGCGGCACTGGAACAGTGTATTCACGGCTTGCGGCAGGTGACCGGCGTGCTGCAGATGGTGCAGTTGAAGGCGGCGGAACTTCTGGCCCAGGAAATGCTGACGGCCATGGGGGATATCCTGCAGGATCGCCAGCCGTCGCCCGCGGAGCTGCTGGAGGCCGTGGGCACGGCCTACTATGTGCTCACCCGGTATCTCGATTTCGTGCAGAACCGGGCCACTTCCCGGCCGGAACTGCTGATCCCCTACATCAACAGCCTGCGCCTGGCGCGGGCGCAGGCGCCGGTACCCGAGAGTCATTTCCTGCACTGCCGCGCAGATGCGACGGTGCCGGGGGCCGTTTCTTCCGCGGTCATGTCGGAAGATCTCAAGACTTTTGTCCGGCGCTTTCGTCACATGTACCAGGTGGGCCTGCTGGCACTGCTCAAAGGCAAGCCCCGGGGGCCGGCCTACACCATGATGGCGCGGGCATTACAGCGTATTGCCAGTGTCTGCGCCGGGCGCCCCAATGGCCGGCTGTGGTCGGTTGCCGGGGCCGCCCTGAACGGTATGGCGAGCCGCGAGATGCTTGTGAACCGGTCCCGGGTGATGGTGTTCAGCATGCTCGACCGCAGATTGCGAACCATCTGCCGCGAC
Organism: uncultured Microbulbifer sp.; assembly: GCF_913055755.1. GTDB lineage: Bacteria > Pseudomonadota > Gammaproteobacteria > Pseudomonadales > Cellvibrionaceae > Microbulbifer. The sequence continues at coordinate 16,259 of NZ_CAJXKH010000032.1, forward strand.
GGAGATGCGGCGCTCGACCAACCGGCTCCGCCGGTGCTAATCAAGGAGTGCCTGTACTGGCTGGCGCTGTCTGGTGCCGGCGGGCAGGGGGCGAAGCTGCTGCAGTCCTTCGGGGTGCGCGAACTTTCCTACCGGGAGCCGGAACTGGAGCGCGACCGCGCCAGCCTGGGCGGTCCCGGTGCCACTGCCATCGCCGCGGTGGCCGGGGCTCTGGATGAGGAGTTGTCCGGTGTGCGCCGCATGTTGGACGATGCCGAGGTGATCGGCACTTCGGGCCTGAGCGAAGACGGTGGGCTGGTGGATACCCTGCGCCGCATAGCCAATACCCTGATCCTGCTCAACTTCAAACGCATTGGCGAGCAACTTGCCAGCGCCACCGCCAACTACCAGAGCGTGGCCGCGGCTGGAGGCCGGGTTGCGGACCAGGCCCTGCAGCAACTGACGGCGCAGATCCTCGCCGTGGACAGCACCATTCGTGCACTGCGCCAGAGTAGTTGCATTGAACTGGATGAATCCGGCCATGCGGATATCGCCCTCGATCGCAGCCAGCTGGCAGAGGCGGAACTGGCGGTACTCAAGGAGGCCGAGGCGGGGCTGTCGCTGATCAAGCGGGCGCTCGCCTCTTACGCGGAGTCGGGCTTTGACCACGGTCATATCCGCAATGTGGCCACCACCCTGAACAGCGTGCGCGGCGGGATGATCGTGCTCAGCCTGGGGCGGGCGGCAGCCGTTGTGGAGCGCCTTACCCACTTTGTCGAAGCGGTCATCGATCAGAAAACCGTCGCCCCGGGGGTCGATCAGCTGTTGGAAATCTTCGCCGACGCCATCATCAGCCTCGAATACTACCTCGGTGAGGTGAAGTTGCATCGCAAGGCGGATATGCAGTCCCTGGACCTGGCGGTGGAAAGCCTCGAGGCGCTCGGCTATCCGGTGGAGGTTGCCTGAGACCGTGCCCATGGTGCAGTCTATTCTCCGGTGAAACCAGAGCCGGTAGGGGTGCGGGACCAGTCCATGAATGAATTCCTTCCTGCAGGCAGGGTCTTGCCCCTGCCTGAGTTCCATTGGCATATCGTCATTTCCGGCAATGAGCTGCTGTGCGCCGGTGACGGCCTGTTGCATGCGGATATTTCCGTTGCCGGCCCGGAGATTGCCGCCAGTCACTATCTCGGTGACTTGGGGGGTAAAGCCTGCGGTGTGCATCACCTGCCCCGGCAGATAGCCTTGCCCGGCTGCGAATGGCGGGGCCTCAGGAGTCTGCTTGGCATCGTCAGTGAATCAGAATTTGGTCTCGCCAGCCGCGCCATGCAGGTGATCAACTGGGATCGGGACCACCGCTACTGCGGTCGCTGTGGTGCGCAGACCGCCTATCATCCCCGGGATCGCGCCCGCACCTGCCAGCGCTGCGACTTTGCGGTATACCCGAGAATTTCCCCCTGTGTCATCATGCTGGTTACCCGCGGCGACGAGTGCCTGCTGGCGCAGCACAGCCACCACCGCCGTCAGTTGCTGACCGCATTGGCGGGATTTATCGAGCCGGGAGAGAATGCGGAGCAGGCTCTGGTGCGGGAAGTCAAAGAGGAGGTGGGGCTGGAAGTGGGGGCCGTGCGCTATATCGGCAGCCAGTCCTGGCCATTTCCCGGTCAGTTGATGATTGGTTTCCTGGCGGAGGTCAGCGGGGGAGAGCTGCGGCCGGACAGATCGGAAATCAGTGCGGCACACTGGTATCACCGGGACAGGTTGCCGCAAGATATTCCGCCGGCACAGACGCTTTCCGGGCAGCTGATTCGGACCTTCGCCAGGCAACAGGCGGCGGATCAGTAATTTCCCGGGGACTGCGTGCAGATTATTTTTATAACAGCATTCTCCACCATTAGAGGGTCGGGAGGAAACGGTTAACAATGTATATCGCCATCACATTTGTCATCGCATTCATAGCCTTGCTGCTGGTTTTCTGGGGCGGCAGGATTCTGCTGAAAGGAAATTGGTTCCTGGGCTTTTTACGCGGCGCCCTGGGGCTGCTGCTGTTGGGCGGCGCACTGCTGATCGTACTGGTAGCGCTGGACGTATACAGCTATCGCAACCTGGCGGAGGAGCACAGCGTCGGCACCGTGTCGTTCGAGCGCCTGGGCTCGCAGCATTACATGGTCAAATTCTCCGATGAGGATGGCCTGGCACAGGAGTTTGAACTATACGGCGACCAGTGGCAGCTCGATGCCCGAATGCTCAAATGGAAGGGACCGCTGGCGCGCTGGGGGGTGCATCCGGCATACCGCCTGGACCGACTCAGTGGCCGCTACCTGACCCTGCAGGACGAGCGCGACAAAGAACGTTCGGTATATGCCCTGGCGGAAAGTGACCACGGGGTGGATGTGTGGCGTTCCCTGCGAAACCTGGGCAACCGCCTGCCGGTGGTCGACGCGGTATACGGTAGTGCCACTTTCCTGCCAATGCAGGATGGTGCGGTTTACGAAGTGCGAATCAGCCATACCGGCCTGCTCGCACGGCCGCTCAACAATCAGGCGCAATCCGCGCTGAATGAGTGGCAATAACACAAAAAGGGAATCGGGGGATTAGTGGAGTTTCTCAGTGATTACGGCCTGTTTCTGGCCAAAGTGGTAACCATCGTTGCGGCAATCCTGGTGGTGATCGGTTTTATCGTTGCCAACCGGTCCCATATGAAAGATCGCGATCCGGGGCATATCTCGGTGACCAAGCTCAATGACCGCTACGACGATATGAAAGAGTCTCTGCTGGAGGCGGTAATGGACAGCGGTGACTATGCGCATCGTCGCAAGTTGCACGACAAGGAAAAGAAGGCGGAAGGCAAGGCGCTGGCGAAAAAACGCAAGGCGGAGCTGAAGGCGGCGGAGAAAGAAAAAAAGCAGGCTGCGAAAAATACCGCTGCCGGCGAGTCCCGCGAAGTTGCGGTGCCGGAACAGGCGCAGGCGGATGCGGAAGCGGGTATTGAGGAAGGGAGTGAAAATCTCCCGGGCAAGGGCGACGCCGAGGTGACTTCCTCCGGGGCGGAGCGCAAACGACTGTTCGTAATTCACTTCGATGGTGATATCAAGGCCAGCGCGCTCAGTCATTTGCGCGAAGAAATTACCGCAGTTTTGCAGGTGGCCACGAAGGACGACGAAGTGGTGGTCTGCCTGGAGAGCCCCGGCGGTATGGTGGCCAATTACGGCCTGGCGGCGAGTCAGCTGGCACGGGTCCGCAGTGCCGGGGTGAAACTGACCATCGCCGTCGACAAGGTGGCCGCGAGTGGTGGCTATATGATGGCCTGTGTGGCGGATCGCATTCTCGCTGCGCCATTTGCCATGCTGGGGTCTATCGGCGTGGTGGCCCAGTTGCCGAATTTCCACCGTCTGCTGCAGCGCAACGATGTGGATTTCGAGCTGTTTACTGCCGGCGAATACAAACGCACCGTCACCATGTTTGGTGAGAATACCGCCGAAGGCAAAGAAAAATTCCAGAGCGACCTGGAAGAAATACACACGCTCTTCCAGCATTTTGTTGCCGATTATCGGCCGCAGCTGGATGTGGCCAAGGTGGCGACGGGCGAAGTGTGGTTTGGCAAGCGCGCAGTGGAGCTGAACCTGGTGGACGAGCTGAAAACTTCCGACGAGTACCTGACCGGGCGCGCGGAAAATGCGGATCTGTACCAGGTGGAGTACAAGGAAAAACAGAATATCGCTAAGAAAATTGGTATCGCCGCCCAGGCCGGGGTGGAGTCTGCAATCTCGCGCACTCTCTCCCGGCTGGCCGCCTGGCGCCACCAGGCCCAATAAACCGATAGTGTGAATCGGGCAGAGAGTGAGCCGGGCGGTGTGTAAACCGCCGGCATAAATACAAGGACGTAACGATGGCTGACAACACATTTCGCGCAATGCTGGTCGAAGAGGTCGCGGCGGGTAAATACGATCAGACAATCGTAGAGCGCAAGCCGCAGGAATTGCCCGCGCACCCGGTAGTCGTGGCGGTGTCTCACTCTGCTCTCAATTACAAGGATGCGCTGTCCGCTTTCGGCAATCGCGCGGTAACCCGCGAGTATCCCCATACCCCGGGCATCGACGCCGTGGGGTCGGTTCTCAGTGACGCCAGCGGCACCTTTGCGGTGGGCCAGCAGGTACTGATCACAGGTTACGATCTCGGCATGAATACCGCCGGTGGACTGGCGGAGCGGATTGCGGTGCCGCCGGAATGGGTGACGCCACTGCCGCAAGGGCTCACGCCCCGGGAGGCAATGATTCTTGGTACCGCGGGGCTTACGGCCGCGCTGTGCCTGGAAAAACTGCTGGAAGCAGGGGCGCGGCCGGAAGACGGCGAGGTACTGGTGACCGGTGCCACCGGCGGCGTGGGTTCCATTGCCGTGGCTCTGCTGGCGAAACAGGGCTTTCGGGTGGCAGCGGTCACCGGCAAACTGGAGTCGGCGGAATTCCTCACCGGCCTGGGTGCCTGGAAGGTGCTGGACCGGGAAACCCTGGCGCCGTTTGCCAATAAGGCCATTGCCAAGCCCCTGTGGGCCTGGGCGGTGGATACCGTGGGGGGCGAGACCCTGTTCAATGTGATCAAGGCGCTCGCCTACGGCGGCGGTGTTGCCGCCTGCGGCATGGCATCCGGTGCCCAGTTCCAGGCCAATGTGTTCCCGTTTATTCTGCGCGGTATCAGCCTGCTGGGGGTGGACAGTGTCGAGTTGCCCCTGGACAAGAAAGCGGCGGTGTGGAAAAAACTGGCCGGTGACTGGTATATCGGGGAACAGCTGGAAAAAATCGCCGAGGATATTTCCCTTGATCAGGCGCCGGAATTTCTCGCACGGCTGCACCGCGGCCACGGTATCGGGCGTTATGTGGTGGATATGGGGCGTTGAATCACGCACCTGCCCGGGTGGATCAAGTGCTACATCCTGCGAGTACCCGCGCGCCAGCCGCGCGTAGCGCTGCTATGCTGAATAGCCCTCAAAAGTTATGCTGTTGGGACTGTTTGACTATCAGTCCGATTTTGGTGCAAACCTGTTTCAATTATTGTCAGATCGGTAGCAAGTTTTGTCGGTAAACAACACGCCACCTCCGCAGATCGCCAACGCCGGCGCCCTGGTGCTATCCGGGGGCGGCGCGCGTGCGGCGTATCAGGTGGGGGTACTCAAGGCGCTGGCGGAGCTGACTCCGGAAAGCGAGCCCCACCCGTTCAAGATCATCTGCGGCACCTCTGCCGGCGCGGTGAATGCGCTGTTGCTGGCGTCCCATCCCGGCACCTTCAAGGAATCTGTGGCACGGTTGTGCAACCTTTGGATGGGGCTGACCGTGGACAATATTTATCGCAGCAACTGGACGAGTCTCCTGGGCAATATGGCCACCATCACCCGCTCCTTGTTCAATCACGGGGTGGCCCGTCGCAAACCGCTGGCACTGCTGGATAACACGCCGCTGCGCGAGCTGGTGAATGACAGCATTCCATTTGCCAATATCCAGCGGAACATTGATGAGGGGCGATTGCGTGCGGTGAGCGTGACCGCCATGTCCTACAACCAGGGGGAGTCCGTCAGTTTCTTCCAGGGCGGCGAGGACGTGACGGAGTGGCGGCGCTTTCGCCGTTGTGGCGAGCGCACCACCCTGTGTGCCGATCACCTGATGGCATCGGCGGCCATCCCGACACTTTTTCCCAGTGTGAAAATCGGGGATGAATATTTTGGCGATGGCGCCGTGCGCCAGCTCGCGCCGATCAGCCCGGCACTGCACCTGGGCGCCAGCCGGGTATTTGTGGTGGGGGTTTCGGACAACCGCTCACCGGTACACTGGGGCAAGCGTCGCCAGGTAGCGAAACACTCCCCGTCAGTGGCGCAGATTGGCGGACAGTTGTTTAACGCGGCCTTTATCGACAGTCTCGAGGGCGACCTGGAGCACCTGGATCGGGTAAACCTGTTGCTGGATGCGGTGGACAAGAAGGGCCTGGACGGCCTGGCGCCGTTGCGGCCGGTGGAATCTGCGGTGATTGAACCCAGCCAGAGCCTGGACCGGCTCGCGGGCCGCAAAGTGCGCTATTTGCCCCCGGCACTGCGCTGGCTGTTTCGCTCCACCGGTGCTACAACTTCTGGCGGTGGTGCATCTGCTGCCAGTTACCTGTTGTTCGAGAAACCTTACCTCGGCGAACTGGTCGAACTCGGGTACCAGGACGCCATGTGGGAGCGGGAAAAACTGCGTGATTTTCTCCGCCCGCGCAATCAGTTGGTTGAGGTCGAACAAAGACGCCTATTTGGAATCCGGGTCAAACCCGCAGCGGAAGCAAGTAATGACAATCCTGCACAATAAATGTATTTCCCGTGGTTTTCTGCTCCTGTGTGCTGCCCTGCTGGCAGCCTGTGCGGGGCAGGGCGGCGATACTGCCGGCAGCGGCGCCGACACGGTTTTGCGCCAGCCCGAGGACAGTGAATATCGCCGCCTGCTGGTTGAGGCGCAGCAGTTGTCGTTTACGCTGGATTTCAACCGGTTGCGGGAGGCCTTCGTTAAATCTTCCGAATACAACCCCTATGGTGGCGTCAAACTCAAATGGCTGCCGGAGGCCTACAAGTCCGTTGAGGAAGGCGATTTTGATGCCTGCCTGCAAAATGTCGGCAAGGTACTCGAATACAATTACATGAGCCTGGAAGCGCATATGATCGGAGTTGTGTGCAGCGGGCAGAAGGGGGCATTCGAGCAGGAAGATCGCCACCGCTATATGGTGGAGGGCCTGATGAATTCCATCGAGAACAGCGGTGATGGGCGGTCCCAGGAAAGTGCTTTCACCACCATCAGTACCTCCGAGCTGCGCGGCTTTGTACGTCTCAAGGGACTGCAGGTACTGGATCAGTCCATCGTCTACGACAAGCAGGGCATTTACGACAAAATGCAGGTGCGGGACCCGGAATCCGGTGACGAGTATGCGCTGTATTTCAATGTCAGCCAGCAGTTTGTACGAGACCAGCAGGCGGCCAACTGAGTGGCATCCTGCGCGATGATTCCCCCCCCTGGGCGGGCATTTGGCTCACAGCAGAAACGGTGACAGCCTGGCCCAGTCAAACCGCCGTGTCTGGCGGTCGCTGAACAGGATTTCCACCCGGTCATCCTCCCACTTCACCACCCTGCCGTAGCCCAGTTTCTGGTGCCGGATGCCTTCCCCCAGTTGCGGCCGGCGCAGTGCTGCTCGGGGTGCCTCCACGTCCGGGTTGTAATTGCAGGCATCCAGGTATCGGATTGCCAGCCGGGTCACCGGTATCTGGGTGGTGATTTTTTCCGGCCTTTCCCGCAGCGTTTCCGCCAGCAGTGTGCTGAGAGGTAACTGCATCTCCTCAATAAACAGCGATGGCCTCTGCTCCTGGGATGTGGGGTCGGTGGCTGCCGGTTGCGCGGGCACGCTATTGCTCTGTGGCGTCAGCAGGTAGAGCTGGCGGCGCGCGCGGGTCATGGCGACGTACATCAGGCGGCGCTCGCTTTCGGTGGACGCCGGGGTGGTGAAATCCCGCTGCGGCTGGTATGGCATATTGTGCACCGTGAGGGAGGGGATGATCACCTGGTCCCACTCCAGCCCCTTTGCCTGGTGCATGGTGGTGATCTGGATCGCGTCAGCCTCCCGCGCTTCGCCGTCACCCTCCTGCCGCTGATCCTGTTGCCGGTGTTGCTGCTGCAGTTCCTGCAGGTGGCCCAGCGCCTCTTTAGGTGGCAGCCGCAGCTGGTCCAGGTACTGGCAGAACGCAAGGATGGTCTGCTGGCGCTCTTCCCCCTGCTGCCGGGTAAAACTGTCTTCGGCAATTCCGCTGAGGTAATCCAGGTCGCTTAACTGCCTGCGCAGCAACTCGCCCGCGTGTCCCCGCCACTGTTCTATCTGGGTCAACAGCTCCGCCCGTTGCCGCAGGCGTTTGCACTGGGGCTGGCTGAGGTTGTCGGGGGTGTTTTTCAGCAATGCCTTGCCCCAGCCGCGGTCTAGTGGCGCCACCGCGTCGCACAGGGGTTCCAGTGCCGCGCGGGAAATTCGGATATGCGGCGCGGTCAGCCACTCGTAGAGTCCCTGGCTGCGGCGTTTCGGTGTCTGTTCGGCAAAACGCCCGGCGGCGATATTCAGGCTCCAGAACAGTGGGCGCAGCTCCCGCCGCGACAGTACGGTATTGCGGTTGCCCGAGCGGTAGGGGATGTTGTTGGCCAGCAGGGCGAGCTCCAGTGGCGCCGCCAGTGACCACAGCCGCACCAGTACCGCGATTTCCTTTAGCGGTAACCCCTGTTTGCGGCAGCGGCGCACATGTTCCACCAGCCATTTTCCCTCGTTGCCGGTGGCTACCTGCTGGATATCGGTGTCTGCATCCGGTTTGTCGGAAATGCAGAAAATATCCGCGCGCTCGCGGTTGTTCCCGATAAAGTGATTGGCTGCCAGCGACAGGCTGTGGCCATAGCGGAAAGTGCGGCTCAGGCGGTAGACGTTCGAGGGAGGAAAATCGCCATCGAACAGTTTCAGCAAAAATGCCGGGCGCGAGCCGCGCCACTCATAAATGGTCTGGTCGGGGTCGCCGATGGCGATGACATTGCCGGATTTACCGTAGAGCACCCGTAACAGATAGTGCTGGATTTCATTGATGTCCTGATACTCGTCGACCAGGATGTCCTGGTAAAAACTGCCGTATTGCTCTGCGATATCCGCGCGCAGGCTGAACAGGATTGCCGGGTCGTAGATCAGGTCGGCGTAGGTGACCGCGCTCTGTTTCTGTCGCCAGTCCTCGAAGTGGCGAAACACCTTCAGGAAATACATGTACTCATCGCCGAGTTTGAGCTGCTGGAATGCGCTCAGGTCGCCGGTGAGCAGGGTTTTGGTGTAGTCGATAAAAAATTCCGCGGCCTCGGTTTCCGACTGCTTGCGCGCGCGAATGTCTTCCAGTTCCGCCGGTGGCGCGCAGGCTTCAATGGCCTTCCAGATCTGCAGCTGTACCAGTGACTGGGGCAGGGGGGTGAGATTGGCGCGGGCGATGTGGCCGCGGGCAATCATCTGCTGGTACAGGCGGTAGCCGAGACTGTGGAATGTCTGTACCGGCGGCATCCGTCCACTGCACAGTTTCTGCAGGCGAGCTTGAAAGTCATCCCGCGCACTGCGGTTATACATGACGGTGAGTATGCGCTGGGGATCGGTGCCCGAGTGCAAGCGGTTTTTGATGTAGTGCAGCAGTGCAGTGGTTTTGCCGGATCCGGCGACGGCGATGATCTTCGCGTGTCCGCCGGGATGGTCGGCTATGGCCTGTTGCTCTTCCGTGAGCTCTTCCGTGGTCTCTTTTGCGAGATGGGACGCGTCGCCTGCCATGAATACTCTGTATCGCCGTAAATAAATACACTGTAAAACACTGGATATATTGCCAGTATCGGTGGCGCGCGTACAGGAGTTTATGCCGGCTCTTCAAGCGGCGGCGGTTCCTCATCGCTGTGCTGCAGTGCCAGTTCGGCGATATAGGATGAGAGGAAAATTCTTCCGGTGAGCTTTTCCAGCAAGCGGGAGCGGCTCAGTCGGTCCAGTACCGGTCCTTTGACCTCGGACAGGTGCAGGCGGATACTGCGGCTTCTCAGGTCCTTGTTGATCTGTTGCAGCCGCTCGAGCGCGGTGCCATCGATTCGGCTCACCGACGACAGGATCAGCACCAGGTCGCGGGTGTCCGGGTGGCGTTTGAGTTCGCTCAGCAGGCGGTCTTCCACCGCGCTGATATTGCTGAAAAACAGGCTTTCGTCGATGCGCAGGAACAGGATCTCCCGGTGGGTTTCCACGTCGTGGCGCAGCACATTGCGGAAGTGCTCGGTGCCGGGCACCCGGCCGACCACCGCGATATGCGGTCGGCTGCTGCGCCAGATCAATGTGGCAAAAGACAGCCCGATACCGAGGGCGATACCCACCTCCACGCCAAACAGCAGTACCCCGGCAAAGGTGCACAGCATGGCGATGCCATCGGTGCGGTCATAACGCCAGTTGTGAATGAAGCCGGGAAAATCAAACAGGCTGGCGGCGGCGACAATGATGATTGCCGCCAGCACGGTCAGTGGCAGCTCGCTGAATATTCCGGTCAGGTACAGCAGTACCGGCACCATCACCAGGGCGGCGAGCACACCCGCCAGGGGCGATACGGCACCGGCCTCCGCATTGACCGCGGTGCGCGAAAAGCTGCCCGCTACCGGCAGTCCGCCAGACAGCGAGCTGGTGATATTGGCGGCGCCCAGACCCAGTAGCTCGCCGTCGGCATTGAGGCGCTCACCCCGGCGCGCCGCCAGGGCCTGGGCGATGGAAAGACTTTCCACGAAAGTGAGCAGGGCGATGATCAGCGCCGGCAGCAGCAGCCGGTACATCAGGCTCCAGTTCCAGTCCGGAATCACTACCCCGGGCAGGCCAGCGGGGATTTCGCCCACGATGTCGAGCTTGTCGCCGAGCTCCAGCCAGTGCACCAGCGCGATTGCACACAGCACCAGCAACATGGGCATCAGCCGCGCGCCAAGCCGCGCAAGCTGTTTGCGCAGCCCGAGGCGGAACAGCAGCATCGGCAACCACAGGCGGCTGAAGATCAGAATTGCGGCGGTGGCGACACCGAAGATCATGGTGGGCAGGTGCGCATCCGGAAGGTGCTCGATCACATGCAGCAGCTTTACCGAGGCGGTATCGCCGTCCGCTTTCACGCCAAGCAGTGCCGGCAGCTGCCCGACAATAATCAGGGCGGCGGCACCGGAAACGAACCCGCTGATTACCGGATGGCTGAGCAGGTTGGACAGGGCGCCGAGCTTGAACAGGCCCATGGTAAACAGGAAAACACCGCTCAGTAGCGTCAGTACGATCGCGGCGCCGATGTATTCGGGGCTGCCGATGGTGGCCAGGGGGGTGAGGGCGGAAACCGTCATCAGCGAGAGAACGGCGGCGGGGCCAACCGACATGGCGCTGCTGCTGCCAAAGGCTGCATAGGCAATCAGCGGTACCAGGCTGGCGTACAGCCCCACGTGTGGCGGCAGGCCCGCCAGCAGTGCATACGCCAGGCCCTGGGGCACCAGCAGCATGCCGGAAACCAGCGCTGCGGTGATATCAGCGGGCAGCCACTGGCGGCGGTAGTTTTTCAGCCATTTGGGAATTAATCGTACCCGCATCACTTGTGCAGTTTTGTACCAGAGGCCGGATGGATTCCATCAGGATAGCCTCTGGCACAAGGGTGGGGCGAGATCTGCCCCGGCGGGGCCAGTTACCGCGCGCTGTGGCGGCTCTCGAGCCAGCGGAAAGCCAGCATGCCAGCCACCATCGCCAGTACAAATATCAGTCCGCCGGTTTTCAGGGCGCCGGTGGCCACGATACCCGGACCGGGGCAGAAACCGGCCAGTCCCCAGCCGATGCCGAATACCAGGCTGCCCAGCACCAGGCGCTTGTCGGTTTTGCGCTTGGCAGGCAGGTGCATCTCCCCCCCGAGCACGGCGGTCTGGCGTTTCTTGGCGAGGGTAAACGTGGGCAGGCCCACCGCGATGGCGCCGCCCATCACCAGCGCCAGGGAGGGGTCCCAGGCGCCGAACAGGTCGAGAAAGCCGAGTACCTTTTCCGGGTTGGCCATGCCGGAAAGCAGCAGTCCGAAGCTGAAAATCAGGCCGGATACAAAGGCGGAAAGAGTCGCTTTATTCATGATTTCAGGCTCCCAGCAAGTGGCGGACAACGTAGACAGTGGCAAAACCACCAAACATAAAGGCGACGGTGGCGCCCAGGGAGCGCGACGACATCCGCGACAGGCCGCAGACCCCGTGGCCGCTGGTACAGCCGGCGGCATAGCGGGTACCGATGCCCACCAGCAGGCCCGCGGCAATCAGCATCGGGGTGCTGGCATTGATCTCGATCGTGGGCAGGGCGTGGAACAGTCCCCAGATGGTGGGGCCCGCGAGCAGGCCGAGGATAAACGCGAACTGCCAGCCGCGATTGCCGCGGTCGTTGTTCAGCAGGCCGCCTAAAATGCCCGAGATGCCAGCGATACGGCCGTTCATCAGGATCAGCCAGGCACTGGCGATCCCGATCAGGATACCGCCGGCGAGGGCGGAAATGGGGGTAAATGCATTCCAGTCTATGTTCATGGTGGGGCGTTACTCCGCGCAGTACAGTTGAAACAAAGTTTGCAGAAGGGCCAGTACCCTCTGGTCGGCAACCCGGTAATAGACCCGCTTGCCTTCCCTGCGGGTGGTGACCAGGCCTTCGCGCCTCAGTACACCCAGTTGCTGGGACAGGCTGGGTTGGCGGATGTCCAGTCGCTCCTCGATATCGCTCACGCACAGCTCTTCCTGGCTCAACTGGCACAGCAGCAGCAGGCGATCCTGGTTGCCCAGGGAGCGCAGCATCGCGGAGGCCTCGGACGCGGAATCGCGCATTTTGTCGAGGCTAATTTCGGAGGTATCGGGCATCGCGTTCACTCTGGCGTCTTCGCTTGGGAAAACATTATATTGAAATATATAATATCAGCAAGTATATTGTTTGCCGTTAACGAACACTCAATGGGGATTACCCAGGAAGTAGATCATGACTGAATTAGACCATCGTCCACATGTTCAATCTTTCCTCGATGCCGATACCGAGACCTGGAGCTACGTAGTGTATGACCGCAAGGGCGGCAGCGCCGCGGTCATCGATGCGGTACTGGACTTTGACCAGGCCTCCGGGCGCACCAGCACCGAGGGCGCAGAAAAAATTGTCGCATTCGTGCGCGAGAACGACCTTGCGGTGGAGTGGGTACTGGAAACCCACGCCCATGCGGACCATCTCTCTGCGGCGCCATTTATCCGCCAGCAGCTCGGCGGCAAGATCGCCATCGGCGACCACATCCGCCAGGTGCAGGGCATCTTCCGCGACGTATTCAACCTGGAAAAAGAGTTCCTGGTTGATGGCTCCCAGTTTGACCACCTGTTCCACGACGGTGACACTTTCCAGATCGGCGACCTGCAAGCGCAGGTAATCTATGTGCCGGGACACACGCCGGCGGATATGGCGTGGCTGATTGGCGATGCGCTGTTTGTGGGCGACACCCTGTTCCTGCCGGATGTCGGCAGTGCCCGCTGCGACTTTCCCGGAGGCGACGCCCGCGCACTCTACAAGTCTGTACACAAGCTGTTGTCGATGCCGGAAGAGACCCGCATGTTCATGTGTCACGACTATCCGCCCAACGGTACCCGTGAGCACCAGTGCGAAACCACCGTGGGTGCGCAGAAGCGTGACAATATCCATCTGCACGAGGGCGTCAGTGAGGACGATTTCGTCAAGATGCGCAGCGAGCGCGATGCCACCCTGGGGATGCCGCGGCTGATCCTGCCGTCCATCCAGGTGAATATCCGCGCGGGCCAGATGCCTCCGGCGGAGGACAATGGCACCGTGTACCTGAAAGTACCGATCAACAAGCTTTGATCGCGATTGATTAGATTGAGTTAGTTGAGGAACCGGATATGGAACTCAAGACACTGGATTCACAGGTAAGCGTATCTGCCGAACCGGCACTGGCGCAGTTCGCCGAGCTGGCCAAGCTCGGCGTGGAAGTGGTGGTGTGCAACCGCCCGGAAAACGAGGCGGAAGGTCAGCCGAGCTTTGCTGAACTCGAGCAGGCGGTCACCGCGGCGGGGATGGCGTTTGTTGCCATTCCTTTTTCCCGCGGGCAGATGCAGCCGGCACACAGTGAGGAATTTGCCAAGCTGCTCAGCAGTGGTAAAAAAGTGCATGCCTTCTGCCGCACCGGCAACCGCTCCTGCAACCTGTGGGCGGCTGCGGGCTGCCTGAACGGGGTTGAAAAGCCGCAACTGCAACAGGCGGCACAGCAAGCCGGTTTTGACATCAGCGGTGTGCTGGTGACCTATTAAGGAATCCCGCCCGTGAAAGATGTCTCCAACCATGGCCCGGTGCGTACACTGGGCCGTTTCCTGCCGGCGGCCACCTGGCTGCCGGGTTACTCCCTGTCCGTATTGCACAAAGACCTGCTGGCAGCGGTGATCGTCACCATCATGCTGATCCCGCAGTCGCTGGCTTACGCGCTGTTGGCGGGACTGCCCGCGGAAGTGGGGCTCTATGCCAGCATGGCGCCGCTGGTGGCGTATGCACTATTTGGCAGCAGCCGCACCCTGTCGGTGGGGCCGGTGGCGGTCGCATCGCTGATGAGCGCCGCGGCACTCAGCCAGGTTGCCGCGCAGAACACCGCCGACTACCTGCTGGCGGCAATGCTGCTGGCGCTGCTGTCGGGGCTGTTTCTGTTGTTACTGGGGGTGCTGAGGCTCGGGTTCCTGGCCAATTTCCTGTCGCACCCGGTGATCTCCGGTTTTATCACGGCCTCGGGTATCCTGATCGCCTTCAGCCAGTTGAAGCACCTGATGGGGGTTTCCGCCCACGGGGATAACCTGCCGGAGCTGGTGGAGTCGATGGTTGCCGGAGTGGGGCAGACCAATATCTATTCCCTGTTGATTGGCGTCGCTGTAGTGGCGTTTCTGTTCTGGTCGCGCAAGGGTGCCGTTCGCCTGTTGCAGCGCTTTTCGGTATCCAAAAATGCCGCGGCTCTGCTGGTCAAGGCCGCGCCGGTGGTCGGGGTGATTGCCACGATTTTACTGGCCGCTGGCTTTGGCCTCGAGGGCAAGGGGGTCAAGCTGGTAGGGGAAATACCCAGTGGTCTGCCAAGTCTTGCCTGGCCGAACTTTTCCCTGGAACTGGTGCGGCAACTGGCGGTGCCGGCGATCATGATCTCGATCATCGGTTATGTGGAGTCCATCTCCGTGGGTAAAACCCTCGGTGCCAAACGCCGGCAGAAAATTGACATGAACCAGGAGCTGATCGGCCTCGGCAGTGCCAATATTGCCTCGGGGATATCCGGTGGTTTTCCGGTAACCGGCGGCTTTTCCCGTTCCGTGGTCAATTTTGACGCCGGCGCGGAAACCCAGATGGCCAGCGTTTTCACCGCGGTCGGCATAGCCCTGGCGGCCATGTTCCTGACCCCGTTCCTGTATTACCTGCCCAAGGCCACACTGGCGGCGACCATCATTGTGGCGGTGCTGTCGCTGGTGGATTTCTCGATCCTGAACAAGACCTGGCGCTATTCTCCCAGCGATTTTTTCGCAGTGTTGGTCACCATCGTGGTCACGTTGTTGTTCGGGGTGGAGATGGGGGTTTCCTGCGGTGTGCTGGCATCCATCGTGCTGTTTCTGTACCGCACCTCCAAGCCGCATATTGCGGAAGTGGGACTGGTGGACGGCACCGAGCATTTCCGCAATATCCAGCGTCACCAGGTGCGCACCCTGCCGCAGATACTGACGATCCGCGTGGATGAAAGCCTGATGTTCTCCAATGCGGCGTTCCTGGAGGAGCGAATCTATTCGGATATCGCAGCGACTCCGGAGGTGCGCCACGTGATCCTGATGTGCAGCGCCATCAACGAGATTGACTGGAGTGCACTGGAAACCCTGGAGTCCATCAACGAACAGCTGCAGGCGTCCGGGATCTGCTTCCATCTCTCGGAAGTGAAGGGGCCGGTGATGGACGCGCTGTCCCGCTGTGGCTTCCTGGGGGAGTTGTCGGGCAAGGTTTTCTTCACCCAGTACCAGGCATTTACCGCGCTGCGCGATCAACTGGACGGTTGCCCGCCGGAGGGTGTTATCGAGAACCCGGAGGTCGCCCGGTAGGGCGGTCTCTCTGATCCCGGATCAGCTGCTGAACAGATAGGGGAAAAGCGCGCGCTTTTCCTTGTCCGAGAGGGCTTCCACCCGCAGGATATTGTTGTGGGGGATACTCTCGGGATCCGGGTAATTTTCCAGGCCCCGCTCCAGGCTCTTTTCCCGCAGCAGGTGCAGGATCGGGTAGGGGGAGCGGTTGGTCAGGTTTTCCGAATCTTCCGGCCGGGTATCGGCAAACTGGTAGTGGGGATGGAAGCTGGCGATCTGGTAAATCCCTTCGTAGCCTTGCCGTTGCAACAGGCGTTCCGCCTCGCCGAGAAAAAAGTTGTAGTCGTGGAAGTCCCGCAAGTGTGTGGGCAGTATCAACAGGGTGGTTTCCACCTCCTGCTCCGAGGTGCGGTCGAGCACCGCAAATTCATCCTGCAATTCTTCCAGCAGTATCTCGTCGGTGGTGGCATCGCTCACCACAAAGCGAATCTGCCCCGCGCGCAGGGGCTTGCGCGCGAAAGGGCAGAGATTGAGTCCGACCACAACATCCTGTAGCCACTGTTCCACCTGGGCGATGATCGGGTCGCTGTCTGTCATTTTGATACCGCTTGAGTTACCGCGTCACTGTTACCACATCAGATCGTCGGGAATCTGGAATTCTGCATAGGGATCGTCCTCGTCCACCGCGTCGCTGCCTTCCGGCGGTTGCACCACCATGTTGGGATTGCGCTCGGCGATCTTCTCGGCGATGACCTTGGGTACCAGCTCGAAGTGTTCGCCTTCACCGACAACCAGCAGGCGTCCCGCGGTCAGGTGTTCCTGTACCGCCGCGGAAACGTAGATTTTTTTCACTTTCTTGTCGAAAGTGAAATGATAGGCGATGTCGTTCTGGCCGTTGGCGCCCTTGGGCTGCTTGTTGTGCTCGATCAACTGCTTGATCTGCGCGGCAATGGCCTTTTGCCGGGCGGCGGCTTCCCGCTCTGCATTCAGGGCTCGATCGCGGGCCGCTTTGTCGGCCCGCGCCTGTTCCGCGGCGAGCTGCGCTTCCCCCTTGCGGGTGTCGCCGGATTTCTTCGCGACCTTGTTCTGTTTGCGCTTGTCCTTGCCAATCTGTTTGGCAGTCTTTTTGTCGACCAGGCCGGCCTTTAGCAGTTGGTCCTGAAGTGATGCCATGGAGGGGAAACCTGTCTCTTCGCAGTGGAATGGCCCTGCATTTTAGCGGAAAGGCCAGCGGATTGCCCAAATTTGGCGGTGTAGGGTCAGGGTAGCGGAGGGCGGGGCGGGATCCGGGCGGCCACTAGGCCGGCACCGGAGGTTCGTGCACCGGGTGCGCGACGAGGAACGCGAGCATGGCATCGGTGACCGCCGCGAGCTGCGCCACCTGGTGTGAGCACATTTCCCCGTCGCAGAGGAAGCTGTGCAACAGCACCACGGCGGGTCCGGAGCCTCTGCTCTCGTAGTAGATATTCCGGCCCTGGTGGTGCGCCGTGGGCATTGCCGAGTGCTCCGGTTGGTCTTTTTACTGCTTGGTGAAAAGCAGCTTCACGGTTACCGGGACTATGGGGCTGATACTGTCGAGGCCAGCCACTTCCCGCAGTTTGTCGATGCCTTCCAGCAGTTTGTAGTTGCCAGCATTCACCGGAATCGGCGCATTGCTGGTGACCAGCAGTTGGCCGCCTTCCAGGGCGGTGACCTGCATATCTGCTTTCTCGGTCTGCTGCTCGCCGTGAATCTCCACCGTTACATCGGTCACTACAGTCATGGATTGGCCCGGCTTCAGCGCCTTCAGCTTGGCGGCATCCACCTGGGCAGTGATATTCGCCTCGGCGAAGCGGGTAGTCTCGAACAGCATTTGCTGCATGCGCTCATTGCGAATGGGAATATTGGTTTCCACGCTGGCGAGCTCGATGGTCAGCTGCGCCTTGCCGTCGTCACCGATGGTGCCGCTCATGGATTTGAAGTGGTGAACTTCAGAAATGGTGTTCTTCTTGACGGAGACAAAATTGACACTGGAATCGTCGCCGGCAAGTTGCCAGTCGGCAAAGGCGGAAACCGGCAGGGCCAGCAGTGACAACAGTGCAAGAGACTTTAGGGACATGGCGTAATTCTCCTGTTTCAGCCAGAGATAGGATGATAGTCAAAGCGGGCCGCCGCTGGGGTATCGAGCAAATCCGACCCATCAGTTCCAGGTGAGAAACACTATCAGTCGCGGCAAGCGCTGGCCAGTCAAGGATTGTAAAAAAGGAACATAAAAAAAGCCGGCTTGCGCCGGCTGCAATCATTGAGGATGTTTCCCAGTAGCGGCGGAAGGGGACTCCACCGGGGGGATCCGGATACCGCTGGGAAACCAGTATCCGGCAGGGGTTTGGGTGAGCCGTTTCCGTCAGCTCGCCATGGACAGGGCTTTACCGTCATTCCTTGGGGCTTCCTGCACCTGCTCCGGCACGGAAGTGCGGATCAGGTGGTCGAAAGCGCCCAGTGCCGCGGTTGCGCCCGCGCCCATGGAGATCACGATCTGCTTGTAGGGCACCGTGGTGGCATCGCCAGCGGCAAACACGCCGGGGATGGAGGTGGCGCCGCGGGTGTCGATCTCGATCTCGCCCACACGGTTCATCGCCACACCGCTGCCTTTCAGGAACTCGGTGTTCGGCACCAGTCCGATCTGCACGAACACACCCGCCAGCTCGAGCTTTTTGCTATCGCCACTCACGCGATCGGTGTACTGCAGTCCGTTGACCTTCTGGCCGTCGCCAAGCACCTCGGTGGTCTGCGCGTTGGTAATGATGTCCACATTCGGCAGCGACTGCGCCTTGCGCACCAACACCTCGTCTGCGCGCAGGATGTCGGCGAACTCCAGCACGGTCACATGCTTGACGATGCCCGCCAGGTCGATGGCCGCCTCGATACCGGAGTTACCGCCACCGATCACCGCCACATGCTTGCCCTTGAAGAAGGGACCGTCGCAGTGGGGGCAATAGGCCACACCCCTGGTGCGGTATTCCGCTTCACCCGGTACCCCCAGCTCGCGCCAGCGGGCACCGGTGGCGAGTACCACCGACTTGCTGGCGAGGGTGGCGCCACTCTGCAGTTGCAGCTCGATCATCTGCTCCCGCTTCAACTCTTGTTGGCTTAGCTGCGCCGCGCGCTGGCCGGTGATGATATCGACACCGTACTCCTTCACGTGCTGCTCAAGGCTCGCCGCCAGTTTCGGGCCCTCGGTGTAGGGCACGGAGATAAAATTCTCGATCCCCACGGTATCCATCACCTGGCCACCAAAGCGCTCCGCCACCAGCGCGGTACGGATACCCTTGCGCGCGGCATAGATTGCCGCCGCGGCACCGGCGGGACCACCGCCCAGCACCAGTACATCGTAGGGCTCTCTATCACTCAGTTCTTCTGCCTTGCGCTGTTCGGCCCCGGTATCGATCTTGGCCACGATTTCTTCCAGGCTCATGCGGCCCTGACCGAAGTGTTCGCCATTCAGGTATACGGAGGGCACCGCCATAATCTGGCGCTGGTCCACCTCGTCCTGGAACAGGGCACCATCGATCATCTCGTGGGTGATGTTCGGGTTCAGGGTTGCCATCAGGTTCAGCGCCTGCACCACGTCCGGGCAGTTCTGGCACGACAGCGAGATATAGGTTTCAAAATGGAATTCACCCTGAATATTACGGATCTGCTCCAGCAGCTCCGGATCCGCCTTCGACGGGTGGCCGCCCGCCTGCAGCAGCGCCAGTACCAGGGAAGTGAATTCGTGTCCCATGGGAATACCGGCAAAGCTGACGCGGGCGTTTTCACCGGCAGGGGCAATGGCCATGCTCGGGGTGCGCTTGCGGCTTTCCAGTTGCAGGGAAATCTTGTCTGACAGCTCGGCAATTTCGCTGGCCAGGCTGCTCAGTTCAACAGCCTTCGGGCTGCTGTCGGCGGACACACTGATCTCGATCGGATTGACGATATTCTGCAGATAGGTGTCCAGTTGTTTCTTTACGTTCGCGTCCAACATCGGTGTGTCCTGAATTTTGAAAAATGTGTTGTGGTTGCTGCGAAGGTGTCGGTACCGGGTGCAGCCTTGTGAGACCTTCGAAAAAAGGGACTTTTTCGAAGAGCCCCCAGGGATGGGTTCACGGCGTGTCTCACAAGGCTGCACCCGGTAGCGGCACCGCCACTGAAACAGTTCAGGGCGCAGCTTTGGTCGTAATCGC
>NZ_CAJXKH010000033.1 GCF_913055755.1 uncultured Microbulbifer sp.
AATCAGGCCGATGCGGCCGGCGTAGTCCGGGTGGGCGTATTCCTTTGCCGGCCCGTCATCGCGGGCGCGCGCCACCGGCAGCCAGCCGCTGCGCAACAGCAACTGTTCAATATCGCTACCGGCCACATGGTTGCTGGCAAAAAAATCGCGGTTGTCACCGGTGCGCATCAGTTCGATAAAGCGCAGGCTCACCGGGGTCACCTTGATCCAGTCGAGAAACTGGTTGAACTCAGCGAGGTTGTGTTCCCGCAGCAATACCGCGTTGACCTTGGTGGGAATACCCAGCGCCAGCGCGCGATCGATTCCCCCGAGGATTTTCTGCAGCTTGTCGTGGCCGGTAATCGCTTTGAATTGCTGGGGATCCAGGCTGTCGAGACTGACGTTCAACTGACTCAGTCCGGCGCGCTGCCAGTCATCGATCTGGGAGGAGAGTTTGTAGCCGTTGGTGGTGATGGCGACCCGGCGAATACCCGCGACCCGACTTGCGGCTTCAATCAGCTGCGGCAGGTCCCTGCGCAGTGAGGGCTCGCCACCGGTCAGGCGCACCTTCTCGGTACCGAGGGCGGCAAAGGCGCGTACCACCGTGGCCACTTCGGCAACACTCAACGGCTGCTCCGCGGCAATGGATTCCGCACATTGATAACCATCCGGCAGGCAGTAGTTGCAGCGGAAATTGCACAGGTCGGTGACGGAGAGGCGCAGGTAGTAAAACCTGCGTCCAAAACTGTCTTGTAACATTAAATGCCTTTCCAAAAACGCCTTTCCAAGATCGGGAGGCCGGCCGATTTCTCGAGCGACCCTGGTGGCGGGGAAAGCCGACCCCGCCACGGCTCTCGTGCCATACGCGTCGCGCTTAGGCCCGGGAGCTCGGTGTTTAGACTGCTGGCAGTGTATCAGCGGGGGAGATTTCTGCTTGGGGCAAAGGTGGTACTCCCTCTGCCCGCAAGCCCGCTACTGATCGGTCGATGCGGATTTAGAAACTGGCGGTCAGCTGCAGCCAGACCTTGTCGGTATCCACGCTGTGCTGGTCGGCGCTGTAGCTGGCAAATTTCAGCAGCCCGGTAAGGTTGTCGGTGAGTTTGCGGCCGTAACTGAGATCCCACTCGCTGCCCCAGTCCGCCGATCCCTCCGCCGCGCTGAATTGATGATAGGTAACCCCGAGCTGGCCACCGCCCAGGCCGGCAGAGGCGCCCAGGTAACTGTCCTGCACCCCCGCCCCCGGTGTTGCCAGAAACTGGTCGGCAAAGCCCTGGAACTTGTGCAGGGTCGCCAGCGGCGTGGCAAAGCCTACTCCATTGTCACTGCCCAGCACCTCGTGCCCCAGCCGGGCATTGACCGGGCCCAGCGCGCCGGCTACCTCCAATTGGTAATATGGCGCGCTGTAGTTCAGGGTGCTGTCACCGCTGTCGCTCTGTTGCGCGTAACGCAGGTGCGCCTGCAGCGGACCGAAATCCCCCTGATAGTCCAGTCCCAGGGTGCGGCTGGATGCGTCTACCGCGTTCGCCAGATCCAGGTCGAGCAAGAACAGGGACACCTCGTGCCCCCGGGCCAGTGGGTAACGCAGGTTGAACAGCTGGATATCGCCGCGCAGGTCGCCCCTGGCACTGTCCTCGCCAAAAATGCGATTGACGTTGTAGACATAGCTGTAATCGACGCTCAGGGATTCGCTGTCGCCATACTGGAAGCGGTAGCCGTCGTAGGTCTGCTCGTTCTGGCGCCAGCCGACGCCGCCGACAAAACGCTGGTCACCTAGATTGATGCGCTGGCGGCCGGCGGTTGCGGTGTAGTCGCCGGCGGAATATTTGAGGAAGGCCCGGTTGACTTCCGTCCCCTCCGGGTCGGCGACCACCGGGTAGCGGGTATTGCCATTGACGGTGGAGTTGTAGGCATCGTTACCGATCGCGCTGACGTCATCCATTTCCAGCCCGGCACTAAAACCGCGATAGCTTCCGCTGTCCCAGGTGAGGCGGCTTTTCAATGTGGAGCCGTTGGCGTCGTCGGCGAGATTGGCCTGGTCGACATTTTCCAGCCGGTAGCGCAGGGTCACCCCCGCCTTGCCGTTTTGCAGTGCATCGATCAGGGTCGGCGAGCTGCTGTCATCGGCGGCCTGTGCCTGCAGTGCACTTGCGCTGGCAGCGCCGATCAGTGTCGCACAAATAAGTTGGGGGAGTTTACGGGGGCTCATGCGCTGTTCCTCTGCGACTGTGGTGAAGATGTTGCCATCAGGTAGTTGTCGGCAACTTACACCCGTTCACCCGCGTCCATAATTACCCAAATGGCGTACTGCCCCGATACCACTACCACCTGCAATCCCGATGCGTTATCCGAATTTGGTAGTAAAAAACGGGTTGTTCAATTTCCGCAAATTTCCGCCAATTAATCTTCGCGCAGGAAATTGTGCTGGCGGGCAAACAGCAGGCGCTGCTGCAAGCCATCGCGCTGCACCGCCAGATACATCGCCAGCATACACACCGCGAGCACACCGTAGAGCAACATAAAGGCCGCGCTGTGAATACCCACAATATCCTGCGCCATACCAAACATGACCGGCAGGCTGAAACCGCCCAGGGCACCGATGGTGGCAACGGTGCCACCGACACTGCCCATATGTTGCGGGTACTTGTCGTGGACGATTTTGTACATGGCGGCACGACCGAATCCCTGGGCAATACCGATCACCAGGATCAACAGGGTAAACAGTTCAATACCCACCTCGATCTCCAGGTGGACATCCCGCTGCACACCGTGAATGGTCATGCTGGTGGGCGGATAACTGAGAAAGAACAGGCACACGAGGCAGGTCCAGAACACACTCCAGTTGACCGCGCGGGCGCCGTAGCGGTCGGCAAACCAGCCACCCAGGGCACGCACACTGCTGGACACGGCGACAAACAGTAGCGTCAGTGCCATGGCTGTGCGCGTGGAAACCCCGTAAACCTCCAGGTAGTACTGCGGCAACCACAGCAGCAGCGCGAGAAAACTGCCAAATACGAAATAGTAATAGAGCCCGAAACGCCACACCCGCAGTTCCCCCAGTGGGCGCAGGTGAAAACGGATATCCTTTCTGCGCCGGCTGCGCATGTAGCGCGTTTCCTCCGGCGCCCAGAATGCAAACAGCACTGCCACCGCCAGCAGTCCGGCGGCGTAGAGCGGGCCAATCATCTCTGCCCCGAACCAGGCGGCGATGGCGGGCGCCAGCGACAGGGTAATCGCGGCACCGGCATTGCCAGCGCCAAAAATTCCCAGCGCCATACCCTGCTGGCGGCCCTCGAACCAGGGGCTGATATAGCGGATGCCGGCGGCGAAAGATGCCCCGGAAATCCCGAGCCACAGTCCCGCCAGCAGATAGCCGCCGTAACCGTGAATGCGCGGCAACAGCAGCAGTATCGGAATCACCAGCACCGTCTGCAGCAGGAGCAGCTTTTTGCCGGAAACCAGTTCCGCTAGTAAACCCACGGGAAAGCGCAGCAGCGCACCGCTCAGCATCGGCGCGCCCAGCAGCAGTCCGAAGCGGGTGGCGGACAATTGCAGCTGATCGGCAATGGACACCCCCAGCACCGCGTACAGGGTCCATACGGAAAAATTGGCCGCGAATATGGCAGTGGTCGCCACCAGCGCGCGGCCGGCAAGTCGCTCGGTGTACTGCATCGGAGACGGCAGAGGGGACTCTTGTGGCGAGAGCATAGGGGATCGCTTTCTGTCTGTCGGTTACGCAATTTTACGCGGGAGCATCCAGGCACCGGTGCGGCTACCCATAAAAATTCCGGCACGCGGATTTCCACACGCGGACTACCACTTTCGGAGTAAGTCTTGCGCTCACAGTGCGGCGGTAAGCGGCTGTGCCAGCATACATAACTGCCCTTCCCTTCAACCCGCATCGTCTCCAAAAGTGGTAGACGGTCTCAGGAGTAAAAAAATTTCCCCGGAGTTACCACCAATGTCCGCTTTCCTCTCTGTAGTCACCTTTTACCATGAACGGCATCCGGTATTGCTACATCAATTCAAGCAGAGGATTTGCAATGAGCACATCGAGCGGTCTCAATCTCTTCAACTGGCGCGATCCCAAAATAAAGACACTGCATATCACCTGGTTCGCGTTTTTCCTGACATTCGTGGTCTGGTTCAGCCACGCACCACTGCTGGTATTTATCAAGGAGGCCTTCGATCTCAGCAGCCAGCAGGTCAAGGCGCTGTTGATCCTGAATGTGGCGCTGACAATTCCGGCGCGCATCATCATTGGCATGCTGGTGGATAAATTCGGACCCCGCTCGATTTTCAGCGCACTGCTACTGATCTCGTCCGGTATCTGCCTGGGATTTGCCACCGCCGACAGCTATGAATCGCTGGCACTGTTCCGCTTCCTGCTCGGCTTTGTCGGCGCCGGCTTTGTGATCGGCATCCGCATGGTGGGGGAGTGGTTCCCGGCCCGGCAGGTGGGCCTGGCGGAAGGCATCTACGGCGGCTGGGGCAACTTCGGTTCCGCCGCCGGCGCCATGACCCTGCCGACCATCGCGCTGGCATTTGGCGGTGAAGACGGCTGGCGCTACGCGCTCGGCCTCACCGGGGTCATTGCCGGCCTGTACGGGCTCTTCTATTACCGCGTTGCACGCAACACGCCGAAGGATTCCACCTACTTCAAACCCAAAAAATCCGGCGGCCTGGAAGTCACCAGCAAGAAGGACCTGTACTTCTACCTGTTGATGAATATCCCCATGTACCTGGCACTGGCGGCACTGGCTTACAAACTGTCGCCGGCGGGTGTGCAGCTATTGAGCAGTG
This sequence comes from uncultured Microbulbifer sp., assembly GCF_913055755.1. GTDB lineage: Bacteria > Pseudomonadota > Gammaproteobacteria > Pseudomonadales > Cellvibrionaceae > Microbulbifer. Next base: position 4,780 of record NZ_CAJXKH010000033.1, read on the forward strand.
ACACCACCTATCTGCTGTGGGGAGTGCTGGTGTTGCTGTTCGCGGTACAGACCCGCCAGATCTGGCACGTGAACAAGGAACACCTGCAACAGGGGGTGCCCGAGCTGGAGAAATACCAGTTCAAGCAGGTGGCGATTCTCAACCTGGCCTATTTCGTTACCTTCGGTTCCGAACTGGCAGTGGTATCCATGCTGCCACTGTTCTTCCTCGAAACCTTCGCCGGTCTCGACGCGGTACAGGCGGGACTGCTGGCCTCCGGCTTCGCCTTTATGAACTTGGTGTCCCGCCCCACCGGCGGACACTTCAGCGACAGCCTGGGTCGCCGCCGCAGCCTGATGTTCCTGATTGGCGGGCTCGCCGTGGGTTACCTGGTATTGAGCCAGATCAACAGCGGCTGGTGGATCTCCGTCGCGGTGCTTGCCACCATGGCCTGTTCCTTCTTCGTGCAGGCGGGGGAAGGTGCGGTGTTCGCGGTGGTGCCGCTGGTGAAGCGTCGCATGACCGGGCAGATCGCCGGCATGACCGGTGCCTATGGCAACGTGGGCGCAGTGACCTACCTGACCGCGCTGTCGTTTGTCGACTACAGCAGCTTCTTCCTGATCATTGCCGCCTCCGCCGGACTGGTGTTCTTTGCCTGCGCCTTCCTGGACGAACCCAGGGGCAAAATTGCCGAGGTACTGCCGGACGGCACCGTGCAACTGATCAGCGTGGAATAAATGCAACAGCTCGAACTGCAATCGGGTATTTGCAGCCGCGCCGGAATCAAGCCGCAGAATGAAGATGCGGCGGTGTTCCACTGGCCCACTGATCCGCACCTGCAGGAATACTTGGGTGCGGTGGCCGCGGTCGCCGACGGCGTGAGCTCGGCGGAGGCTGGTGCACTTGCCAGCCGCACCGCCACCGCGCAGTTTGTCAGCGACTACTACCGCGCACCGGATACCTGGTCCGCGGCGCGCGCCGGACAGCAGGTGCTGACCTCGATCAACAACAAGCTGTACCGCAAAAGCCACGATTTTGCCCAGCAGGAAAAGGGCTTCCTGTGCACCTTTTCCGCACTGGTATTCAAGTCCCGCAGCGCGCATTTTTTCCATGTGGGCGACAGCCGTATTTACCGGCTGCGCGACAGCAAACTCGAACTACTGACCCGCGATCACACCGTCACCCTCGGCCACCGCCGCCGCATCCTGTCCCGCGCACTGGGCATGGATACCAGCCTGCAGGTGGATTACGGCCGAATTCCCCTGCAACAGGGCGATCGCTATTTACTGACCAGCGACGGCGTCCACGATTTTGTTCCGGCAGCAACTGCCACGGAGGTATTGCGGCGGCACGATCTAAATGCACAACAGCAGGCCGAGACCCTGGTGCGCTACGCCGAGGAAAGCGGCAGCGACGACAACCTCACCGCGCTGGTGGTAGAAGTCACCGCACTGCCCACCACCACCCTCGACGAATACAACCACCAGCTTACCCGCCTGCCGTTTCCACCAGCGCTGGACCCGGGCATGGTACTGGACGGCTACACGGTGATACGGGAACTGTTTTCGTCGGAGCGCAGCCAGCTCTACCTGGTGCGCGATAGCGAGAGCGGCAACACCCTGGTGATGAAAACCCCCTCGGTCAATTACGAGGACGATGTCCACTACATCGACCGCTTCATACAGGAAGAGTGGATCGGTCTGCGCATCCAGAGTGATCGCGTAGTACGGATTTGCCGGCAAAGCCGCCGGCGCAGCGCACTCTACTACCTGATGGAATATATCGAGGGCGGCACCCTGGCGAGCTGGATCGCCCGCAACCGTTTCCCCAAACCCACCGAAGCCTTCCGCATCATCCGCGAGATTGCCGAAGGGCTGGCGGCGTTCCACGAACAGGAAACCATTCACCAGGACCTGCGGCCGGCCAATATCATGCTCGACGAAAACGCTCGGGTGAAAATCATTGATTTCGGTTCGGTGTATATTGCCGGATCGGCGGAAGTCTTCCGCCCATTGCAACACCCCGCCGCACTGGGCACTGCGAGCTACGCCGACCCCCACTATCTCCTCGGCCGCAACAGCGGTATCCAGGGCGATATCTACGCGCTGGCCACCATTGCCTACGAGGTTTTCACCGGCGAACTGCCCTACGGTGAAACGATCGCTGACTGTCGCTCGCGCAGCGACTATGAGCAGCTGCACTACCGCAGCGCGAGCCAGTTCAACCCGGTAATTCCCCTCTGGTTCGATCGCGCCCTCGAACGCGGCTGCGCCATCGACCTGGAGCAGCGCTACCACAGCCTGGACACCTTTATGGCGGACCTGGCGAACCCCAACCCGGATTACCTGCGCGACGATCCCGCAGACCCACAGCAACAGCACGCCTCGCTGTTCTGGAAAATTCTCTGCGGCCTGTGGGGTGCAACCCTGCTGGCAATGCTGGCGCTGTTCTCATCCCCCTGATTGCTTTTCGTCAAGCCACACAAAAATACACAATATATGGCGATAAAAATTTTAACCAACACAATATATAGTGATTCAGATCAAGAGCCTTCTGCTGCGCACCGGTAGTATCCGGGAAAAAATCAGCGAAGGATGCCCGACACCATGTCCCTGCCACCGATCCCAGACAGTACCCACACACAAACCAACAAACAAAACACCAGCAGGCAAATCAGCTCCAACGCCGGCGAGCGCCACCTGGTGCGCAAGCGCGACGGCCGCACCCTGGCGTTCGACCGCGACCGCATCAATCGCGCCATCCTCGCCGCCGGCCAGGCCGCCAATGCGTTCGGCGCCGACGAAGCGGAACTGCTGTGCGCGCAGGTGGTGAAAGTGATCGGCCACCGTTTCCATGGTGAGATGCCGGTGGATATCGAGGACATCCAGAACATCGTCGAGCAGGTGCTGATCAGCAACAACCACCTCGACACCGCGCGCGGCTACATCGCCTACCGCAGCCGCCACCAGCAGTTGCGCAATGACCGCCAGACCCTGGTGGATGTGGGTGCGTCCATCGACGAGTACCTGCAGCAGGCGGACTGGCGCGTGGCCGCCAATGCCAACCAGGGCTACTCCCTCGGTGGCCTGATCCTCAACAGCGCCGGCAAGATGATCGCCAACTACTGGCTCAACCACGTCTACAGCCCGGAGATCGGCGCCGCCCACCGCGACGGCGACCTGCACATCCACGACCTCGACATGCTCGCCGGCTACTGCGCCGGCTGGTCCCTGCGCACCCTGCTAAACGAGGGCCTGAACGGCGTGCCCGGCAAGGTGGAATCGGCGGCACCGAAGCACCTGTCCAGCGCGGTCGGCCAGATCGTCAACTTCCTCGGCACCCTGCAGAACGAGTGGGCCGGCGCCCAGGCATTCAGCTCCTTCGATACCTACATGGCACCGTTTATCCGCAAGGACCAGTTGAGTTATGCACAGGTGCGCCAGTGCATGCAGGAACTGATCTTTAACCTCAACGTGCCCTCGCGCTGGGGCACCCAGACCCCGTTCACCAACCTCACCTTCGACTGGGTGTGCCCGGAAGACCTGCGCGAACAGGTGCCGGTAATCGGCGGTGAGGAAATGCCGTTCAGCTACGGCGAGCTGCAGGAAGAAATGGACCTGATCAACCGCGCCTATATCGAAGTCATGAGCAAGGGCGACGCCCGTGGCCGCGTGTTCACCTTCCCCATCCCCACCTACAACATCGCCCCGGACTTTCCCTGGCACAGCGAAAATGCCGAGCGCCTGTTTGAAATGACCGCGCGCTACGGCCTGCCCTATTTCCAGAACTTCCTCAATTCGGATCTCAGCCCGAACATGGTGCGCTCCATGTGTTGCCGCCTGCAGCTCGACCTGCGCGAACTGTTGAAACGCGGCAACGGCCTGTTCGGTTCCGCCGAGCAGACCGGCTCCCTCGGCGTGGTCACCATCAACTGCGCGCGCCTCGGCTACCTGCACCGCGGCGACGAAGCCGCCCTGATACGCGCGCTCGACCGCCTGCTGGAACTCGCGCGGGACTCGCTGGAAGTCAAACGCAAAGTCATCCAGCGCCACATGGACGCCGGCCTCTTCCCCTACAGCAAGCGCTACCTCGGCACATTGCGCAATCACTTCAGCACCATCGGCGTCAACGGCATCAACGAAATGCTGCGCAACTTCAGCGACGACTGCGACAGCGTCGTCACCGAAAATGGCCACGCCATGGCAGAGCGATTGCTGCAACATATCCGCGCGCGCATGACCGAATTCCAGGAAGCCACCGGCCACCTCTACAACCTCGAAGCCACCCCCGCCGAAGGCACCACCTACCGCTTCGCCCGCGAAGACAAAAAGCGCTACCCGGACATCCTCCAGGCCGGCAGCAGCGAAGCCCCCTACTACACCAACTCCTCGCAGCTACCCGTCGGCTTTACCGACGACCCCTTCGAAGCCCTCGCACGCCAGGAAGCCCTGCAAACCCTCTACACCGGCGGCACCGTCCTGCATCTGTATCTCGGCGAACGCCTCCCCGACGCCGCCAGCTGCCGCGAACTCGTACGCCGCTCCCTGGAAAACTTCCGCCTGCCGTACATCACCGTCACACCCACATTTTCCATCTGCCCCAAACACGGCTACCTGAGCGGTGAACACCCCTTCTGCCCGCAGTGCGACGAAGAACTGATCGCCCAGAAACGCGGCTGTTGCGAACACTGAAAATGATCAACCCCCGGTAAAACCCAAAAAATGAGGATAAAAGCCATGGAAACCAAAACCATCGTCCTGAGTAACGAAGAGCGTACCCCCTGCGAAGTCTGGAGCCGTGTCATGGGTTACCACCGCCCGGTCTCTTTCTGGAATCCGGGCAAGCAGTCGGAGCACAGCGAGCGAAAATATTTCGTCGCTACAGAAAAGAAAGCAGTCCAATAAGTCCGAACCGAAGTATTGAACTCGATGCGAAGGTGCTACTGACGGTAAAGACTTGCCAGATCTTCTAAAACAGGGATGTTTTAGAAGAGCCCCCATGGATGGGTTCACGGCGTGTCTGGCAAGTCTTTACCGTCAGTAGCACCGCCACAGAAATGGCTAAAGAACCGCCACCGGACTTCGAAAAGACGCACTCAAAAATGCCCGAACAACTAAGAGTAGGCGGTTTCACTCCCTTCACCGCCATCGACTTCCCCGGCGCCCTGTCCGCCGTCGTCTTCTGCCAGGGCTGTCCCTGGCGCTGCCGCTACTGCCACAACGGCAGCCTGCTGCCAGCAACAAGCGACGACCTCTACCAGTGGCCACAACTACTGCACCACCTGCAACAACGCCAGGGCCTGCTCGACGCCATCGTTTTCTCCGGCGGTGAACCCACCGCCCAACCCGCCCTCGAAAACGCCATCAACCAGGTGCGAGCACTCGGCTTCAAAACCGGCCTGCACACCGCCGGCATCTACCCCAGAAGACTCGCAAAACTCATCCCCAAACTCCACTGGGTCGGCCTCGACATCAAAGCCCTGCCACAGAACTACCCCGCCATCACCAACGTCCGCCACAGCGGCACCCCCGCCTGGGAAAGCGCCCGCCTGCTGGCAGAGTCCGGCATCCCCCTGCAGGTACGCCTCACCCGCCACCCGTCACTCACCACGGAAAAAGAAATCGCACAGATCCGCACAGAATTGCAAAAACTGGGAATTAACGAGCTGGTAGTACAGAAGTGCAACACCGAAAACTGCCTGGATCAGGCATTGCACAGCAACGTTATCCACAGGCAGTGACCGGAGTAAAAGCGAGAACAACACGAAAAAGGGCGCGGCTACTTGGTAGCCACGCCCTTGATGTTTACAAAGGGAGTACAGGAAGGATCGATCAATTCGGTCGCGGCACCTCCGCCAGCATATCAATCCCGCTGATTTCCGCTGCAGCTACCAGTTGCTGCATATATCCATCCAGCGCAATTCTGCGGTTGCGCTCCGCCAGGTATTCCCGAATCTTGTCTTCCACGTAATCGAATTCCAGTTCGCGCCCGAGCTGCATCTGCTCCACATAAATCAGGTGCCAGCCGTATTCCGTGCGCACCAACTCCGGTACCAGACCGGTAGTGCCTGAGAACACCGCCTGGTCGAAAGCGCGCACCATTTCTCCCCCGCTGACCTGGCCCAGACTGCCACCGGTCTTGGCGGAGTCACAGGCGGAGTGGCTGCGGGCGAGCTCGCAAAACGTTACCAGCGGATCGGCGGCATCGGTGATCTGCTGCAACAACTGCAGAGCCCGCGCTTCGCAGGCATCCACCGCATCGTCACCGGGGCTGACCGGGATCAAAATGTGACGCACTTCCGCCAGCGGCGACGACAGGAAAAACTGACGGTTATTGTTGTAGAAATCCTCAAGTTCCTCGCGGCTGCATTCTGCAACCTGCACCTCCCGCGCCAGCAGCTGCTCCACCGCGGACTCGAATGCCTCGCCGTTGATATCCGCATCCTCTTTACACAAGCCCTGTGCCGCCGCCGCGCGGCGCAACAGGTGCCCCAGCACCATGGCGCGGCCGGCGCGATAGGCCGCCTCCTGCGGTGTCGGTGCCGGGTAGTACTGCATTTCTGCATAGATCTGCGATTGCGGAATCTCAACCCCGTTGACGCTGACCGGGGACAGGAACAGCGGTTGCTGCCGGGTGTTGTCGGTTGCCAGGAGTGGGTTCATAGGGACCTCCGATATGTGAGTCCGAAATATGTTTTTCAGGTTGCGCCCCGGCGATTCAGCCGGGTGCGCGGGCAATCAATTCAAGACCGGGACGGTCACACCAGTAGCCATCCACACCCGCCGGCAGGATTTCTTGGGCGGGCTCGCCGCGGCGGGCAGCGTCGAAGGCCGCAATGATTTCTTCCATCCGCTGCCACTGCGGCGACAGGCGCAGGATATCGATCCCGAGTTCGCACAGCTGTGCATAGTGGGGCAACAGATTGACCGGTTCCCCGGACAGGGTCTGGATGCCGTTGATCAAAAACAGGGACTCCCCCTCCTGGGAGGCCAGCGGCAAACCCTCGGGGTATTCCATACAGCGGTATCCGCAGTTGTCCTTGTCGAGCCCCAGGTGGCGGGCGGTAAAGCAGCGCGCCGAATAGGCCAGTGGCATATGGCCGTAGGCAAACAGTTCGACTTCCGGCTTGTTGTCACAGCTGTCGAGTATTTCGCCGAGCTGCCGTGCACTCATTTCCACCGGCACCGTCCAGCGCACCATGCCCGCAGACATCAGCTGTGCCAGCGCGTGCTGGTTATAGATATTGAGCGCCGGACCGCCGACAAACGGCACCCGCGCGTCCGACAGCAGCTGTACCGCCGACATATCGTTGGCCTCCACCAGCATCTGCCCGTTGTCACAGATCTTGCGCACCCAGTTAAGGTCAGCATTCGACTCCAGCAGGGTCAGGGTAGAGAGCACTATCTGGCTATCGGACACCTCCGTGAGGGTCTGCGCCAGTGTCAGCCAGTCACTCGCGCGCAACTGATGCCGTTTGCCGCACACCACCTCGCCGAGATAAATAATATCCAGCGGCGCCGACAGCATTTTTTCGTAGAACAGATTGATATCGGTGCGCGTCCAGTAATATTGCGCAGGACCCAGAGCGAGCTGCATGTTGCTTCCTCTTCCTTCCACTACTGCCAGGGGCGATCGTAGGCGCCCAGGGTGGTTTGCTTGCCTTCCGCGTTTTTCGCCAGGGTGGTGCGCCAGCGCTCGGTGATCGAAAAGTCCGAACCGCTCCGCATCACCTCATCGATTGCCTCGCGCCAGGTGCGCACCACCTGTGCCACATAGGCCGGACTGCGCTGGCGCCCTTCCAGCTTGATCGCCCGGATGCCCGCGGCCCTGAGTTCCGGCAGCAGCGCCATACTGTTGAGACTGGTGGGTTCCTCCAGCGCATGCTGGCGCTTGCCGTCCACCATAAAGCGCCCCTTGCACAGGGTGGGGTAACCGGCGTGCTCGTTGTCGGCAAAGCGGTCGATCAGCACCTTGTTCAGGCGGGTCTCGAGGCCCTGCTCCGTGGTCCGCCACTCCACCGCTTTGGCCGGGGAACAGACCCCGTTCAGGTTGGGGGACTCGCCGGTAACATAGGAACTCAGGTGGCAGCGGCCCTCGGCCATGATGCAGAGGCTGCCGAAACCGAACACTTCCAGTTCCACCTCGCTGGCGGCGGCCAGTTGCTGCACCTGTTTCAGGGACAGTACCCGCGGCAGTACCGCGCGGCGGATACCGAATTGCCGGTGATAAAACGCCAGCGCCGGCGCACCGGTGGCGGAGGCCTGTACCGACAGGTGAAGGGGCAATTCCGGATGCCTGTCCCGCGCGTACCCCATCAGCCCGATATCCGCCAGGATCACGGCGTCCGCATGGAGACCGGCGGCGCGGTCGACCGCCGCCTGCCAGCGGGAAAAGGTGCCGGGGCGGGCGTAGGTATTGATCGCCACAAACAGTTTTTTGCCGCGACTGCGAATACGCTCCAGCGCACGCATTGATGTTTTGTCGTTGAAATTGAGGCCGCCAAAATTGCGCGCGTTGGTTTCGTCGCTAAAGCCGATATACACCGCATCCGCGCCGTTTTCGACCGCAGCTTCGAGAGCCGGCAGGCTTCCCGCAGGGCAGACTAGTTCCATATTTTTACCACTCGATTCTCTCCACTTAAGGCACTTTTCGTCGGTACCCTGTGTCAGCTTGCAGCGACCGTCGCCAGTTCTGTGGCGACCACTTCCAGCCAGCGCTGGGCCCAGCGCGGTATGCGATTGCGGTCAAACGCATCCAACCGGTTTTTCACCGTCAAGCCGATTTCGGTCTGGCCGCGAATGGCCAACCTGCGCTGGAAAAACAGGGTGTCCGGATCTTCCCGGCCACTGGCGATGGCAAAAAAATCCGCAAGGCCGGCAGAGATGGTGGCGTCGGCCGGTACCGCGGCCGATACGCGCACAAAGTGGTCGCCGTGTTTGCTGACGCGCAGTTCCAAGCCCAGGTCGGTCACGTTAACTTCCAGAACCTGGCCATCGAGGAAATCAAACAACCCATCCTCCAGCTCAACCGCCAGCTGCCGGTTGAGCAGTTGGATAAATATACGTTCGCCGGGCCAGCGGGGAAGTCGCCGCAAGGCCCTGCAACCGACTCGGTAACCCACACGTGAAATGGACCGTTTGAGCGCTAACACCTTGTCTTCTCCATTCAAAAAACTCTTCCGTTACACCTGAAATACGCTGGTTAATGTCGCCAGGTGGCGGGCTCGCAAGACCGCGCTCGCCATCGACACCTTCGTCCGCAGTTAAGTAGACAACAACGCAGCGATGCGCGGGCTAACCACCGTTTGCAAAATTCGCTCGATTTCCTCGACCGTGGGATCTGCATGCATTTTCTTGCGAATGCCCTCCCGCGACAGATCTATGTGTAGATCCGGCGCAATCCCCTGTCGCTGCAGGCAACTGCGAGCGCAGTGCAGCGGGCAGCCATCCAGCACGACCTTGGGGCGCTCCGCGGTGGCGATCCTGAGCAGGGCCGGCACCTCGCCACCAACACCTGCAATGCAGGACATTTCCGCCAGCTTCGCGCGATCCAGGCGCACCGCCAGTGCGTTGGTCAGTTGTGCCGCGCTGGAGCAGCCAGAGCAGGCGTACACCAGCGGCAATTCGCGATAACTACTTTTATTGGTCATGAACGACTTCCGCCGAGCGCGCAGGACATATCAACCCCCTGGATTTCCGCCTTGCCCACCAGGCATTTGAGATAGACGTTGACCATCCTGCGGCGCAAGTCCGCCTGCAGATATTTTCCGATGCGCTCTTCCATGTGGCTAAACCGCAGCGGTCGTCCCCGCTCCAGCCGTTCAACGTAGATCAGATGCCAGCCGTACTTGGTGCGCACCGGTGTGCGTACCAGGCCTGTGCCACCCGAAAATACGGCCTGTTCAAATGGCGCCACCGTGTCACCGGGGCCAATTTGGCCGAGACTGCCGCCGGCGGAGCCGGAGGAGCAGTTCGAACGCTGCTGCGCCAGCTTTGTGAAGTGCTGCAGCGGATCCGCAGCGCGAAGGATTTCCGCCAGCAGTTTGTTGGCAATACGTTTCTGTCCCCCGCTGCTACCTTTTTTTCCCGGCATCACTGCCAGTAGGATATGCCGCACTTCCGCCAATGGCTGCGAGGTGAATTTCTCGCGGTGCGTATAAAAATATTCCAGGCGCTGTTGCAGGGTTGGTTTCAGCTGTGGCACTTCCCGCTCGAACAGCTGCTCGACCACGTCATCGAAGGCTGCACTGGCGGTATCGATTTCGCGGTCACACAACCCCTGCTCACAGGCGCTCTCTCGCAGCAGATCCGCCAGCACCAGTGAGCGCGCTGCTGCGTACATGGCCTCCCGGGGTGATGGCGCGGGGTGGTGCTGCATTTCCGCGTAGATCCGTTCCCGCGCTATCCGCCGGCCATTGACCAGTACCGGTCCAATGAACTGCTGATCGTTTGCATCGTTGGCCGGTAGTGCGTTCATGACATCCTCCCTGCTTTACAGGCTGCTTGTGGCTTTGGCTCTTACTACCTGGTAGTTGCGGCGGAAGTACTGCACCGGCACGCTCCACACATGCACCAGACGGCTGAATGGGAACACCAGGAACAGGGTCAGCCCCAGGAACACGTGCAGCTTGTAGATAAAGTGCACTTCGCTGATGGCGGTCGCCGCCTCTGCTGCATTGAAGGTGACGATGGACTGCGCCCAGGTCATCAGCTTCAGCATTTCCGCACCGTCCATGTGGCCGGCGGATACGAAGATGCTCAGCAGGCCCAGGATCAGCTGCACGTACAGCATCAGCAGAATGGCGATGTCCATGCGCGAAGAGGTGGCACGCACCCGCGGGTTGGTGAGGCGGCGGTGCAGCAGGATCGTCATGCCGATAAAACAGACCACCCCGAACAGCCCACCGGCGCCCATGGCCAGTGCCTGTTTGGTGGAGGCCTCGACCCCCAGCAGGTGCCACACGGCCTTGGGCGTCAGCAGGCCGACAAAGTGCCCGGCCAGGATCGCGAGTACACCGATATGGAACAGGATGCTGCCCACACGCAGTTTTTTCTTTTCCAGCAGCTGGCTGGAGCCGGTGCGCCAGGTGTACTGGTCGCGGTCGTAGCGGATCAGGCTGCCCACCAGGAAAACCGTGAGGGCGACAAACGGATAGATTCCGAAGAAAAGTGTATTGGCGTAATTCATCGCTAACTCCTAAGCCTGCCCGGTGTGTGCGGCGGTGTGATTGGCCGCATCCACCCATGTAATGGACTTGTCATCCCGGAACTGTGCGGCGCTGGGGCGCTGCACACTCTGTTCACAGGCACTGCCCTGGGCGGCGGAAAAGCTCACCACCTCCTCTTCCCAGATCTTGTCCAGTGCCTCCGGCGTATCGTCGCGCTCCTCCTTGGCTACCTGTTGCGCGAGGCCGTCCCGGTCCACCTCGACCCCGGTGAAATCCACCAGCGCGTCGATCAGTTCCGCGTACACGGATTCCTTGTCGCGCAGGCGTGCGGCGAGCAGGGCGAGAACGTGGGAGATCTCTTGCAGCCATGCGCGCGCGGCATCTTCCTGGGTCGCGCAGAATTCCAGATAGGTGGGCAGGTAGTCCGGCAATTCGCGCTCGGCCAGCTCCAGGCCGGCATTGCGGTATTGCTTGAGCAGCTCCACCATGGCCTGGCCGCGATCGCGGGACTCGCCGTAGATATGTTCGAAAATATGCAGCGACACCGCGCGCCCACGTTCGAACAGGCCGTCGTATTCACTCTGCCAGTCGAGCAGCTCGCGGCTCTCGTAGTGGGCGATAAAGCACAGCAAGCGGTTGCGAATCGACGGACCGAGTTCCTCGGAACCCGCAACAAACTGCGTCAGCTCCGCGAGGTGCGCGGCGAGCGCCTCGTCCGGATAGTCCAGCAGGCGGGAAATCAACTGTAGGGTTTTCATCGCGCGCTCCTCCTGTTAGTCGACGATCTTCGCCGGGATCACCTGGCGAACCGTCTGTTTTTTGCCACCGAAAATATTCACCGGGTCGTTACCGGTGCTGCAGCCGTTGCCGAAGCTGAAACCGCAGGAGGATTTCATGTCGTAGGCATTTTCCGCGTAGGCCTTGTGGCTGGACGGCACCACGAAGCGGTCCTCGTAATTGGCCAGGGCCATATAGCGGTACATTTCCTCCACCTGCTGCACACTCATGCCCGCCTGTTCCAGCAGCTCGCGGTCCTGCACACCGTCCACATGAATGCCGCGCATATAGGCGCGCATCACGATCATGCGTTCCAGGGCGCGCGCCACCGGCGCCACATCGCCGGCGGTGAGCAGGTTGGCCAGATACTTGAGCGGGATGCGCAGGGTGGACAGATCCGGGATCTCGGCATTCATGCCCACGGTCACGGTTTCCACATCGCCGGCCTGGACCGCGTTCTGGATCGGTGACAGCGGCGGCACATACCAGACCATCGGCAGGGTGCGGTATTCCGGGTGCAGCGGAAGCGCCACTTTCCAGTCGATCGCCATCTTGTAGACGGGGGAGTTTTGCGCGGCGTCGATCCAGGCCTGGGGAATGCCCTCCGCACGGGCGGCTTCCTGCACCTTGGGGTCGTTCGGATCCAGGAAAATATCGCACTGGGCCTGGTACAGGTCCTTGTCGTTCTCGACGGCGGCGGCCTCCTCGATGCGGTCGGCGTCGTACAGCAGCACACCGAGGTAGCGGATGCGGCCAACACAGGTCTCGGAGCAGATGGTGGGCTGACCGGACTCGATGCGCGGGTAGCAGAAGATACACTTCTCGGACTTGCCGGTTTTCCAGTTGTAGTAAATCTTCTTGTAGGGACATCCGGATACACACATGCGCCAGCCGCGGCACTTGTCCTGGTCGATCAGCACGATGCCGTCTTCCTCGCGCTTGTAGATGGCGCCGCTGGGGCAGCTCGCCACACAGGCCGGGTTGAGGCAGTGCTCACACAGGCGCGGCAGGTACATCATGAAGGTGTTTTCGAACTCGCCGTAGATGTCCGCCTGCACCTCCTCGAAGTTCTTGTCTTTCTTGCGCTTTTCGAATTCGGTACCGAGGATTTCCTCCCAGTTGGGGCCCCAGTCGATCTTTTCCATGCGCTGGCCGCTGATCAGCGAGCGCGGCCGCGCCACGGGCTGGTGCTTCTGCTCCGGCGCCTTGTGCAGGTTCTGGTAGTCGAAGTCGAACGGCTCGTAGTAGTCGTCGATTTCCGGCATATCCGGGTTGCCGAAAATATTCGCCAGCACCCGGCGTTTGCCGCCCTGGCGCGGCTCCAGCTTGCCGTTCTTCTTGCGGACCCAGCCGCCGTTGTACTTGTCCTGGTTTTCCCATTCTTTCGGATAGCCGATACCGGGCTTGGTTTCGACGTTATTGAACCAGGCGTACTCGACCCCCTCGCGGGAGGTCCACACGTTTTTACAGGTCACGGAACAGGTGTGGCAGCCGATGCACTTGTCGAGGTTCAGCACCATGCCGATTTGCGCTCTTACTTTCATTGCACTGTCTCCTCTTTATTGGCAAAGCCTTGGGCTGAAGGCTCCTTAGCGGCAACCACTTTGACATCTTCTCCGTCGAGCCAGTCGACCTTGCTCATCTTTCTCACAATAACAAACTCGTCGCGGTTACAACCGACGGTGCCGTAGTAGTTGAAGCCATAGGACTGCTGCGCGTAACCGCCGATCATGTGGGTGGGTTTCATCACCGCGCGGGTCACCGAGTTGTGGATACCGCCGCGGGTACCGGTAGTCTCCGCCCCAGGGGTATTCACGATGCGCTCCTGGGCGTGGTACATCATCGCCATGCCGTCGGGCACCCGCTGCGACACCACCGCGCGCGCGGCAATGGCACCGTTGACGTTGAAGATTTCGATCCAGTCGTTGTCCTCGATACCGGCGAGCTTCGCGTCGGTCTCGCTCATCCATACGATGGGACCGCCGCGGGACAGGGTCAGCATCAGCAGGTTGTCGGAATAGGTGCTGTGGATGCCCCACTTCTGGTGCGGGGTAATCCAGTTCAGCAGGATTTCCTTGTTGCCGTTGGACTTTTTGTTCAGCACCGGCTGTACCGTTTTCAGGTTGATCGGCGGCTTGTACACACACAGGTTTTCACCGAAGTCGCGCATCCATTCATGATCCTGGTAGAACTGCTGGCGGCCGGTAATGGTGCGCCAGGGAATGTACTCGTGGACGTTGGTGTAGCCTGCGTTGTAACTCACATGCTCGTCTTCCAGGCCGGACCAGGTGGGCGAGGAAATAATCTTGCGCGGCTGCGCGACAATGTCGTTGAAGCGGATTTTTTCCTCTTCCTTCGGCTTTGCCAGATGGGTGTGGTCGCGGCCGGTGATCTGGCCCAGCGCATCCCAGGCCTTTACCGCTACCTGGCCGTTGGTCTCCGGTGCCAGCGACAGAATCATCTCCGCCGCATCCACCGCGGTTTCGATTTTGGCGCGTCCGTCGCGCACCGAATCCTCACTGTAGGTGCGGTTCAGTTTTTTCAGGAAATCCACTTCCGCATCGGTATTCCAGTTGATGCCCTTGCCGCCGTTGCCGAGTTTTTCCAACAGCGGGCCGATGGAGGTGAAGCGGTTGTAGGTATTCGGGTAATCCCGCTCCACCACGATCATGCTCGGCGCGGTCACCCCGGGTTGCAGCTCACATTCGCCCTTCCACCAGGCTTTCACCCCGAACGGCTGGGCAATTTCCGTGGGCGTGTCGTGGTGGATTGGCAGGGTCACCAGATCCTTTTCCACACCCAGGTGACCATTGCTCAGGTCGGAGAAATGTTTCGCGATGCCCTTGAAGATTTCCCAGTCGCTGCGCGCTTCCCACGCCGGGTCCACCGCCTTGGTCAGCGGGTGAATAAACGGATGCATATCCGAGGTATTCATGTCGTCCTTCTCGTACCAGGTGGCGGTGGGCAGGACGATGTCGGAATAGAGACAGGTGGTGGACATGCGGAAGTCCAGGGTCACCAGCAGGTCGACCTTGCCCTCGCTGGGCTGCTCCCGCCAGGTAATGTCTTCCGGCTTGTTGCCGCCGGACTCACCCAGGTCCTTGCCCATCAGACCGTGCCTGGTACCGAGCAGGTGACGCAGCATGTACTCGTGGCCCTTGCCGGAGGAACCCAGCAGGTTGGAGCGCCAGATAAACAGGTTGCGCGGGAAGTTCTGCGGGTTGTCCGGATCCTGGTTGGCAAACTGCAGTTCGCCGCTCTTGAGCCGCTGCACCGCATACTCCTGCGGGGTCATGCCGGCGGCCTCGGCTTCCCTGGTCAGCTGCAACGGGTTCACCCCCAGCTGCGGTGCCGACGGCAGCCAGCCCATGCGCTCGGCGCGGCTGTTGAAGTCGATGATGGAACCGCTCCACTTGGACTTGTCCGCCAGCGGCGAGATCACCTCGGACATCTCCAGCTTTTCGTAGCGCCACTGGTTGGCGTGGTTGTAGAAGAAGGAGGTACCGTTCATGTGGCGCGGCGGGCGCTGCCAGTCGAGGGCGAAGGCGAGCGGGGTCCAGCCGGTCTGCGGGCGCAGTTTTTCCTGGCCCACATAGTGCGCCCAGCCACCGCCACTCTGGCCGATACAGCCGCACATCATCAGCATGTTGATGAGGCCGCGGTAGTTCATGTCCATGTGGTACCAGTGGTTCAGTGCCGCGCCCACAATCACCATCGAGCGCCCGCGGGTTTTGTCCGCGGTGGTGGCGAACTCGCGCGCGACGCGGATCACGTCGGAGCGCAGCACACCGGTAACTTTTTCCTGCCACGCCGGGGTGTAGGGCTTGTCCTCGTCGTAGCTGTGGGCGCAGTTGGGATCTTCGAGGCCGTGCTCGACACCGTAGTTGGCCAGGGTCAGGTCGTAGACACTGGCCACCAGCATGGTGTTGCCGTCGGCAGTGCGGACTTTTTTCACCGGCACCCGGTATTCGATCACATCGTCGTGGTCGGTGTGCTGGAAGTAATCGTACTCGTGGGTCTGGCCACCGAAATACGGGAAGGCCACATCGCGCACTTCGTCTGCGCAGTCTTTCAGGCTCAGTTGCAGTTTCAGTTCGGAGCCGTCACCGCCGTCGCGCTGTTCGATATTCCACTTGCCGCGCGCGCCTTCCTTTAAAGAAGTCTCTCCCCAGCGATAACCAATGGAGCCGTTGGGGGAAACCAGGCGGCCGTCCTCGTTGATGGCGATGGTTTTCCACTCGGGGTTGTTGTCCTGGCCCAGGTTGTCCACGAGGTCGGAAGCGCGCAGGAAGCGGCCCTGTACCAGGCGGCCGTCCTTCTCTTCCAGGGTGACGAGCATCGGCATGTCGGTATAGGTGCGCACATACTCGGTGAAGTAGGCGCTGGGCCTGTCCACGTGGAATTCCTTCAGGATCACGTGGCCGAAGGCCATCGCCAGTGCGGCGTCGGTGCCCTGGCGCGGCGCCAGCCAGGTGTCGCCGAACTTGGAACACTCGGAATAGTCGGAGGTGATGACACAGGTCTTGGCGCCCTTGTAGCGCACCTCACTGAGGAAGTGGGCGTCCGGGGTACGGGTCTGGGGTACATTGGAGCCCCACACGATCAGGTAATTGGAGTTGTACCAGTCGGCGGATTCCGGCACGTCGGTCTGCTCGCCCCAGATCTGCGGCGAGGCCGGCGGCAGGTCGCAGTACCAGTCGTAGAAACTCAGGCAGTTACCGCCGATCAGCGACAGGTAGCGCGCACCCGCGGCGTAGGACACCATGGACATGGCAGGGATCGGCGAGAAGCCGGAGATACGGTCGGGACCGTAGGTTTTCGCGGTGTACACATTGGACGCGGCGATCAGTTCATTGACCTCCTGCCAGTCGATGCGCACGAAGCCGCCCATGCCGCGGCACTCTTTATAGGATTTCGCCCTGGCCGGGTCCTCGACAATGCTGGCCCAGGCTTCCACCGGGTCCGCGTGCTTCAGCCTGGCCTCGCGCCACAGTTTTACCAGCCGCTTGCGGATTTTCGGATACTTCAGCCGGTTGGCGGAATACATGTACCAGGAGTAACTGGCGCCGCGGGGACAGCCGCGGGGCTCGTGGTTGGGCAGGTCCGGGCGGGTGCGCGGATAGTCGGTCTGCTGGGTTTCCCAGGTGACCAGGCCATCCTTTACATAGATCTTCCAGCTGCAGGAGCCGGTGCAGTTGACCCCGTGGGTGGATCGCACGATCTTGTCGAACTGCCAGCGGCGGCGATACCCCTCCTCCCAGCTGCGGTCATCCCAGGTTTTTTCACCGTGGCCGTCGGCAAACGGTTCCCTGTGTTTTTTGAAATACTTCAGACGGTCCAGAAAGTGGCTCATACATTACTCCGAGACAAACATGCCGGTGCGTGACTTGTTGATGGAGTGGAATATAAAAGCTGTCAGCGGCTAAAACACCGGGGGCTCAGGCGGTCAAAATTCCCGCTCTACCCCTTTGTGGGTAGGACAAAAAAACGCGTACTGCCCGGGAGCGCAGCAATAGCCTACCCTGCAGCGACATCTGCCCCGATGAGGCGCCGCCGGGCGACCAGGCGGTTTTTTTGGGGTACTACTAAATACAGTCCCAACAGGCATAATGCGCCCGTGACAGACAGGATTTTGCCTATGCCCAGCGTCCTCAATCGCGTCCGACAATCCATTGTGTTTCGCATCGGTGTACTGCTGCTGCTCACCGCGGTAGTGGCGATCAGCTCGATGGTGGCGTCCTATGTCATTTCCGACGCGGCCGAGCACGACGCCAGGGCGATCAACCTGTCCGGCTTCGTGCGCGCCCTGAGCTACAAGCTCGCCACCACTGCCCAGAGCGGCGACCGCGCAGCGACCAGAGAGCTGACGGGCGCGCTCGACCAGCAGCTGCAGAAGATCGCCGACATCTCGAACTTTCCCCTGTCCGATACCTCGGTAACCGCGCGGGACTTCCGCGAGGTACAGCAAGACTGGCAACAGCACATGAGGCCCCTGCTGGCGTCGGTAGCCGGCGGCGAGCGCCAGATCGACAACGCGGAACTGCTGGCCACGGTGGACGTGTTTGTGGGCAAGGTGGACCGGCTGGTGCTCGACTACCAGCGCATCGCCGAAGACAAGGTGGCTTTTCTGCGCCTGGTACAACTGGGCTCGCTGTTTGCCACCATCACGCTCGTCTATTTTTCCATGTTCACCCTGTCGCGCTCGGTGGAGCAGCCGCTGCGGGAACTGATCGCCGGCTGCCGGGAAATCGCCCGCGGCAATTTCCAGCCGCGGTTGTCCCTGCACAGCGAGGACGAGCTGGGCCTACTGACCCAGACCATCCGCGGGATGAGCCGCGAGATCGACCAGACCCACCGCGAACTGGAAGCGCGGGTAAAACAGAAAACCCGACAGCTGCAACAGAGCCACGAAGTGCTCGACTTCCAGTACCGCCTGGCGCGGCGCATCAGCGAGGGCACCCTGGACGGCAATGAGTTGCAGCAATGGCTGGAGGAATTCAGCGGGCTCACCGGCCTCCCCGACCTCGACCTGTGTCTGATGACCCAGGAGGGGGAAACGCCCTACGAACACCTGATCTACGGCGACGGCAACCAGAGCTGCGAGGAAAAGGAATGCTTCAGTTGCGCGCGCGCCTGCGGCCAGGCCGAAGGCGAGGATCAGCGCCTGTACCGCTTCCCGCTCGAGGCGGACCGCCGCAACTACGGGGTACTGGTGTGCAGCCTGCCCGGCAGTCAACTGTTGCACCGCGAGCAGCAACAGCGCCTCAGCGCCTTTGCCGATGCCATCACCACTGCCATCACCCTCAAGGAGCGCGGCGAGCACGAGCGCCGCGTGGCGCTGATGGACGAGCGCGGCATCATCGCCCGCGAGCTGCACGACTCCCTCGCCCAGTCCCTGTCCTACCTGAAGATTCAGGTGGCGCGCCTGAACCGCTGTACCCGCCTCGAAGAAATCGACCGTGAACAGATAGGGGAAATTACCGGCGAGCTGAAACAGGGCCTGAATACCTCCTACCGCCAGCTGCGCGAACTGCTCACCACCTTCCGATTGCAGGTGGCCGAGGGCGGCCTGCGCGATATCCTGCAGCTGTCCGTGGAACAGTACCGCGAGCAGCACCCGGAAATCACCATCGAGTTCAATTACGAGCTGGAGGAAATCCCGCTGAGCCCCAACGAGGAAATCCACCTGCTGCAACTGGTGCGCGAGGCATCACAGAACGCGGTGTATCACTCCTGGGGGGATCGGGTCACCATCAGCATGGTGCCGGGCGATGGGCAGCGTGTAGTGGCGCGAATCTGTGACAACGGCAAGGGCATTGCCGACGCGCCGGAGAAGAGAAACCACTTTGGCATGTCGATCATGCAGGAGCGCGCCAGCAACCTGCACGGCGACCTGCAGATCCGGCGGCGGGAAACCGGCGGCACCGAGGTGGCCTTCTCGTTTGTGCCGGAGTACGCCCGCGCACGCCAGCGCTATATGCGGGATGTAAAGCCGTGAAACCCGATACGGTTACCGCCATGCGCGGGCTGATCGGTGAGGTTCGCAGCACCATGCCGTTCAGCCTGCCGGCGGACCAGCTGTGTGCCGGCCCCTGTCGCGGCTGCCCGAAAAAACTGCTGGAATATCTCGACCAGGAACTGGAGGAGTGGGAGACGCGCCTCGACCACGGCGAGAAGCCGACCCTCGGCGACGTTTCCAAATTTGCCAGGACCTGCCGACGCATTCACAAATCCCTGGCGGCCAACCAGCTGGTGGAACCGCTCTGAGTTTGCAGGCCCCTGTGGCATCTTGCGATACCCCCACCTTCAGATGAAAAACCCGGCGCGCGGCCGGGTTTTTCGCAGTCTGACAGTAAGTGGTTCAGCCCTCGGCTGACAGTTCCCTGGCTTTGGCCTGGTCCTTTTCCATCTTGGTCTCGTTCTCTGAAATCACCTGGTGACCCCGCACCTCCAGCATGTACCTGGCCGCTGCCATGCGCACCTCCTCGGAAAGGTAGTTCTGCGGCGGCATCTCCGGGTAGTCTTCGCGCTTCTTGGTCGGGCTGGTAATGTACTCAACGATGCCTTCCGGGTTGTCCATGTACAGGGCCTGGATAATCTGGGTTGGCGGACCGATCATGCGCACATTATAGGCATGACAGCCGGCGCAAACGCCGTAATAGGCAGACTTGCCCATGTCTTCAGCGGCAATCTCGCGCTTCGGTGCCGGCTCGTCCAACAGGAAGGTGGTGACTTCCGCGGTGTCGCTAAAACCACAGGTGCCGTAGCTGTCGAGGCCGGTGGTCGGGTACTGGTTGCGGTCGAGAATGCAGCTGTTTTTACTGTTGCCGACGTTGAGGATGTCCACCGGGCCGGAGGTCAGCGACAACGCCTTCAGCGCCTTGATCTCCGGAATCGGGTCGGTACCGTTGTCGAACATGAAGTTGTTGAGGATCGCCACCTCATCCGAGTCGGGGTCGGCGTCCGGGTCCAGTGTCAGGTTGGGCGCATTGTGGTGATCGGTAATCAGGATGCCGATGTTCTTGTTGCCGCTGATGATATTGCCTTCGATGGTGGTCTTGTCGCCCGCCATGTTCAGGATCCCGGTACCGGCCGGCACGCCGGCAACAATGGCACCCTCGGCGCCGAAGTTGGCGGTATTGTTGTTGACGATAAAGTTGTTGCGCACGATGGTGTTCACCGTGTCCTTGATCGGCAGGCCCGGGGTGATGAATACCAGCACGCCGCCGGTATTGTCGTGCACATAGTTGTTCTCGACGATGGAATCGCGGGTGTTCTCAATCTCGATACCCGCAACGCTGTCGAACACCTCATTGTGAGACACGTGAATATTGTCACACATGCCCACGTAGATGGCCGCGTCCTCGATGCCGCTGAGGATATTGTGTGAGATCAGGCCGTTCTTGCCCAGCTGCGGAAAGATGCCGTACACCCCGGTGTCTATCACGTGGTTGTTGCGGATCAGGAAGTTGTTGCCCGCCTGGCCCATGACCGCATTGCCCTTGTAGTGCTGGATGCGGAAGTTCTCCACGGTGATGTTGTTGCCGGAGTAGAGAATGGCATCGTTCAGTTTCTTGAGCCCTTCCATCACCGGCCACTGGCCATCCGCGACAACACCGGTGAGGAGGATGTCATCCTTGTCGATGTAGACGGTCTCGGAGTAAGTGCCGGGGTAGACCTTGACCACATCGCCCGGGGCAGCCTCGGACACAGCCTTCTGGATAGAGTCTCCGTCCTTCACTTCCCACACCTGGCCGGAACCGCTGGCGCCCACGGAGCTGTCAAAACGCGCGCTGCCGGAGAGCGCTTGCGCGGCAGAATCGCTGGCGAAGCGGTCGGCATCGCCGACGATCGTGTGGCTGTTGTCCTGCGGCCACTGGTTGCCGACGTAGGCGCCGGCCGCCAGCAGGCCCAGTGCCGCGACAGCAGTAATGAATTTGTTGGCCATGTGATGTCCTTTTTATTATCTGCGAGGTAAATGTTTATCGGTTTTTAATTTCTCGACAGTCAATTGCTTGCCTGTTGCTGTAATGCTTCTGGTATCACCCCCACCGGCACCAGGCCAGACGGCACCCGCTCGGGAATTTTCGGGGTGAACATCTCGTCGGTCAGCGTGCCCATGAAATCCACCAGGCGATCGAGCTCCTCGTCGCTCAGGTCCGGCTCCCAGATGTGCCAGTGCAGGATCATGCGTTGTTTTTCCTCCTCCGGCAGCGCGTGGCCGCGGCCGAGGGTATAGAACTCGGTGGCATCCCGCAGGTTGTCAAAAGTCCCCGAGTGCATGTAGGGCGCGGTCTTGACGATATTGCGCAGCGACGGCACCTTGAAGCCGCCACGCCAGGTGGGATTATCGAAGATGGCACCGGCACCCGGGTCGAACTTGCGTCCTTCAGGCTCGTTCACGCCGATAACAGCTATCTGCTGGTTGGTGAACAGCGGCGGCGTATGGCATTCGGCACAGCGCGCAACGAAGGAACGGAAGATATTCAGCCCTTCCTTCTCCTTGTCATTGAGCGCATCCTGATAGCCGTGCGCATACTGGTCGTAGCGGCTGTTCAGAGACACCAGCGACGACTCGAAGGCGGCGATCGCGGTGTAGATCTGCTGCAGGGTCGGCTGCCCCCGGTGCCCCGGGAAAGCCTCGCCAAACAACCGCTGGTAGTCGGCATTGCCACCGATATCGGCCAGCACCTGCGCGGGGCTGCCACCCATCTCGACCTCGGAATACAGAGGGCCCTGCATCTGCTGTTCGAGGTTGTCCGCGCGCGCATCCCAGAACAGCTTTTTCAGGAAGCCCACATTCCACAGCGTGGGTGCCGCGCGCGCCGCTTCTGCGCCACCAATACCAATACTGGTTGCGCGGCCATCGGCAAAGCCCAGCTGCGGATGGTGGCAGCTGGCGCAGGAGAGACTGTTGTCGCCGGACAGCAACGGGTCGAAAAACAGGTAGCGGCCCAGGTCGATCTGCTGCGGGCTGAAACCGTCACGGGCGGCCGGCAATGCAGTCTTGAGGCCACCCACGCCCTTGTTCTCCAGGGACTTGTAACCGTCGTACAGAGTGCGCAACTTGCACTGGTTGTCGGCGGTGAGTTCGAAGCCGGGCGGGCAGTGGCTGGCCAGCTCGATCGGCGGTGCCGGGGCCGCGACCGCTGTCGCGGTACCCAGCAGGGTGGCGCCGAACAGCGATGCGGCGAGAATGCCCGCTTTGACGGTGAGGTTCTTCAGGTACATCGGATGGTTATTCTTGTATTGTTATTTGCTTGTGCCGAACAGCCTATTCGGACTTGCTGTTCAGGAATGCGGCCACGTCCACGAGCTGCTGCTCGTTCAGGGTGGCGGCCATCATCTTCATCTGGCGACCGTACTTGTCATCCGGATGGCTGCCGCGGATACCCTGCTTGAAATTCTGAAACTGCCGAATCAGGTAGGTATCGCCGAGGCCCACCAGACGCGGCGCGTTCAGCGCGTCATTGCCCTGCCCGGAGCTGCCGTGGCAGGCACCGCACTTGCTCTGGTACTGCTTGTTGCCCGCCACAGCATCGCCTTCCACGGTGGCTGCCGGGGTTACCGCCGGCAAGCTCGCAATATAGGCCGCCACATTCGCCACCGCGTCGTCATCCGCCAGTGTCTTGGCCATGGCTGCCATTTGCGCCCCCGGGGTGTCACCATCGGCGGTGCCGCGCACACCGTTGCGGAAATTGTGCAGCTGGCGCGCCAGGTAGGCTGCCGACTGACCGGCCAGTGCCGGCGCCTTCATGGCCACTGCGCCCTCGGCCTTCGGCCCGTGACAGGCCGCACAGGTGCCGTACAGGGCTTCGCCCGCTTCCGGATCGGCAGCCAGGACCGTCGTGGCCCCCGCCAGTAGTGAAATCAGGATCAGGCTGTTCAGAATTATCGTTTTCGGGCGCACTGGCACTCCTATTTCTCCATTGGCATCGTATTCGCAGCATTTCGCTCAAACTGGTACGTTCGTACTACTTGCCGACCAACAGAATAACAAATGCCCCGCCCCGACAGCCAGCTCCGGGACTGATCAATAAACGCTGATTTCGAAATCCGCTAGGATAAAAGCCTGAAAAATCGTCGCTGGAGGGCGCTTACCGCCCGCAACAGCACCAGCTGCAGCTCCGCCCCACCGCGACCGACAAGCGCCACCATTCACACAGCTGCAACGGTCTGTCCGTCGATGTGGCGCATCAGCATGCTATAGCCGGCTGTATCGTCCGGCAGGTCCAGCGACTGGCGCAGTCGCACCACGTGACCGGAGCCGGGTGCCACCGCGAGGGGTTCGCCGCGCTCGGATTCCAGCACCTCGAGGCGGAAGCGCCGGTTACCGGAGGGCGTGATCAGTTCCAGCTGGTCACCCCGTTCGAAGCGGTTCTTCACGTCCACGGTCATCCAGCCGTCGGCCATACCCAGCACCTCCCCCACAAACTGCTGGTTGGGATTGCTGGACACGCCCTTTTCGTAATTCTGGAACTCGCTGGGCACATGGCGGCGATAGAAGCCCTCGGTGTATCCGCGGTTGGCCAGGTGTTCGAGACCGGACATCAGCTCGAAATTGAACGGGCGTCCGGCCACCGCATCGTCGATCGCGCGGCGGTAGATCTGGGCGGTGCGCGCCACGTAGTAGTGGGACTTGGTGCGCCCCTCGATTTTCAGGGAGTGGATGCCCATCTGCACCAGCCGCTGCACATGTTGTACCGCGCGCAGGTCCTTGGAGTTCATGAGGTAGGTGCCGTGCTCATCCTCGTAAACCGGGATCAGCTCGTCCGGGCGATTTTTTTCCTGCAGCAACATGGGCGCGGGGTCGCAGCGGGCGGGATCCACCTCGCCCACGGCACCCGCGTCACCGGCTTCGCCCGCGGCAACCAGGTCGCCGGTGTCGGTTTCCCGCGCCGGGTGCGCGTTGTACTCCCAGCGACAGGCGTTGGTGCAGGCACCCTGGTTGGAGTCGCGGTGGTTGATATAGCCGGACAGCAGGCAGCGCCCGGAATAGGCCATGCACAGGGCGCCGTGCACAAAGACTTCCAGCTCCATTTCCGGACAGCGCATGCGGATCTCCTCGATCTCGTCGAGGGACAGCTCGCGGGACAGGATCACCCGCTCGAGCCCCAGCTGCTGCCAGAATTTCACCGTGGCCCAGTTGACCGCGTTGGCCTGCACCGACAGGTGCACCGGTATTTCCGGCCAGCGCTCCCGCACCAGCATGATCAGCCCGGGATCGGACATGATCAGCGCGTCCGGCTGCATGGCGACCACCGGTTCCATATCCCGCAGGTAACTGCGCAGCTTGTCGTTGTGTGGCGCCACGTTGCTGGCGACATAGATCTTCTTGCCGAGCTGGTGGGCCTCGTCCACCGCAGCGGCCAGGTTCTCCATGCGGTTGAACTCGTTGTTGCGCACCCGCAGGCTGTAGCGCGGCTGGCCCACATAGACCGCGTCGGCGCCATAGGCGAAGGCGAAACGCATGCTTTTCAGGGTGCCCGCGGGGGAAAGGAGTTCGGTCATTGTTTACCTCTACATAAACCGGTACATATACCGCTACGACAACATCATCTGGGCAGTCAGGCGTAGCTGCACTGGGGGATCTTAAGCCCGCGGGGATCAGACTCGCCAGTTCCCTTGCCGCCGCACCTGCAGCAGTCCTAACCCGCCTGGCCGTCGGTGCGCGGGGTTACCAGCATCGGTGCGTAGTACAGCAGGTACAGTCCGTAGCCCAGCAGCCAGCCCGCCACCGCAATCAGGAAAGCGCTGCCGGCCGGTGCCCAGAACACCCGCGCCAGTGCCGCCACCACCAGTGCCACGAATGCCAGTGGCATCAGGCGCGGACATTGCAGGGTGCGACCGGAATGACCGAGGGTGACGCGGCTGATCATCGCCAGGATCATGCCGCCGATACCACCCACCGCGAGGGCGTGCAGCGCGCCGCTCTCGAGCCCGGGAGCGATGCCGCTCCAGGCGAGAAAGGCCATCGCGAAACCCAGCACCACAAACCAGTAGCTCAGGTGCAGTGACCACAGCAGCGGCTCGCGCCAGATCAGCGACGGCCGCCAGCGCATGCAGCGCACCAGCTGCAGCACACCAACCGCCAGCGCCAGCCAGCCCCACACGACTTTTGGCAGGTTGAACCCCACCGCCAGCAGCAGCGCCACCACAACGCAATGGCTGCCGATTTCCAGCACCGCAATCTTGTCCCGCTGCTGCTGGTGAAAACGCCGCGCGGTGAAGAAGGGAATCACCCGGCCGCCGAAGATGGTGATCATCCCGGTGACCAGCAGCAGCGTGACCAGGCCGGCGCTGCGCTGCCAGGCGGGCAGCAGCCAGTGCGCGGCAGCCAGTGCCGCGAATACGATCAGTGCGGGAATCACAAACAGGTTGCGCCATTGGCGCACCGCGAGAATACGCCGGCTGGTGAGCAGCGCGGCCAGCAGGAAAAAACCGCTCTCCAGCGCCACCGGCAACCACACCGGTACCGCCGCGAATAAATAACCCAGCCGCGCCGCGAGCCACAGTGCACTCAGTGCAATCAGCGGGCCGCCGGTGGGCGCGCGCAACCCGGTCCAGGTCTGCATTGCGGTGGTAATAAAACCCACGATCACGGCGCCGGCAAAACCGAACAGCATTTCGTGGGCATGCCAGGTCACACCGCCGCGCAGTGCGGGCAGTGCAATACCGCGCAACTGTATCAACCAGATACACAGTGCGACACAACTCCAGATGGCGGCGCCCAGAAACATCGGGCGAAAGGGCATGCGCCAGAGGGGGAAGAGCGATTGTTCGCGCTCGCGATCAATGATCTGTAACAAAACCGGGCTCCCGAAAATTTGCCATTGCGGTGTCCAACTGTATCGCCGTGATAGCCGTACAGCCCCTGGCGGTATCGGCTCGCAGCTCAGGATAGTCAAATATGAAAATGTCCGCCGTAGCCGGCGGGATTAAAAAAAGGGGGAAACCTCCCCCCAAAGTGCGAGGTCGGGGGAAACAATCCCCCCCGAGCGACGACGCATATGTGAATTAATTGTCAGGGTTCAGCTGTCGGGCCTGAGTACTCAAGGATTGTAGAACTCGCCATTCTTGCGCAGGTAATACCAGTAGTTGATCAACAGGCACACCCCGTAAAAGATTGCAAAACCCGCCAGTGCGTACTCCGGTGTGGTCGCCTTGATCTGCTCACCGAATACCTTGGGAATATAGAAGGCACCGTAGGCCGCCACCGCGGAGGTCCAGCCCAGTACCGGGCCCGCCTGCTCTTTCGGGAACACCATGGCGATGGTGCGGAAAGTGGAGCCATTACCAATGCCGGTGGCCGCAAACAGGGTCAGGAACAGCAGGAAGAAGGGTACGAAGTAGTCTTCCGGTGAGGCCGAGGCATAGGCCGCCTTCATGTAGTAGGCAACCCCCAGGGCACTGGCGACCATAACCAGGGCGCAGATCTGGGTCACCAGCGCGCCGCCGATGCGATCCGCGATCCAGCCGCCCACCGGGCGGATCAGCGCGCCGATAAACGGCCCCATCCAGGCGTACATCAGCGCGCTGGGGCCATTGGCATTGATGGTGTCGTGGGTCATGACACCGTCCACCATCACGTGGCTGTAACCGAAGATCACCTTGATCGCCAGCGGGAAAGCCGCGGCAAATCCGATAAAGCTGCCGAAGGTCATGGTGTAGATCACACTCATCACCCAGGTGTGCTTGTTGTTGAAGATACGGTACTGACGGTCGAGGCTGTTGCGGATGTCACCGGGCAGCATCTTCAGGCCGTAGACGGTGCCGAAAATCACCAGCAGCAGCACCAGCTCTTTCGGCACGCCCCAGCCGGAACCGTTGGCGCTCTCCGGCAGAATCAGCCACAGGCCG
Source organism: uncultured Microbulbifer sp. (assembly GCF_913055755.1). Lineage (GTDB taxonomy): Bacteria > Pseudomonadota > Gammaproteobacteria > Pseudomonadales > Cellvibrionaceae > Microbulbifer. Next base: position 32,063 of record NZ_CAJXKH010000033.1, read on the forward strand.
ATCAGCGCGTTCACCAGGCCGATACCGAGCATCAGGCTCATTTTGCCAAAGGTGCTGAGGGGACTGCCCACATCCGGTGATACCTCATCGGTGCGGATATTGTCCATGCCGAACCAGGTCGCCAGCGCCAGCGGTATCAGCAACAGCAGCCAGACAAAACCGGCGTTCTGGATCCAGGAGTCGGAACCGGCGGGCACCTTGCCGATCAGGGAGCCGGAGGAATTTACCAGCGTCATCGGGTCGCCGCCCATGGCGCCAAAGGCGCCGAAGGTCATAAACAGCGGCACAATGATCTGCATGGTGGTTACACCGAAATTCCCCAGGCCCGCATTCAGGCCCAGCGCCAGCCCCTGCTTTTCCTTGGGAAAGAAAAAGCTGATATTGGACATGGAGGACGCGAAATTACCGCCGCCAAAACCACTGAGCAAAGCCAGCAACTGGAACACCCACAGCGGCGTATTCTGGTCCTGCAGCGCGATACCGGTACCCAATGCCGGTACGATCAGCAGCGCGGTGGTAAACATGATGGTGTTGCGGCCACCGCACAGGCGAATGAAAAAACTGCTGGGAATCCGCAGCGTCGCGCCGGTGAGACCGGCGATGGCCATCAGCGTAAACAGTTCGGATTTGGCAATCGGGAATCCCAGGTTGAGCATCTGTACCGTGATGATGCCCCAGTAGAGCCACACGGCGAATCCCGCCAGCAGGCTGGGAATCGAAATCCATAGATTGCGGTTGGCGATTTTCTTGCCCCTGGATTGCCAGAACTGGCCATCCTCCGGGTTCCATTCGTAGATATCGGACACAGTCTCGGCTCCTGGTCGGCTAGTAGTACTCGACCATCACTATGGACAGCGCCAGGCAACCGCTCAATTACCATCAATAAGTACCCCCTTTTCTCCAGCAGCAGCGTCACTACCCCCAAAGGGGTAGTTGGCCCTAGCGCCGTTTCCACTGTGCTAGCATAGCGACTTGTGAACGGGCCCATGAGCAATGTCCCCCAGGAGCAAACATGTCCAGTCCCGCCAGAGTGATGATGGTCGACGACCACCCCCTGTTCCGCAAAGGGCTGATGCAACTGTTCAGCCTGGAGCCGCGCCTGGAATTGGTGGCAGAAGCCAGCGATGGCGAAGAGGCGATAAAACTTGCGGAGGAATGTGACCCCGATGTCATCCTGCTCGACCTGAATATGCGCGGCATGGATGGCCTCGATACCCTGCGCGCCATGCGCGCCGCGGATGTCACCGCACGCATCGTGATGCTCACCGTGTCCGACAACAACGCGGATGTGGTGGCCTGCATCCGCGCCGGCGCCGACGGCTACCTGCTGAAGGACATGGACCCGGAAGACATCCTCGAACAGGTGCTGGCGGTGACCCACGGCAAAATGGCCATCAGCCAGCGCCTCACGGAAATTCTCGCCTCGGCCCTGCGCAAACCGGACAAAACCGGCGCCGACACCCTCTCTACCCTCACCAGCCGCGAATACCAGATTCTGCGGTTGATCGCCGACGGCCTCAGCAACAAGCTGATCGCCCGCGAACTCGACATTAGTGACGCCACCGTCAAGGTACACGTGAAGCACCTGCTGAAAAAACTCGGCATGCGCTCCCGTGTGGAAGCCGCGGTGTGGATGGTCAACCAGAAGCGGCCAGAGTCCTACTGACCCCGGAGTTTCCCAATGAGTGACTGCTGTTCCCAGCCCGGCCTGATTTCCATCGAACAGGCCCGGGCAACCCTGCTCGACGATATTTCCCCCCTCAGCGACAGCGAATCGATTCCCCTGGCCCAGGCCGCCGGCCGCGTGCTCGCGCAGGCGGTGGCTTCCAGCGTGTGCCTGCCCCCCTGCGACAACTCGGCGATGGACGGCTATGCACTGCGCTACGCCGATCTGGACTGCGCCGACCTGGAAAAGGGCGCGCCCCTCGAGCAGATCGGCAAATCCTTTGCCGGCAGTCCGTTCGACGGCGAGGTCTGGCCCGGTACCTGTGTGCGTATCATGACCGGTGCGGCAATGCCCGCCGGTGCCGATACGGTGGTGATGCAGGAGCAGGTCACCGCCAACGGTGCCTCCATCGTCATCCATGGTGAAGTGCGCCGCGGCGACCACGTGCGCCGCCGCGGCGAGGATATCCGCGAAGGCGATACCCTGCTGCAGGCCGGCAGCCGCATTTCAGTCGCCCGTATCGCGCTGCTGGCGGCGGCGGGTATCGGCCGTGTGGAGGTGCAGCGGCGCCCGGTCGTCGCCCTCTTCTCTACCGGCGACGAACTGCGCCAGCCCGGCGATGTCCTCGGCAGGGGCGAAATCTATGACAGCAACCGCATCGCATTGCTGGCAGCGCTGGCAAAACTGGAAGTCGAGGTCCTCGACCTGGGGATACTGCCGGACAACCGCGAGATCATCCGCGAAAACCTCGCCCGCGCCGCGCGCGAGGCCGACGCCATTATTACTTCCGGCGGCGTGTCCGTGGGCGAGGCGGACTACACCCGCGAAGTACTGGAGGAAATGGGGGAGATCGGATTCTGGAAAGTGGCGATGAAGCCCGGCAAGCCCTTTGCCTACGGACGCCTGCGCGGCACGCCCTTCTTCGGCCTGCCCGGCAACCCGGTGTCGGCGCTGGTCACCTTCCAGCAACTGGTGGTGCCGGCACTGACCGTCATGCAGGGCGGCGCCTGGTCTGCACCGGTGCCGCTGCAAGCGAGGTTGTTGCAGCCGCTGAGGAAAAGTCCCGGGCGCACCGATTTCCAGCGCGGTATCTACCGCAGTGATGAACACGGTACGCTGTGCGTCGAGCCGGTGGGTGCCCAGGGCAGCCATATCCTCTCGGGGCTCGCCGATGCCAATTGCCTGATTGTGCTGGCCCGCGACAGCGGCAGCGTCAAGGCCGGTGAAGTGGTAGCGATCGAGCCGCTGGCGCGACCGCTGGGGCTCTGATCCGGAGCCCCATTCATTCCGGCTATCCCGGACATCCAATTGCCCGGGCCGCCGCCGCGGCCCGGGACCTGCCGCGAACTAACCGTTATTACAGTTTGCCGACCATGTTCAGGAACACGCCCTGGCTGTCGTAGTCCAGGTCGGTGAGATCATCGGAGAAGTCGGTGAAGTTGTAACCCACACCGGCTTTGAAGTTACGCCCCAACTGGCGATAGATCGCCAGCAGCGCGCCGCTCCTGCTGTCCCCCGCTTCCGGCAGATCCAGCATGCGCCCTTCCAGCAACAGATCCCACTGGTTGACGAAGTGCCAGTCCGCCCGCAACACGTACAGGTGCGCGGTACTGTCGAAAAACTCCGGATCTTGCCGCTGCATGCTCAACTGGCCGAGGCGGTAGGCGTACTTGGCCCCCAGGGTCCAGCGCCGGGTCAGATCGTAGTTGCTGTCCACCGAGAAGATATGGCTCTTCTGCACGAACTCCGTCGCGTTGCTGGTGCTGTTGGACGTTACCAGCACCTGATCCGTGGTCGGCACGTTGTAGAAGTAGGTGTACTTCAGCAGCGTGTTCCAACGATCGTTATTCA
>NZ_CAJXKH010000034.1 GCF_913055755.1 uncultured Microbulbifer sp.
TCAGCGTCAGCCGGCCCGGTTCGTTGTTGGGGTTCAGGCGGTCGATCAGACGGATCAGCTCCTCGGTATCCATCCCCGGCCCCACTTTTACGCCGATGGGATTCCAGACACCGGCCAGGAACTCCACGTGGGCGGCATCCAGTTGCCGGGTGCGCTCGCCAATCCACAGCATATGCGCAGAGCAGTCGTACCACTTGCCGGTCAGGCTGTCGGTGCGGGTCAGTGCCTGCTCGTAATTTAGCAGTAGCGCCTCGTGGGAGGTGTACAGAGTGGTTTCACGGATTGCCGGAGTATTGGCGGAGTTAACGCCGCATACCGCCATAAATTCCAGGGCATCCTGCAGACGCTCCGCCAGTTGTGAATAGCGATCCCGCAGCGGATTGTTTTCCAGAAAGCTCAGGTTCCACGCGTGTACCTGGTGCAGATCCGCCAGACCGCCCTGGGCAAATGCGCGCAGTAAATTGAGGGTAGCCGCAGACTGGTTGTAGGCAGTCAGCATGCGCTGGGGATCCGGTACCCGCGCCTCCGCGGTAAAGTCGATACCGTTGATGATATCGCCGCGGTAACTGGGCAGCTCGACACCGCCGATGGTTTCCAAATCTGCCGAGCGCGGCTTGGCATACTGGCCGGCCATACGCGCCACTTTCACCACCGGGAGATTGCCGGCAAACGTCAGCACCACCGCCATCTGCAGCATTACTTTAAATGTATCGCGAATTCGGTTTGCGTTGAAATCCGCAAAGGACTCCGCGCAGTCCCCCCCCTGCAACAGGAAGGCTTTGCCCTCTGCCACTTGCGCCAGCTGGCGGCGCAGCTCGCGGGCCTCTTCGGCAAATACCAGCGGCGGGTAACCGGAGAGTTGCTGCTCCACTTCGGCAACGGCTTCAGCGGATTGGTACCGCGGCTGCTGATGCGCGGTCAGTTTACGCCAGCTGGCGGGATCCCAGGGTTTGACTAGAGATTCGAGTGCGGGGGAATCAGACACGGGGTCGGCTACCTCAACTTCCATTTGCGGGTTCTGCTTTACTTCGATAGGTCGGGTTGCGCGCGTCCACGCAATCCACTTTGCAAAAATTTTCGCCGCGCGGATTGCCGCGGTATCCGGCGAGGGCGTGGCGCCGTCACGCCACACCCGGCTGGTCGATCAGCCCAGAACCTTGGCCACAGACTCGCAGAAGTAAGCCATATTGTTCTGGCTGAGGCCAGCGATGCTGATACGGCTGGAATCTACCATATAAATTGAGTAGTCCTCCTGCAGTTTCTGCACCTGCTCCGGGGTAATGCCCAGGAACGAGAACATGCCCTTCTGCCGCTGAATAAAACTGAAGTCCCCGGCGGCACCGGCCGCGTCGAGGCTTTCCACCACGCCGGAGCGCAGGCCGTTGATGCGCTCCCGCATTTCGGTCAACTCCGCCTCCCAGTTTGCCTTCAGGCTCGCATCGGTGAGGATGGATTCCACAATGGCACCGCCGTGGTTCGGCGGCATCGAGTAGTTGCCGCGCACCACGTTCAGCAGCTGGCTCTGGCCGCGGTCGGCAGCCGCCGCATCGCTGTAGATCACCATCGCCAGACCAACGCGCTCGCGGTAAAGGCCAAAATTCTTGGAGCAGGAAGCCGCCACCAGCATTTCCGGCACAGATTCCGCCATCAGGCGCAGGCCGTAAGCGTCGTCGTCCAGGCTTTCACCGAAGCCCTGGTAGGCCATATCAATATACGGGGTGAAGCCCTGCTTCTGCGCCATTTCCGCCAGCACTTTCCACTGCTCGCGGCTCAGGTCCGCACCGCAGGGGTTGTGACAGCAGGCGTGCAGCAGTACCAGGTCGCCCTCGCCCACATTTTTCAGGGTGTCGACCATCGCATCGAACTGCAGGCTGCTGCTGGCGCGATCGTAATAGGGATAGCTCTTGATCTGCAGGCCGGCATTGCCCAGCAGCGGTACGTGATTAGCCCAGGTGGGATCACTGACCCAGATGGTGGCACCGGGCTTGGCGCGATTGGCAAATTCCGCCAGCACGCGCAGGGCGCCACAGCCGCCGGGAGTCTGTGCGGAACGCACGCGGTTGCCGACCAGCGCCGGGTGCGTGGCGCCAAGTACCAGCTCCTGCATGGCACTGTTGAAACCGGGGGTACCGGCAGGCCCGATATAAGCCTTGGTTTCCTCGCTCTGCAACAGCCGGGTTTCCGCTTCTTTTACTGCCTGCAGTACCGGGGTATGCCCCGCCTCGTCCTTATATACACCGACCCCGAGGTCAATCTTGTTGGGGTTTTCGTCAGCGCGGTAGGTGGCCAACAGGCCGAGAATCGGGTCGGCAGGCAGGCTATTGAGGTGGTCAAACATGGGTAACTCCTGTCAGGGAAACAACGGTATCGCACCGTTCACTGTCGTAGTGTCCTGGCGCACGATACCGTCAGATATTCGTGGGTAATCGTTCAGTCCATCAGGCCGCGGTTGGCCCAGTCCTGCGCCCGGCTCATCAGCTTTTCGATGATACTGTCCAGCTGCTTGCGCTCTTCATCGCTCAGCGAGCCCATCAGGTCATTTTCATACTGCTGCGCCAGCGGCACGATACGCTCGTAAACATCCCGCCCCAGTTCCGACAGGTTGAGCACCTGGCGGCGGCGATCGGCGAGATCTTCACTGCGGGTGATGTAGTCGTTTTTCAGCAGGATGGACACCGCGCGGCTGATGGCCACCTTGTCCATGGCCGTCTGCTCTACCAGATCCGCCGCGGACAGGTTGGGGAAGCGCCCGAGAATCGCCATAACCCGCCATGCAGGAATGGTCAGGTCGAAACGCGCACCATACGCCTGCGCAATCGCGTTACTTACCCGGTTGGAGAGCACCGAGAGGCGGTACGGCAGGAATTTTTCCAGCCGCAGGTCGTCCGGGCGAACGGCCTCCAGGTTAGCATTGATTTCGCGGTCTACCTTTGTGGTGTTATCTGTGGTCATCGCGGTTCATTTACCTGCTGAGATACGGGTTGTACGAGGTTTCAAATGTAACTAAGATTGGTTTCAAATGTAACCACTGCCGCAGGAATTTTTTGGCAGACGGTAACTGCCGCTGACTCTGGCCCCGAACCACCCCCATTTTCGGGGCACACACCCTGGAACAGCGACCGGAATTTTGTCCGGGCTTAACGCTTTCGGGCACGATCGTGCAGCATCAGAAGAAATCGGCCGCGCATTATACGGCTTTGCACGCCATTTTTGTCATCGAAATGGCAATTTGACGCGTATTTTTTGCGTCAGGACCCGAAAGGCCCTCGCCGCAGACCAGATACCGATACAGGCCTTGAACCTACAGAACAACAAGGAACACCCAACTCATGGACCTCCACGGCTACTTTCGCTCCTCCGCCAGCTACCGGGTGCGTATTGCCCTCAATCTCAAGGGCCTCGAGTACCAGTATCACCCGGTCAACCTGCTGAAAGGCGAGCAGCGCGGCGAAGCCTACCGCGCACTGAACCCCCAGGGCCTGGTCCCGGCACTGATAAACGATGATGGCAAGACCCTTACCCAGTCCCTTGCCATCCTGGAATGGCTGGATGAGACCCACCCCCAGGTACCCCTACTGCCCGCAGATCCGAGCGAGCGCGCCCGTATCCGCGCCCTCGCCTACAACGTGGCCTGTGACATCCAGCCAATCCAGAACCTGCGGGTGCTGAAGTATATCCAGACCGAGCTGGGCGCCAGTGACGAGCAAAAAGTCGAGTGGATTCGCCACTGGATCAATGGCGGCTTTGACGCGCTGGAAATGCAACTGGCGGCGGATTTTGACGGTCCCTTTGCCGCGGGCAGCGCCCCGGGACTGTTCGAGTGTTGCCTGATACCGCAGATCTATAACGCCCAGCGCTTCGGAGTGGATATCGCCCGCTACCCGACGATCGAGCATATCGCCGATGCCTGCGCCGCGATGCCGGCGTTTGAAGATGCGCGCCCGGAAAACCAGCCGGACAGCACCCTGTAAATCTTCCCCAGGGGGCGCAGCCCCCTATTCCCGCAATTCGTCCCGGATAACCTTCAACTTCAGCCCTCGGAGACTTCCCCACCTATGCGTAGCGGCTCCTTGAAGGTCAGGGTGCGATAGGGGAACGGAATCTCTATACCCGCCTGGTCCAGGGCCCGCTTCACCGCAGTCACCACTTCGCCCCGGGAGCGGCGCTCCTCCAACGGTGTCGAACCCGCCCACCAGGTGACCTCGATATCGATACTGCTGTCGCCAAACGCCTGGGGAAAAATCTGTACCGGCTCGTCATCCCGCACCGATTCGCACTCACTGACCGCAACCTTGATCACCTCCACTGCCGTTGCCACATCTTCGCCATAGGCCACGCCGGCGATAATGGTGATACGGCGCTTGTTGCGGTCGGTGAGGATTTCACAGGGATTCTTGAACAGGAACAGGTTGGGCACGATTACCAGTTCACCGGTAGTACGGCGGATGGTGGTATTGCGCACTTCCACCGCCTCTACCCGCCCCTCCACATTTTCACAGCGGATCACATCTCCCGCCTCAAAGGGGAAGCGCCACAGGATCAGGATACCGGCGAAAAAGTTCTCGAACATATCCTTGAACGCCAGCCCAACCGCTACCGACAGCAGCCCCAGGCCACCGAGGGCTTTGGCCGGGGTCAGGCCGGGGAACAGTACCATGGCCGTAAACAGCAGCCCCAGCAGCCAGATCACGATCTTGGTGAGGCGCACCAGCAGATCCTGCAGTGACGGTCGCGTGGTGGTCTTACGCGCAAAGCGCCGGGCAAAGCGCCCCGCCAGCGCGGCCATCAGCCAGGTCAGTACCAGCATCAACAGGGCGGCAATAAAGAAAGGGATATGACCGAGGAAACTGTGCCAGATATTCTGCAGGGAATCGGTCACCGTATCGACGACATCACCGAGCGACGAGGGGTTAACCTTGGCCAACTCCAGTGTTTCCGCCGACTCTTTTCCCTGTTCGGGTGTCACCGGCGGGGTCTGCACCAGCAGATTCATCACACTGCCCGCTCCTTCCCTGCGATACGGTTCCGATTTCTTCGCATCGAGTATAGCTGCCTCAGCAGGTGCAGAATTGCGTCGGATTTGAACAATCCGCCTGTGATTGCGGTCTACCTGTTTTCGGCAACAGTGCCCTACGTGCCATCCCGGAAATACGTTAACGTTACCCCCCAGACGATATCGTTCTGGCGCTTGGCAGCTCAGGCAATCCAGGTAGCTCAGGTAAATATGAGGACGCGCCCTTGAACCGCAGCAGATTCCGCCACCAATTTAGCCCTACCTTATTGATCCGTGTTCTGCTGATCAGTGCGCTCGCGCTGATGCTCCACGGCTGTGCCGTGTTGTCACCGAATTTCGAAGAGCCGGAAGTCCAGGTGACCGCGCTGGAACCTCTGCCCAGCAGTCAAAGCGGGGACCTGCGGTTTCGCATACACCTGCGGGTTTTCAATCCCAACGATACCGAACTGTCCCTGTCCGGCCTGTACTACACCCTGAACCTGGCGGGACACAAGGTAGTTACCGGCACCTCCAGTAACCTGCCGTCGATACCCGCCTACGGCCAGGATGCCATCGTCGTCGACGCCTCGGCGAACCTGATGGGATCCTTTATGGCCGCTGCCGAGCTCCTCAGACTACAGAGCAGTACCGTGCCCTACGAACTGGAAGCAAAACTGGGACTCAGGCGCTCGATCCTCCCCTATATCAAGGTAACCAAGCGCGGCGAGATACAACTGGACCAATATCGTTGAAAGCCTTGGGGAAGCGAGGGGAGCTAAAGAAAGAAAGGAGATAGAGAAGAATCACGCGCGGCCGGCAGGACACCGGCCGCGTACGGTTTCGGCGCAACCGTCAGCGGCGCGCCGCGAAGATACCGCCGGTCATGGCCACCAGCGAAGACAGTACTGCCACCCCCACCAGGCTGTACAGGCTGATGCTCTGCTGAGCTGCCTGGGCAAGTACCTCATCCAGCGGGAACTGCCAGCAGACAATGGCCGAAGCCGCCACCACTGCCGCGTATTGATAGCGGGTTGCGCGACGCTCACTACGTTTGGCCGGCGCCGGCGGCAGGTCCGCCATCACCCGCTCACAGAAGCCGTCGTCATCCAGGTGCGGTTCGTTGAACTGCAGCTGCTGCGACAACCAGGTGTCGAAATCCGGATCGTTGCTTCCAGAGGGTGAGATCACCCCGTCCTTCACTACCATACCTGCAACCTTGTCTGGTTTGTTGCCAGTGCGCGCCTGCTGCGCTGAATATGAATTACCATGCAAATGCTTAGCCACTGACGACCTCCTCCCGCCAGGCCTGCAACAGTGTCTGCAGTTTAGCCCGTGCGCGGTTAACGTGGGATTTTACCGTGCCCAGCGGCAACTTCATAATGCTGGCGGCTTCTTCATGTGAAAATCCGCGCTGCATGCACAGATGTACCGCCTGACGCTGGGCGTCACTCAGTTCCCCCATGGCCGAATTCAGGTCTCTGGCCATCCCCAGTTGCTGCGCTTCTTCGACGCTTTGATCAGACTGCGCCCGGTCCACCGCCTCCTGGTCCACCTCCGGCGCGTTTTTGCGCTTGTGGCTCATGACCAGATTGTAGGCAATGCGGTACAGCCAGGTACTGAAGCGGGCATCGCCACGGAATGCGGGCAATGCCTTGTACGCTTTTATAAATGCTTCCTGAGCCATGTCGTCGGCCAGCCCCTGGTCGCCATCGCACAGTTGACGGAGCGAGAAACGCAACTGTGACTGATAGCGACGAACCAGCTGGGCGTAAGCCCGCTGGTCGCCGTCTTCGACAACGCGTCGGATCAGGTCCTCGTCGTTGAGGTTCATCGATGGCAGTTCCTAGCCCGCTTGCTGTTGGTTATCCAGTTTCCAGTTGATATAGCGGGCGACACCGATAAACAGCGGGATCAGGCCCAGGCTGCCAACACCGATATCTGCCACGGCACTGAGCCAGATGAAGATCGCAGCACCCACCGCAATCAGCGTGAAGCCGCGGTCCTTGGTCTTGTTCGGGCTTTCGTTCTCCATCGCATCCAGCAGCTCCGGCGGAATATCGCGGCCTTCTGCCACCAGGCGATTGACGTTTTCCATCAGCAGCTGCTTCTTGCGGTAACTGTTGCGGGTTACCAGCCAAACAATCAGGATCGGGGTCCCGAAGACTGCAATGATGGCCACAATGGCGATTAGCATTTCCATTTTGTCGTCGTCCTTCTCGTCGCTATAGCGGTATTCGTAAACCTCGGCCTTGTGGTCGCGCGCCATATTCCGGGCCTCGCGGGCCAGCCGCCGCTGCTCGCGGGCCATTTCGCGGGCGTGCTCTCGGGCCTCTTCCGCGGCGATGCCAAATTCGATATTGCGCGGTATCGATTCCAGCGCCTCCTCGATCACCAGGCCCTTCTCGTCGAGGATGCCCTTCTCTTCCAGCTGCCGGTATATGCGCTTGGTGACTTCGCCACCGAATTCATCACCCAGGTCCACCCGGATATCGGCGTTATCGCCCTCGGAGTCCCGGGTAAGGATACGCAGGGAGCCGTCTTCCTGACGCAGGATGCGGACCTGTTTGTCAAAGTCCCGCACCACTATCGGCGCCTTGGGTGGTACCGGCGGCACCGGAGCTTCCGGAGCCTCTGCCGGCACTTGTGGCACGACGTCGTCCTGGGCCACAGCTGCACCCCAGCCGCTCATACCCAGCGCCGCGACCACCAGGGTCGCCCACAGGCACGACTTGCCGGGCGGTTGTTGCTTTCTCGCTCTCATTTCATTGTTCTCACTGTTGCAGCATTCTGACTGCGGATTGTACCTTTTTTGTGCAATCCGTATCTAAACATCGACATAGTCCCGGGAAGTTTGCTTAAGTAGCCGGTCTGAACCGGGTCCCGGGGTAACAGGAATCTTGCCTGCTTACCCTGATGGACGAGGCCACCCGCGGATTTGGATGCACGGGCGGCAAAATTTACATCGACGGAAGGCAGATGAACGACTCTAACAAAAATGCCGCCAGTGAAGTGCTGACTTTCTGGTTTGGCAGCGACCTCCCCGACCACCCCCCGGCGGAAACCCTGCGCAAGTGCTGGTTTAGCGGCGGGAGCCCCTTCGACGACGAGATCAGGACCCGGTTTGGCGACCTGGTTGACGCCGCGCTGGCCGGGCAACTGGGCGACTGGCGTGAAACCCTGTCCGGGCAACTGGCCCTGGTACTGGTTTGTGACCAGTTCACCCGCAATATTTTCCGCGGCAGCCCGCGCGCCTTTGCCGGCGACCCGCAGGCCCTCGCCATCAGCCAGGCGGTGATCCGCGACAACCAGCAGACCACTCTCGGACTACACCAGCGCGCTTTCCTGGGGATGCCGCTGGAGCACTCGGAGCAGCCCGAGGTACAGGCCCAGTCGGTGGCCTACTTCGACCAGTTGCGGCAGGATTTTACCTCTGGCCCGGAAGCGAAGACCGCTGCCAGCTACTACCGCTTTGCCGCGCGGCACCGGGATGTGATCGCGGAATTCGGGCGCTACCCGCACCGCAACGCCGCTCTTGGGCGACCGAGCACGGCCGCGGAACAGGCCTGGCTGGATGCGGGAGGTGGTTTCTGATGGAGTGGCTATCCTGGCTATCCCTTGCCGGCATCTGCGCCCTGGGCGCCATGTCCCCCGGCCCCAGCCTGCTGATCGTACTGCGCAATGCCGCCGCCGGCCCCCTGCAGGGCAGTATCTGCGCCCTCTCCCACGGTATTGCCATCGGGCTCTACGCGCTGCTCACCGCCCTGGGGCTGGCGCTGGTGGTCACCCAGACCCCGGCACTGTTCCAGGGGCTGCAGTGGGCCGGTGCCCTGCTGCTGGTTTACATCGGCTGGCAGGCGCTGACCTCCCCGGCCGGCCCCGCGCCGGCCAGCCAGGCGGCAAAACCGCAATCGCCCCTCGCGGCCGCGAGCCAGGGCTTTTCCATTGCCCTGTTCAATCCCAAGGTGGCACTGTTTTTCGGCGCCCTGTTCAGTCAGTTTGTCCACGAAGACCAGTCGCTGGCGGTGAAGCTGGCGATGGCGGGAGTAGCAGCGTCCATCGATACCCTCTGGTACCTGCTGGTGACCTTTGCGGTGACCACCGGCCACAAGCGGGGCATCAACCTCGGCCCCTGGGGCCAGTGGCTGCAGAAGCTGTTTGGCGCCATTTTGCTGGCGCTGGCCGCGCGACTGGCCTGGAGCCTGCTGTAGTCCGCAACCGCAGTCGCGCCGGATAAAAAAATGGCCCGCGATGCGGGCCAGTGATTTACTGCGGGGTTGGAGCCGCCGGGAATCCTTGGGGGGGAAAGGTCCGGCGGTCACAAATTGATTATGAACCCACATTTGCCACCTTGCCCGGCCACCCGACGCACAGCGGGCTCGGCCCACCTCAATCTTCGCCGGCAGCGACTTCGGTTGACACTGAACATATATACAGATACTGTACAAACATCCAACCCAACAAAAACACCCGACAACAATCTGGTCATTGTGCACGACAACAGGAGGCAGTTATGGCGGTAGTAGCAGTTTGGAAATGCGACAGAGACGGAGCCATGTTCGACAACAAAAAAGACGCCGAAGAACACGACAAGATGCTGGAACTCGCCGCCAACATTACCGCCCTGATAGAGCGGCATGTTGACGGTGTTTCCGAGGAAGCCAGTGAAGAGATCGGCCTGATGCTGGCTAAGCGCCGCGAGACCCTGGCGAAAGCCTGTAAGGGCAAGCCGGAAATACTCCTGAGTGAAGATGAACCCGCGCAGGCTGAGTCCTCCGAAGAGGAGCAGAACGTTACCCCGCTGGCGGCTAACCAGTAAGCGGTTAACCCTTCCCTCCCCCACAATTTTCCATCCCTGTACTGTGCCCGGTTTTTCCGGGCTTTTTTTTGCTTTTCTTTTTTCCCGTTCAATTACCAGCTTTCGCTAGCGGATTGCTAGCCGGTGAAAATCGCCAGTATATCGATAATCGCCAACACCAAAATCACCAGCCAGGTCAGTGAAGTACCGGTAAAGCGACCGAAGTGATAGCCGCCCTTGCCGGCAACCAGGCCGATGGCGTGCAGAGCGCGCGCCACAATCAAGGCACCGCCCAGGCAGTGCAGCCACACCACAGACAGCCCGTTGATTTCCGCGATCAGCATCAGGATCAGCGCCAGGGGAACATATTCCACCGCATTGGCGTGCGCCCTGACCAGCACCTGCCCCATATGGTGGCCACCGGATCCGAGGCCGACTTTATTACTGCGGCGAAATGCCACCACGCGAAATGCCAGCGCAAGCATCAGCAGTGCCGACAGGCCCGCATACAGGGCCGTGATTTTTACACTCAACATAGGTAATACTCTCCAACTACTCGATTGAATCGGTTCAACAAACTCTGTTGCATGCTATCAGCAAAAATGGAATGCGCCAGTGTCAGGCCCTCCAATCCGCTAGACAATCCCCGCTCACCGTGGTGGAATCAATGGCTTCCCTTGTTTCACAACAGGTTTCCAGGATGGTTTCCAGGAAGGAATAATGGAAAAAACTGCAAAACCGGATTTGAACGGCCAGCAACCCGCCTCAAGCCCCCCGGTTTCCGGCGGCGACTCACAACAGGTCTACGAGGCCCTCCGCAAAAGTGAGGAGCGGTACCGGGAGCTGGTAGAGCACGCCAACTCCATCATCCTGCGCTGGGACCGCAGCGGCATCATTACCTTCTTCAACGAATACGCCCAGAACTTTTTCGGGTTCAGCGAGCAGGAAATCATTGGCCAGCACGTCGTTGGCACCATAGTCCCCGAAAACGAAAGTACCGGCCGTGATCTGCGCCCGCTGATGGATCACATCTGCACCCATCCGGAGGAACACCGCTACAACATCAATGAAAACATCACCAAGAACGGGCGCCGGGTCTGGATTGCCTGGACCAACAAACTGCTGACCGATGAACAGGGCGAGCCCATCGGTGTCCTGAGTATCGGCAGCGACATCACCAAACAGCGGTTGCTGGAAGAAGAATTGCGTCAAGCGCAGAAAATGCAGGCAATCGGTGAGCTGGCAGGGGGCATCGCCCACGACTTCAACAACATGATTCACGGTATTGCCGGGTTTGCGGAAGTGATCCACCAGACCACCGTGGACAGCAAGATAGCCGAATACGCGAGCCAGATTCTGACCACCGCCCACCACGCCGCCGAGCTTACCAAGCAGCTGCTGACGTTTGCCCGCAAGGGGGCTTACCGTTTAAGCGACTGCAATACCCACGATATTGTGCTGGATGTCTGCACTATGCTGGAACGCACCATAGACCGTAAAATCCAGGTACGACAATTCCTCGACGCCGCGCGCCCGCACGTCAAGGGAGACTCGGCGCAACTAAAAAGCGCGCTCCTGAACCTGGCCATCAACGCCAAGGATGCCATGCCCTCGGGGGGCACCCTCACCTTCAGCACCCGCAATGTGGAGGTAACGGAACCCGTATCCATTTCCGATTTCCAGATAGCGCCGGGCCACTACCTGCTGATCAATGTCACCGACAGTGGCACCGGCATGACCGAGGAAGTGCGCCAGCGCATTTTCGAGCCATTCTTTACCACCAAGGCCAGCGGCCGCGGTGCCGGACTCGGTCTGGCGGCGGTATACGGCACCACGCACCTCCACAAAGGTGCGATTCAGTGTCGCTCTTCCGCGGGGGAAGGCAGCAGCTTCGATCTCTACCTACCCGCCATCAGGGAGCGCGGCAAACACCGGCAACAGAAAGCGCCAACGGAAATTACGGAAAGGCCGGTGCGCATGATGATTGTCGATGACGAGGCCATCGTCCGCAGCTATTCCAAAACCCTGTTTGAAATGCACGGGCACCAGGTAGACACTTTTGCCTCAGCACAAGAGGCCATTGAATACTACAGGGGAAATCACCAGGTAATAGACCTGGTGTTGCTGGACATGATCATGCCGCAGATGGATGGACAACAGTTGTTCGTTGAATTAAAACGCATCAATCCGGATATCAAGGCACTTCTGGCAACCGGCTACAGCGTGGAAAGCAAGGTCCAGGACATCGTCGCCGATGGCATTCTCGACTGCGTCAAGAAGCCATTTACTTACGATCAGCTACAACGGAAAATTTCTGCGCTCATGAGAGACGGACATCTTCCCCTCACGCCTCCTGCGACTTCGCAATAACGCCCCGGAGGGAGCACAATCACCGGTAGATGAGTATTCTTTGGCAACCGGGCAATCAATAGTGCAGCAACTTGATGATCCGCTCGCCATTGTCACACTCCCCTACCACTTCCGGCTCGGCAATTTTCGCCCCGGCCTGGATCACCTTGTTCGCGGGGTAGGAAACAAAACAGGCATAGGTGAAGTTGACCGCCCAATTGCAGCGCAACAGGCCATCGTCCTCTTCATAAAAACGCTCCTGGCAAAATGCCAGACTGGGGCTCCGCCCGCCACCTCGTTGTCCATTCCCATCATCGGACTGGGCACCGGCGATCACCGGCACCAAAAGTAGACCTAACCACCACCGATTCATAACACCACCGGCTGTTGACGCAGAATAACTCTTCTGAGCCTAGCAGCGGATGACGCCAATTTCCTCCGGCAAGTTCTGACCGATCAGTTTCCCCATTATCTGCAGCCCGCAGCGCACCTTGGTATCATGCGCGCTCAACCCAG
Source organism: uncultured Microbulbifer sp. (assembly GCF_913055755.1). Lineage (GTDB taxonomy): Bacteria > Pseudomonadota > Gammaproteobacteria > Pseudomonadales > Cellvibrionaceae > Microbulbifer. Next base: position 12,654 of record NZ_CAJXKH010000034.1, read on the forward strand.
ATCGAGAACCCCATGACCGAAAACTGCCCCTGCTGTTCCGGCAAACCCTTCGTACAGTGCTGCGACCTGTATCTGTCCGGCAAAACCTACCCGAACACCGCCGAAGCACTGATGCGGAGCCGCTACACTGCCTATGCCCTGGGGAAGCCGGCCTACCTGAAGAAGACCTGGCACCCGGATTCCTGCCCGGAGCTTGAGGCGGAAGACCTGCAGACAAAATGGGTCCGGTTGGAAGTGATCAAAAGCAAACAGGGGCTCAAGAAATCCATCGTGGAATTCAGGGCATGGTTTGATGAGAACGGGGAAGAGCGCGCACTACATGAAATTTCGCTGTTCAAGCTGCACAGGAAGCGCTGGGTCTATGTTGGGCCGTTGAATGCGTGGCCCTGATGGGGATGGCTATTCAGGCGAGCGAGAACCGAGCGCGGGAGCTCTGCCATTCCCGCGCCGCCTTTCTGGTTTGCTGTTTATCACTAAAGCGCTCACCGGACTTCGCCCGTATGTGGGCGCCACCCTTGCGCAATAGCGGATTGCGTGCGACATAATTTCGCACCACAATTTTTGCCTTGTTTTTCTTCACAGAATACTCCTTCTATCACTGTATTAACCCTTGATGCAGATCACCTGCCGCAAGGTGTGTACCACATCCACCAGGTCACGCTGATTATTCATCACCTGGTCAATGTCCTTGTATGCCGCCGGGATCTCGTCAATGACGCCCTTGTCCTTGCGACACTGCACCCCCTTGGTCTGGGCCTCCAGGTCCGCCCGGGTAAAGCGTTTGCGCGCAGCGGTGCGGCTCATCCGGCGCCCCGCGCCATGGGCACAGGAACAGAAGGACTCAGGATTGCCAAGGCCGCGCACGATGTAGGACCTGGCGCCCATGGAGCCGGGGATAATTCCCAACTGGTCTTTCTGCGCGCTGATTGCCCCCTTGCGGGTGACAAATACATCGCGGCCAAAATGCTGTTCCCGCACCACGTAGTTGTGGTGGCAATTGATCGCCTCGGTTGCCAGGCTGAACGGCGGCAACTGTTGCTGCAGCACAGCGACGATCATTTTCATCATCTCCTGGCGATTGACCCGCGCATACTCCTGGGCCCAGTGCACCGCTTCCACATAGTCATTGAAGTGCGCATTGCCCTCACTGAAATATGCCAGGTCACGGTCCGGCAAATTGTGCATATGCCCTTCCATATCGCGCTTTGCCAGCTGGATGAAATGCTGGCCGATGGCATTGCCGATCCCGCGGCTACCGGAGTGCAGCATCACCCACACCATGTTGTTTTCATCGAGACAGATCTCGATAAAGTGATTGCCGCCGCCCAGGGTCCCGATCTGGGTTACCCAGGTTTCCTGCGGGTTGCGCAGGCGCTTGAGCAATTCCGGGTGCCTGGCGAACAGCTGGTCCGCGCCAGCCGCGAGATTCGCTGCCGCCGCCTCCCGTGCACTCACCCGCTTGTGACGGGCAAAGCCCACCGGCACCCGGCGCTCGATGGCATCCCGCAGTGGCTTGAGGTCATCCGGCAGCTGGTTGGCGTGCAGCGAGGTGCGAACCGCATTCATGCCGCAACCGATATCCACCCCCACCGCCGCCGGAATAATCGCGCCGAGTGTGGGGATTACCGATCCCACGGTTGCACCGATTCCCATATGAACGTCCGGCATGGCCGCCACATGGGAATGCACGATCGGCAACTGGGCAATATTTTTTAGCTGTTGCAATGCCGCGTTTTCCACATCTTCAGTGAAGACCTTGACCGGTACGGTGCCCGGCGGTGCATTGCGATTCAGTACCATTTTTACAGGCATAATAATTTCCTATTTATTCATCTTTTTCCTTGTTTTCCCGCGGTCAATTCCCCGCGGCAGTTTTCCCCATATGTGCTCCCCCTTATACTTCACAAATCAGTATTACCTAACAGAGCTTTCCAATGACGCCGGAAATACTTTTCGAAGATGCGCACCTGGTTGCCGCCTACAAACCGGAAGGCTGGCTGGTCCATCGCTCGGAAATCGACCGGCACGAAGACCGCATCCTGCTGCAATTTTTACGCGACCTGGTGGGCTCCCACCTCTACCCGGTACACCGGCTGGACAAACCCACCTCTGGCGTCATCGTGTTCGGCAAAAGCAGCGAATCTGCCGCTCGCCTGCAGGCTCAGCTGGATAGCCACGAGTCGCTCAAGCAGTACCTGGCCATTTGCCGCGGTTACTGCCCGGAAGCGGGGGAAATCGATCATCCCCTGCCGCCGGTGGCAGACTTCAAACACCAGCGTAGGCGCCCCAAAAGCGATCTGCCGCGCCAGGATGCGGTCACCCTGTTCCGCCGCCTGGGCACCGTCGAGCTGCCCTTTGCGGTGGACCGCTACCCCACCAGCCGCTATTCACTGGCCGAAATACAACTGAAGACAGGCCGCCGGCACCAGATTCGGCGCCACTTCAAACATATTTCTCACCCGTTGATCGGCTGCCCCAAATACGGCAAGTCCACCCACAACCACTTTTTTGCCGAGCACTTTGGCTGCGGCAGGCTGCTTTTACACGCCCACAAACTGGTCCTGAAGCACCCGGAAAGCGGCCGGTTGCTGACGATCAACGCTGTGCCCCGCGGCTGCTTCGCCGCCCTGATTGAACAGTTTGGCTGGCAGCTGCCAGAATGAGTAAACCGACATCCCATCCCGGAGGCACCATGGAAGGCTCACCCGACCTGCAGCGCTTCGTAGACGCGCAATCCCGCAACTATTCAGCAGGTCCTGAACAAATACTGTGAAGGCCAGCCAGATACCCGCACACTGCAAATGACTGCTGGTGGACGATGAGCTACCGGACCAGAAAACAAAAACCCCCGGAGGCGAACCTGCGGGGGTTGTGTGATCACGTCCGGAAGGCTCGCGCCTCCCGTTGTCAGGAGGCAATTACATTGGGCTTTTCTCTATACGAACAAATGCACACCGCAGCCATTGTGGCGCAGCGTTGGCATTGCTATCGATTTGTCCAAGTAACCTGATCACAGACTTCTCCTGTCAATTGCGCTGGCAATAGTAATGGCAACCAAAAAATAAACAATAGCTCCTGAATAAAATATGTGCTGAATTCAACAAGCCGCCGCAGGAACTGGCGCTCACGCAACCCGGAAACATCCGATAACCGGCTGAATTAAAAGAAAATTCCACCAGGTACTTGCCTACGGCAGCGCGAATCAATATAGTGCGCCTCCTAACGCGCTCGTAGCTCAGCTGGATAGAGTACCTGGCTACGAACCAGGCGGTCGGAGGTTCGAATCCTCCCGAGCGCGCCATACCCAAAAGCCCGGTCCAGATGGATCGGGCTTTTTTTTGCCTCACCCCGGCGCTGCAACTACCAGCGCAACAGAAAAGACTCCCCATCGCCCGGCAACTGCAGCGCAGCCCCCAACCTGCGGCATTCACGGTCGAGGACTCCGAGGAGCCAGTCACGATCGCTATCTGCCGGCCTCTGCAGGCGGAATCGCCGCATTTCAAACGGGATCAGCTCGAGCCGCCGCAGGGCGCCGCTGTCCGGATCCAGGTCCGCGCAATACAGGAGGCGCAAATACGAGCGGTACGCCTCGTGGCCGCGGATCCCCTCATAGTCGTTGATCAGATCCCCACAGCCATAGAGAATCGCCCGCTCCCGGTACACCTCAATGCCCATGGGATGGTGTGACGAATGGCCGTACACCAGGTCTGCCCCAGCATCGATCAGGTGGCGCGCGAACGCCCTCTTCCCCCGCTTGATGTGATAGCCCCAGTTCCCGCCCCAGTGAATGGATACCACCACCAGGTCTCCCGGCTGCCGCAAGCCGTGCCACTGCCTGGCCAGTACCTGCGCGGTTTCCGCGGACAGGTCGGCAATAAAGTTCACTCCAGCTTTATCATCCGTCGCCGCCCAATCCGCCGGAATACCACTGCTGGGGTGGCCGACGGCAAATACCAGCAGGCGATTGCTGCCGATACGCTTGATCGCCGGCGACTCCGCCGCGTGTTTGTTTACCCCGGCGCCGACAGCGCTCAACCCGGCTCCTTGCAGGCTGTCCAGGGTTTCCACAAGACCGGCGTAACCCCAGTCCAGTACATGATTGTTGGCAAGGCTGCAGATATCGACCCCGGCGGCAGTGAGCGCCGGAATATTGCCCGGGTGCATGCGGTAATTGATCCCCTTCCACGGCCAGGCGTCATCGCTGCGGGTAACCGCCGTTTCCAGGTTGATCAACCGGCAGTCCGGCTGTCGCGCCGCCATCGCGGTGAGTGTGTCGCCCCACACATAGTCGAAAGATACCGGGGCCGGAATCCTGCCGCTGTGGTCTTCCGCCAGCATCACATAGCCCGCTGCGGAGCGCATATAGGATTCAACGATCTGCGGGTCGCCGGGGTTTGGCAGCACCTGGTCAATACCGCGGCCGGTCATGACATCGCCAGCGAGCACAATACGCATATGGGACTGTCTTCTCATGGTGGTGACTACTCGGCCTCGTGGGCGTCTGGCAGCGCATTTCCCAACCGGTGGTATTTGCCTAGAATGTCCCGGTTAATGGGATACCCCCCAACCCCGAATACAATAGCAAACAGCCGGAGAGACAGAGCAGTCATGGCAGTATTTTGGCAATGGTGCAGCTTCGACGAACTGACCACAGACCAGCTCTACGAGATCCTGCGCGTGCGCCAGGAAGTCTTCACCGTGGAACAGGACTGCGTCTACCAGGATGCGGACGGCAAGGACCAGCACTCCTGGCACCTCGCGTGCTGGCAGGCGGACTCCGACCAGCCGTCCCTGCATGCCTACCTGCGCGTGGTGTTCCCCGGCAAGAAGTATCCGGAACCGTCTATCGGGCGGGTCCTGACCAGTGAATCCGCGCGCGGCAGCGGACTTGGCAGGGAGTTGATGCGCCGCGGGATCGAAATGTTGCAGCGGGAACGTCCCGCGACCCCGATCCGTATTTCGGCGCAGCTGTACCTGAAAAAATTCTATGAGGAGTTCGGCTTTGAGCAGATCTCCGAGCCCTATGACGAGGATGGCATCCCGCATATCGAAATGCTGCGGGCTTGCGGGCCTTAACAACGGCCCCTAGCCAACAGCCAGCCGCACCGCGCTGCCGGCATGCAACTTGCGTGTATACTAGCGGCTGCAGTTCAGGAGCAGAGATGATGGAAAGTGATTGGGACAAGAAACGCAAGGCGCTGATCACGCGCTTGCGTCGCGTAGAGGGCCAATTGCGCGGCATTCAGCGCATGATGGAAGAAGACCAGGACTGTGAGCGCGTTGCGCAGCAGCTCTCTGCCGCACGCAAAGCACTGGACAAAACCTTTTACGAAACCATGGCCTGCGCCATGCGCCAGGAACTAAGCCAGGCGCAAAGCAGTGACAGCCAAAGCTCGGCAAAACTGGAAAGCCAGATCAAACACATCACCGACCTCATCAGCAAATACGCCTGAAAGAATAGCGGGCTAGCCTTACACTAGCCCGAGATTATCCTGCAGGCCCACGATACGCGGTTGCTTCGGCTCGAGCAGAGGAACCGTCTTCTTGCTACTCAGCCAGTTGCCCACCACATCCCATATGGGCTCACCTTCCACCCCCTCCGCTACCGGCGCCCAGCCGGCAACCTTGTAGGTTTTACTGGCTTCAACGGGTTTGCCATTGAGGGTCATATCCGAGATCCGGTTGCCGCTACCAGCAGTGGGATTGATGGTGTAGTCGAGACCGCCGACACGCACCATATCGCCCCCCTGCTGGTAGTAGGGATCGGGGTTGAACAGGTTATCCGCCACATCCTCCAGAATGAACTTGATACGCTCGCCGGTAAATTCATTGAGGGTGGTCTGCGGATAGGTGATCGCCACCTGGCTCATCAGGTCTTCCAGCGTAATCCTGTCCCCCGGCAACAGCGAGGTACCCCAGCGGAATCCTGGTGAGAACGCAATCTCAGCGTCCTTGCTTTCCATCAGCGCATCGACGATAAGCTGGTCAAAACTGCCATTGAAATTGCCCCGCCGGTACAGCAGCCCCTCCGTGGTGGCCAGCGTGGTATTGAGCTTGTCCAGATAGGGCGCCCGCACGCGATCGATCAGTGCAGACATCTCCGGGTCCGCGGGCAACAGGTCCGCAAAAACGGGCAGCAAGTGGTAGTGCCACTGCTTGATCTTGCCGCCCTGCACATCAAAATCCAGCACGCCGAGGAACTTGCCGTTGCTGCCCGCATTGGTTACCAGGGTCAGTCCTCCACCACTGTTTTTGACCTGTATCGCCTGGGGAATGGCATCGTGGGTATGGCCACCCATGATCGCGTCCAGGCCACTGAGCCTGGAAGCCAGCTTGATATCCACATCAGCGCCGTTGTGAGAAAGCAGCACCACAACTTGCGCGCCCTGCTTGCGCACCTTATCAATGGTTTCCTGTAGCTCGCGCTCCTGAATGCCGAATGTCCAACCCGGGGTAAAGTGCCCCGGGTTGGCAATCGGGGTATACGGGAAAGCCTGGCCGATAATCGCTACCGGTACACCGTTCATTTCACGAATGGTGTGGCTTGCAAATATCGCATCGCCAAAGTCGAAGTCCTTGACATTCTGCGCCAGAAATTCGATATGGCCATTGAGGTCATTCTCGATAATCTCCATGACCCTGTCGGCACCCAGGGTGAACTCCCAGTGGCCAGTCATAATATCGATCCCCAGTGCTTTACTGGCGTCGACCATATCCTGGCCTTTCGTCCACAGGGATGTTGCCGAACCCTGCCACAGGTCCCCACCGTCCAATAACAGCGAACCCGGCCGCGACGCGCGCACCTGTTTCACCAGGGTCGCCAGGTGAGCAAAGCCCCCTACTCGCCCGTACTGCGCAGCCGCCGCGTTGAAATCCAAATACGTGAGGGCATGGGCTATACGGGAGTTAGCGGGTAGACCGCTGGATTTCAGGAGGGCCTCACCCACAAGGTGTGGCGGCTGGTTTCGAGCACCGTGTACACCAATATTGATAGAAGGCTCGCGGTAATAGATCGGCATCAACTGCGCGTGGGCATCGGTCATGTGCATAAAATGCACATTGCCAAATCGCGGCAGTTCATACAGCCCTCCCGCAGCAGCAGCGTTAGACTTGCGGCTACAGCCACTCAGCAACGGCAGTGACATCCCCGCCGCAACTCCCAGCCCCAGCATCTGGACAAATTCGCGTCGTTTCATTACATACTCACTTGCGGTTTACCGGAGAAGCAGGATCAAAAAGGTACGCCATCAAATCCTGAATTTGCTGTTGATCGAGAATACCGGCGTCTCCGAAACGGGGCATATGTGAACAGACCATATAGGTTTGCGGGTTCCAGATCTTTGCCCAGGTGTATTTCAACATCGCCTGTGAAGTACCGCGCATTCCGTAATTGCGCAGCGATGGCCCAACGGTGCCATAAGCGACCTCATCGGGACTCATCTGGTGGCAAGCGTAGCAATTGCCCCCGTTGGGGTCGCTGGGATTGTCACTCCACTGCATCCCTTTGCCATTTCCGGCGATGGCTTCGCCGCGCTGCCAATCACCGAAAAACTTGCCGTCAGTTGGGTAGACCACAGATTCGGTGGCAGCCTGCCGCAGTTGTTCACGCTCAGCATTCGAGGCCACATTGTCATCGGCATTACTACACGCCTTTTGTAACGCAGTCTGGTTCAGGCGATCCAGCCCCACGTGATTTTTCGCTACCATCGACTCACGCCACACGGATTCCACCGCTTTGGTTTCGGAGTGCAATCCAGAATCGGCATAGGCACTCACCATCACGGAAACCGCAGCGACAGCAAGCAGGCTTTTGATTTTCAACATCGCTACGAGCTCCTATCGTTTCAGGCCGGGCGCGGCCATTTCGGTTCCGCTGCCATTCACACTCATGTAAGTGATCAGGGAGATCACCGCTTCAGAGCCGGGCAGCAATTGTGGCAAGCGTTGCTGTTTGGCACAGTTCTGCATCCTCCATCCCATCGTGCGCACCAGCCCCTGGGAAATACGGTAAGCAGGCCAGGATGAATAGGCCTCTCCCGCATTGGCATGGGCAGTGAGATTGGGCAGGTTTTGCAGGCGAATGCGCTTTTCATCCTGGCGGTGACAGGTCGCACAAGAAAAGTCATAGGGACCTGCACGGTAAAAAAACAGCTCCTTACCCATAGCGTAAGTTGCCTTTTCGGCGGGGTGATCTTGCGGGGTTGCAATCGGCATACCCATGGACTGGTCGGCAACATAACTGGCCAGCGCCTCAAGCTCCGTACCCATATCCCCCGTGCCAGAATAAGGTTTGCGTAATATGTCGCTGCGATCCCTGCCTTGCAGGGACACCATGCAGTGGATCAACCGCCCCTCCAGATCCATGACCTGCCTGGTATCATCAAAATAGCGTGGCAACTGGGCGTAGGCACCTTTCACCACACCGGCACCCAACCCCAGATCACACTGCTCCAGTGAGGCCTGCTTTGGTCCCTGGGGTTTGGTCCAGAGTTCAGCCCCTTCCTCAATCACAAAAATCGCGGGATTGTCATCCCCCATCATCTCGCGGTATTCCGCGAAGGGATCATCCTGTGCCTCTGCCGCAACGGCAAATAGCAGCGAGCAGACAGACAGCGTGCGCAGCAGCGGCACAAATCCTGATTTAGCCGACATCGGACCTCCTGTGGTGCTGGCTCGAGCGAGCGCCGGCCAGCATCATTATTATTGGGTGGTGTGAGTGGCGAGCTTATTTAACGGTCGCTTCACCGGCACCAGTTTGACCTTTGTTATCAAGCCACTGCACCTTGACCGTATCGCCCGCCTTGGCCCCCTTGATACGAAAACTCAAGAATGGGTTCTGTGATACGGCGGCGCCCCAGTGAGCCTGAAGTACCGTTTTATCCCCTGATGTCGCCTTCACTTCGGTAATGAAATGCGCTGGGATTTTGTTGCCGGCGCTGTCTTTGCGCTGCCCGGTTTCCATGGGATGACGCATCAGCGCCTTTACCTCGGCAACATCACCAGTCAATGTCGCGCGAATTCGAATTGAACCTGCCATTTTTGTTACTCCATCAAATTCTGTTTTTTCGGGAGGGGCGTTTAACCGCCACAACCGCCGAGGGTGACCTTGGTTTCACGGCCGGTCTTATACAGCTTGCCGCCCGCCTCAACCACAGCGTAAATCGGGCAGGTTTGCGCCACTTTGACCCGGGTCTGCACGAACGCCTCGGAGCCTTCAGGGATCATGAACGCCGCCGCCAGTGGGTTGGGATTCTTTTCTACGACGATGTAGATTTTGCTTGTCCCGGCAATCGAACTGGTGACCGCCACCGGAACCACCGCACCGTTTTCAGCGATATCCGGCGTTTCAAGCATGATCTTATCGCTGTCCTGCGCATTGCCCAGACTCGCAAAAACACCGTCAAAATCCGTTGCTGCCATCGCCTCTTTCGGTCGCACAAAATCCGCCAGCAATTTCAGTGGCACCATACTCAGTGCCACCGCAGTACCGGCCAACTTTAAAAAACTGCGTCTACTTCTCTTCATACTTCACCACTCTTTTCTTATGTTGATACAAGGACTTCGTATTTCAGGCCAGCGCTGTTACTGTGCCAGCCAGTTTGCTATTTCTTCCGCCTTGGCTTCTGTCAACTGTGGCATTGGCGGCATGAAACCTCCCCAGATACCCGATCCACCCTGGCGAATTTTCCGGCTCAGATAAACTACCGCGTCATCGCGCCCCGCGTACTTCTCAGAGACAGCGGTAAATGCGGGGCCAACCAGTTTATTGTCGATCTGGTGGCAACCCAGGCAGCCGTTACTGGTGAGCAACTCCATCGGCGCCGACGTAGCAAGCCCAGCTTCGGGGGCAGGCGCTGCTTCAGTTTCAGAGGGCACTTCAGCCACCAGTACAGGCGCAGTTTCAGCACCGGGCTCTATGCTGGTATCCACTCCGGGGTATGGGCCAAAAGTTCGCATCTGGCCCTGCAGATTGCCGTGGGCATTGCGGGCGAAGGCCGGAATAGACGAGGCTACCTCCACATGGGTTTCGCAGTCGGTCATACACGCGGTGTTGTGAACATCGGGCTCGCCATCGACTTTCCACAAGCCGTGCTCCCGGGTCATACCATTGCGGTTTGGCATGCGTGCCTGAACTTCGGCAATATTTTCGTTAGACAGCTCGAAATCGTAGTCAACGATGTAGCCAAGGCTCAGCAGATAGGCAACGAGGCTGTAGACCTCGTCGGTACTCAGTGACTTGGGAGCATTCCAGGGCATCGCGCGATTGATGTAGTCCCAAAGGGTCGATACCGTGGCAACCTTCATCAGGGTAGTGCGTACCCGGGTGGGGTCTTTCAGCGCAGCAACATGACCGGTTTCGATATCCTGCTGAGTGACATTGCCCAGCACCAAGGGCGAGAAAAACTTATTGGAATCGCCAAAGTCACCGTGACATGCGGCACAGCGCGCGAGCCAGATCTCCTCACCCTGCTCGGCAGTACCGGAACCGGGTGGAAGACCGGCAAAATCGGGACCCACATCAATGTCCCACGCGGCAATTTCTGCCGGTTTCGCCGCGCGACCGATATCCTCGAAACTGCTTTGCCAGGGACTGGCGACCGGCGGCGTGATCACTGTTACCGCTTCGGACTTTCCATCGCTCTCCTGTCCACAGCCCGCAAGTGCGGCTGCCACCAGTAGTACGCTGAATTGACGCGCAACACCGTCAGGAAATCTGAACATTTTCCACCTCCCCTGACTCCGCAACCTGCCACGATTGAATCGCGTTGTTGTGATACACCGAGCGCGTGCCCCGCACCTCCTTCAGCTGGCGTTTCATTGGCTGGACATAGCCTGTACTGTCTATCACCCGGCTCTGCAAGATTGCCGGCTTGCCGTCCCACACCCAGCCGATATTGAAGCGGGTCAGCGCCTTGGGTAGCACCGGCCCTTCCAGCTTGGCGGTATACCAGTTGCGACCTCCGTCAAAAGAGACATCGACGCGCGCTACCGTGCCGCGACCGCTCCAGGCCAGGCCGCTCACGTTGTAGTAACCTTTGGTCATAAGACGCTGCCCGCCCGACGGACTGGTAATCACCGACTTGGCTTCTTGAATCGAGGTGTATTGCCGGTGTTGGCCGTCGGGCATCAGGTCGACGTAATGTACTGACTCATCCTTGGTGGCATAGGGCTGATCACCCACTTCCAGACGGCGCAGCCACTTCACCGATGAAACGCCCTGCACTCCCGGGACTACCAATCGCAGTGGATAGCCGTTCTCGGGGCGCAGCATCTCGCCGTTCATGCCGTAGGCAACAATCACATCGTCGAGCGCCCGCCCGATTTCAATAGTTCGGGTCATCGAGGAGCCGTCTGCCCCCTCGGCCAACACGTACTTGGCCCTGGCCTTGTCGTAGCCCGCGTGTTCCAGCAACAGTGACAGGGGCACGCCGGTGAACTCGGAACAGGACAACATGCCGTGGGTATATTGCACGGTGGGCACTGCGGTATTGCCCCACTCCATACCGGTATTGGCACCGCACTCGATAAAGTGAATACGCGATACCGACGGCAAGCGCATCAGCTCTTCCATGGTAAAAACCGAGGGCTTCGACACCAGACCGTTGATCATCAGGCGGTGGCGCCTGGGATCGACATCCACCCAGCCCTGGTGGTGGCGCTCAAAGTGCAAACCGCTGGCGGTAATCATGCCAAACATGCCCTGCAGTGGACTGAATGACACGCTGGACTGATCTGTCTGGGTCAGGCCTGGACTTTGCCGGCGAACAATATTCGCCTCGTACTTTGAGGGCTGGCCATAGGGATTGGTGGCAACCGCCTTGCCCAGGGACTTCGACCATGGCGGCAACGTAAGAATGTCGGGATCACCCTCCGAGGCCAGTGCGCGCGATGAGATACCTGCGCCCAGCATGCCCGCCAGTGCGGTAGTAAAACTTGTCCGCAACAGGCGACGACGACTCTCATCGACACCCGATTTACTCACCGCGGCGATAGTGGACTTATCTAGAAACGATTCCGGCGCTTTTAGCAAATGGCCAAGCGACCCGGGCTTCTCAGTAACCGTAGGCGATGGGGAATACACCTGCGGTACAACTTCCTTCTCTGACATCCCGCCTCCAGGACTGTTTTCGATGATTTATGAATTATTTTTAATATTTGAAAACACTCGTATACTATACCCCCTATGGTATATTGCAAGCCCAGCGATGATGAACAAATACATAATAAAACGCAGGTCTCATTACCCCGGAAAGTGCGCGCTTTTGAGCCCGGTTGCTTTGGGCCTGACCGCGATCGCGCTGCTTATAGGCAGCGTCGGTGCTCGCGCCTTAGCTCCCGCTAGCGCATCTTCGATACACCTCGATCCGATTCAGGTTTCCGCCAGGTCCTGGTATTTCCAGGGCGCATCGGGCATAGCCTCGACCGCGAACAAAGGCTTTATGAGCAACAGCGGGTTTGTTCTCACCGACACCGGCGTGGTGGTCTACGATGCCCTGGCCACCCCCGCGCTGGCACAGGCCATGCTGGACGCCATCCACAGGCTCACGGAGCTGCCAGTAACTCATGTCATCGTCAGCCATTACCACGCCGACCATGTCTATGGCCTGCAGGTATTTAAAGATGCTGGAGCCACCATTATTGCCAAGCGCAGTGGTTCGACCTACATCGAGTCAGAGCATGCGCAACAACGCCTGCAGCAAAGACGAGAAGCCCTCGCCCCCTGGGTCGACGACAACACCCGACTGATCGGCGCTGATATCTGGCTGGACTTCAAGGCAGGGCCGCGGCACCGCCTGCAACTGGGTGATACCGCACTGGATATTATTGATGGCGGGTTCAGCCACAGCGCCGACGACGTGCTGCTGTCTATCCCCTCGGAGTCGGTGGTGTTCGCCGGCGATATCTTTTCCAGCGGCAGGCTGCCGTTCCTGGTCGACGGCAACTCCGAGGTGTGGCTACAAAGCATGGCGGATATTGCGAAGCTGGAAGCCGCTGTGGTTGTTCCGGGGCACGGCCGTGCCTCCACGGAGCCCGCCGAAGATATCGAGTTGAATACCCGCTATATCCGCTTTCTGCGCGAGCAAATGGCGGTGGCCGCGGAGGAACTACAAAGCTTCAACGACGCCTATGCGGCAATAGACTGGACAGAGTTTCGCGATGTCCCGCTCTTTGACGCGGCAAACCGACGCAATGCCTACCATGTTTTCCTCGAAATGCAGCAGGCCTTATTTGAACAGGAACCATGATGTCAACACTACCCAACAAACTCCGCAGCCCACTCAACTGGGCATCCAGCCTGCTTATGCTTGCTGCAGTGTGCTTCGCAGCCTTTGCGTATTCGGCAGACGTATCAACGCCCGCTTCCCGCGGCGTTGTCTACCATATTTCCGACAGCAACCAGGCGCTGCGCGCCATACGGCATATAAATAATCAGCGCGCGGTAGAAAGCGACATAGCCATTGCAGTAGTTGCGGTGGGTGGCGGCATCGAATTTTTGATTGACAATGCCAAAGACAAAAATGGCAACACCTACGCGTCGATGATCGACTCACTGATATTGGATGGTGTGGAGTTCAAGGTATGTCGCAATACGCTCATCGCCAAGAACCTGCAGGAGGGCGATATGACTCCCGGGGTAAGTTTTGTTGACGCGGGTATCGCGGAAATTACCCGCCTGCAGTTAGAGCTGGGCTATGCGTACATCAAGCCCTAAGCAGGAAAACGGCAACCCTCGCCAGACACTTTTAGCGCGGGCCCGGCACGCAGCCGCCCTATTGCTTTTGCTGGCAAGCCCGGCACTGGACGCCGCCGAGTTGCTCTATGTTTATGCGCCAGATTGCGGCGCCTGCCGCGCCTTTGATCGCGACATCGGCGAAATTTACCCCAAAACCGAGGAGGCCCGCACCGCACCGCTGCGCCGGCTGAACATCAGCGACATCCCGGGCAAGCGCATTGTTTTGGGAGCGCAGCGGGTACAACTCAACAGCGAGCCCATCGGTACCCCAACCTTTATTTTGATTAGCGAAGGTCATGAGATAGATCGCTTCAGTGGCTATTCCAGCGATGAGCTGTTCTGGATGTCACTGCAACGCCTGCTGAATAAATTACCGCAAATATAAAAACTGCGACTACCGGAAAATAATAATTAACCGTAAGCCGGCACCGAGCGCCAGCTTACTCCACTCCGAGAAGTACCCTCTAACTGTGGCTGTCACTCGCACAGAAAACCAATAATAAGGTAAGACGCAAATGACTCTGTACTTCGATTTTCCCCCAGTACTCGCTGTCATCTCAGCAATTTCCGCTGTAACAACCCTGATCAACTCCAGGCTGCGAAAGAACGTCGCTGCTGCCTGCCTGACTGCAATAAGCGGCACCCTGCTTTTCGCTTCTTCTGCACATGCGACCAACGGCTACTTTATGGATGGTGTCGGGCCTAAGGCCCAGTCCATGGCCGGAGTCGGTGTAGCTTTGCCACAGGATGCACTGGCCGCGGCGAGCAACCCTGCAGGAACCGGGCTGGTGGGCAACCGCACCGATATAGGGTTTAGCTGGTTCAGCCCCGACCGCAGTGCGCGTATCAGCGGCAACCTCGCCGGCGCCGACGGCAACTACGACGGCAATGAAACTTCCGCGTTTCTGATCCCCGAAATCGGCTATGCGCGGGAAATCTCTGCCCGCTGGAGTTACGGCGTTGCGGTGTATGGTAATGGCGGCATGAATACAGATTACAGCAGCAACCCTTTCGCGGCATTTGGTGCATCCGGCGATGCCGGTGTGGATCTGAGCCAGCTGATCATTACCCCGTCACTGGCATTCCGCCCAACCCCCGGACAATCACTGGGCGTGGCGGCAACCTTTGCCTACCAGCTGTTTGAGGCGAATGGTCTGCAGGCGTTCGATAATCCGTATGTATCGGCGGAGCCCGGCAAGGTCACCAACAATGGCCACGACAGCGCGTACGGCTGGGGCATCAAGCTTGGCTGGATTGGTCAGCTGCGTGAAGATGTCACGCTCGGGGTTTCCTGGTCCTCCAAAATCGAGACCGGCACTTTCGATGACTATGCCGGACTATTTGCCGATCGGGGCGGATTCGATATTCCCGCGAGCTATGCCGCAGGCATCAGTTGGACCGCCAGCCCAGCACTGACACTCGCCGCCGACTGGCAACGCATCGAGTACAGCGGTGTCGGCTCGGTAGGCAATACCCTGAACCTGTTGTTTCAGGGTAAACCGCTGGGTTCCGATGAAGGCCCGGGTTTTGGCTGGAGCGATGTAGAGGTGATCAAACTCGGCGCGGTTTACGCACTGAACGATGAAATTACTCTGCGCGGTGGTGTCAGCCACGCAGAGCAACCGATTCCGAACGACCAGGCGTTTATCAATATCCTGGCCCCCGCCGTCATCGAGGATCACGCGAGTGTCGGTGCCGACTGGCGCACCAGTCTGGGAGAGTGGACCATGTCCTATACCCACGCGTTCGAGGAAACGGTCTCCGGAAACGGTTCCATTCCCATGGCGTTCGGCGGCGGCGAGGCGGACCTCACCATGAGCCAGGATATTCTGCGCTTCGGCTGGTCTAACGGCTTCTGAATCGAAACCCACAAGACAAAAGGCCGGGCAACATGCCCGGCCAGTTAACACGGACGTGCCATCTTTTGGTGGTTTTATACGCCATTTCGGACCTGCACAAACGTACTAAATGACCATTTTAGGCGGGATAGTCAGCCTGTTTTTGAGACTAATTACCCAATCTAATTCAAAAAAGTGCAAACCTATAGTCTAGCCATCATCACTTCGTTGTAACCGTGAGTACGGGGGGTACTATCCGGAGCGTTCGGCAAACCCGGACACCTCCGGTTTGAGAAAGCGGAGTGCACCGAGACTAATGTCAGCTTTTCCTTCCTGACTCGCCGCCTCCCTTGCGGCCCTCCTGCACTCCGGTCCGTCTTCTGCAGTCTTACCGTCCCTGTTTTCGAAATCGAGTGGCAGCGCACATGCACGAGCCGTGTTTTCGTTGTGCGCGCGCTGCAGAGGCGATCCCTCAGGAATTCGAAGTTCGAAAAGCAAATCAAAAAATAAGGAAAAATTTGCAATGAAGCGTTTTCTTGGAATTAGTTGCACACTGGCAGTTGCAATCAGTGCCCACGGGGCTGATCGCGTTCCGGCGACCCCGGACATGCTCTCTCCCCAGGCTCTCGCTGCCACCAGTGGTACCGATATCGCGCTGGAAGAAATCCGTACACGCACTCTGCCCAACGGTAAAGTGGTTACCCGCTACCGGCAGACACACCAGGGCATTCCGGTTTGGGGGCAAACCGTCACCAGTTCTGGCCAGGGGGTAGCTGCGCAAGTACAGGGTGACGTACTGATGGGCCTGACCCTGGACGTACCCTCGACCAAAGCATCCATCGCCGCGTCCAATGCGATTCAGCGGGCCATGAGCCACACGGTCAACAAGCGCGCGCAGCAGGGCAAGATAAACGGTGCTCTGTCGATGCCGGCACTGAAGCTCGCAGCCAAAAACCAGAAGCAACAGCTGTTTATTCATGTAGACGATCAGGACCAGGCGCGGCTCGCCTATCTGGTGAGCTGGGTGGAGTACGGCGATGAACCCTCGCGCCCTTACTATTTTATCGACGCCCTCACCGGTGAAGTCATCGAGCACTGGGATGGCCTGGCCCACCAGGATGCCACCGGCCCCGGCGGCAACCAGAAAACCGGACGCTACGAATACGGAACCGACTTCCCGGCAATGCAGGTCGACAGCAGCTGCCGTATGGATACGCCCAACGTTGAAACCGTCGACATGGACAACCGCACCAGCGGTGGCAGCGTGTTCTCGTTCACCTGTCCGTACAACGACTACAAAACCATTAACGGTGCCTATTCGCCACTGAACGACGCGCACTTTTTTGGCGGCGTGGTATTCGGGCTATACAGCGACTGGTACAACACCGCCCCTATCACGCAAAAATTGCGTATGCGTGTGCACTACAGCAACAACTATGAAAACGCATTCTGGGACGGCAGCCAGATGACCTTCGGCGATGGCGGCAGCACCTTCCACCCCCTGGTCAGCCTGGACGTTTCCGCCCACGAAGTGAGCCACGGCTTTACCGAACAGAACTCCGGTCTGCAGTACTCCGCCCAGTCTGGCGGTATCAACGAGGCGTTCTCTGATATGGCCGGTGAGGCCGCAGAGTTCTACATGCGCGGCAGCAACGACTGGCTGGTAGGTGCGGATATCTTCAAGGCCAGTGGTGCCCTGCGCTACATGCAGGACCCCACCCTCGACGGAAGCTCCATTGGCCACGCCTCCGATTACTATTCCGGCATGGACGTGCACCACAGCTCCGGGGTGTTCAACCGCGCCTTTTACCTGATTGCGAACACCAGTGGCTGGGATACCCGCAAGGCATTCGATATCTTCGTACTGGCGAACCAGATGTACTGGAACTCCACCTCCGACTACGTCGATGCAGCGTGCGGCGTAATGTCAGCCACTGCCGACCTGGCCTACGATGCAAATGCGGTCTCTGCCGCGTTTAATACCGTCGGCGTTTCCACCTCTGGTTGCGGCGGTGGTGGTGGCAATCCCGGTGACGGCGAGCTGGAAAACGGGGTTAGTGAGAGCAGCCTTTCTGGCAGTACCGGTGATGAACTCCACTACACCCTGGAAGTACCGGCGGGCGCCAGCAACCTGAGCTTCCAGATCTCTGGCGGCAGCGGCGATGCAGACCTGTACGTACGTTACGGCTCCGCGCCCACCACCTCCAGCTACGATTGCCGCCCCTATATCGGTGGCAACAGCGAAACCTGCAATATCTCCAACGTGCAGGCAGGCACCTACTACGTGATGGTGCGAGCCTACAGCAGCTTCTCCGGGGTCAGCCTGGTGGGCAGCTATGACGAAGGCACCGGTGGTGGCAACGACGGCGATGGCTGGGTCGAAACCAACCTCTCCGGCAGCCGCAGCTCCTGGCAGCACTTCACGCTGAATGTGTCTTCCGGCAAGTCCGCGCTGAATGTACAGATGTCCGGTGGCAGCGGAGACGCCGACCTGTATGTACGCTACGGTGCACAGCCCACGACCGGCAGTTATGACTGCCGCCCGTATGTCTCGGGCAACAGCGAAAACTGCAGCTTCAGCAATCCGCAGTCCGGCACCTGGTATATCAGCGTCCGCGGTTACCGCGCCTATTCCGGTGTAACCCTGGAGGCACAGGCCAGTCCCTGATCTCAGCAACTGGCAAATAAAAAAATGGCGGCCCCTGTGGCCGCCATTTTTATCGGTGCTTCCCTGTGAATCCGCCGATCAACCCGGTACCTGGAAGCTATTCGGCCCCCATTCAATTACCGCACTGACGCCAGTAACTTACCGCCCGCCCGCAGGTCCACCAGCGCCCCATCAATTACCGCAAGCCAGGCTCCCTCCTCGTCTTCCAGCAGGAAGGTCGCGCTACGACGTCGCGCAGGAATCTCCCCCAGGGGGTTGCGCGGGTTAATCACCACCGGCAATGCCGTCTCCCGTACCAGCAGGCTCTCGTCACCGGTGAAATAGCCGTAGCCCTGCCGTAACAATTCCAGGTAGCGGCTGTCCGTCAGCTCCAGTGCTTGACCCGGTTTTAACTCATAGGCACGCGGGGCCCGGTATTGTGCCGCGCTCGCATCCAGCTCCTGCGCCCCGTGCAGGAGCGAAAGGTCCCCGAGGTCCACTACCGCAACCTGCCCATACTTCTCGTTGATCGCAAGATCAATGCGATAGGCAGCATTGCCCTGCCCCACGCGGACATTACCGACCTTCACATCGACAATCGCATCGTCTTCGTTGAACGGGATAGCGCCGTATATATCGCTGGAAACGGAGACATAAGTTCGTCCCGCAATACTGTCGATTGCCGTCACCAGCATCTCCACATTAATGCGCCGCGCCACCTGGCGATTGGGGTCATTCGGATGTGCCCCGGACTCGATCAGGATGGTGCTGATACCCATCTCGGAAAAGGTATCGCCGAACGCCCGCCAGGAATAGGCGTCGTCATAGCGACCGACATGGCCACCGATAAACGGCTCGACCCGCTTGACCAGTGCGCCGATCAGCTGCATTGCCCGCGCCCGGCTGGCATTGACCTCGCGCGCCTCGTTATAGGGCGGCGCCAGTACCGAAATGGTGGCCATCTTGCCCGTATTACCGACGCCATAGTGGCGATTCTGGTCGTGCAGATTAAAGCCGAAGTGCGGTTTGAACGAGCGGGCCAGGTCCATCAGCACCCGGCCTTCCGGCGACTGCAATGCCTTGGCATCCCGGTTGATATCAAAACTCTGGGCATTGTGCCGGGTATTGCGCTCGGCCCCGTCCGGGTTGAGCATCGGCACCATCACCAGCGTGAGCTCGTCCATCCACCGATCGCGCCAGGCTTCCTGCTCGGGTGCCGTCATATAGGCAATCAGGTCAAACAGCGCAGACGTCGCGGTGGGCTCATCGCCGTGCATCTGCGACCACATCATCACCCGGGTGTCCCCTCGGCCCATGGCAATGCTGAACAGCGGCCGCCCCTCAAAGGATTCACCGACCTGTTCGACCTTGAGCAACGGCGATGTCCGCAGCCCCTCCACCAGCGGCAGGATATCCGCCTGCCGGATCGCCGGCTTGTCCAGTCCCGGTACCTGGTAGTCTAGGGAAACCGTTTCTTTCTCCCCTGCGGACACCAGTGCGCCGCCAAGTGCCAATGGAATACACAACATTGCTAATAGTCTCCGGGCCACGAATCCCCCTTTCCCAAATTTATGCAGTACCACTTCTCATACAAGAATAAAATATTCCATGATTTGGGGAGGTGATGCAATTCGAATTTGTATTAACCGGAAGACACGATCTAAGGAATAAAGCGGAAAAGATGGCAGAGTACAGTCCGCATATGCAGGCCGGCTCAAACTTCCCCCGAGATATATCTAATTTGATCAGAACATTTTTTCCAAACCGACCCACATATCACTTAATGAAAAGCTTGGCGCACAAACCTTCGGCTTACCCTGCCCTGCCGAGAAAGGAAGCTTTGATTTCTTAGAAGGAATAGCCATTGTTCGGCCGCTATTGTCCATGCTTGCCAGGAAATATGTATTGAGGCGAAGAGCCCTCTGACGCCACATTTTGATTAAATATCAACCAAAAATACGTATTCAGCAGCCACTGCTTGCGTTCATAGTATTGTCTAGGTTATTAAACAAGTTGGATTGGTACGTAAATACCAACTGTTAAAGAATTACATACACCTTTGACTTCCTTTTGTTGAAGCGAGCATTTGATATTTATCAATAACCTACTAATTTTTAAGGAGTTATCTCTTCGGAGAGCGAGAGAGCGCCAAGAGTTCAGTTGTCTTTTCAGGTCGCCCAGTGCCTCTGCATATCGACGATAGCCCTTGAAGCGATGATCGTGGAAACCTACTCGGAGATTAAAGCGTGTTACGCGGTCCCCAGGATTGCTGAGTAACTGGATACCGCGAGAATCGAGTGAAATGCGTATGGCCAGGGTGTCTACTTATCGCAGGCAATACCAAATTCAAACAAAAATGAGAGCCGCCAAGTGACTTTACAAGCATCCCCAAGAAAAATATTAAACTCACACATTGCATTAATTTCTCTACTGCTACTTGCAAATATTTTATCGATAATAAACGAGCTGTATTTTGGTAAAAGTATACCTATTTTAAATTTTAACGAAGAGAGAAATATCCCGACCTTTTTTTCATCTTTCGCACTTATTATTTGCAGTGCCTTGCTTTACCTTATAGCAATAAACAATAAAAAAACAAACACATCGTATATTCCCTGGTTTGGACTCTCCTTTATCTTTCTGTTCTTATCAATTGATGAAACCCTCACGGTACACGAGAAAATCACCGAGCCCACCAGGGAAGTTTTTGAGGCTTCTGGATTCCTATTTTATGCATGGGTAATTCCTTATGGAATCGCATTAATTATTTTTATTGCTGCATACGCGAAATTTTTATTCTATTTACCAAGAAATATTATGCTTTTATTTCTGGCATCAGGCTTCACTTTTGTATCTGGTGCAATCGGATTCGAGCTGCTTGGCGGTTACCATGCTGAAACATTCGGGGAAAACAATGTACTCTATTACATTTACTACACTTGCGAAGAATTTCTTGAAATGCTAGGCATTGCAATACTTCTATATACTTTACTTACTCATATGGAGAACCAGTCACAGACCGGGGCTCTTACATTAGTAGTTTCTTCCGGTACAACTGCATAAACCCGTATGTATTCTACCAGGCAGTTATAGTCTCCCGGAAAGGCCCGGCAATTTTCCCCGGGCCGAAAACCCTCCGCGGGACAACGTATCTAGCCAGTTCAATTATCAATGAGAATTAAAAAAATGAAGAAGTTGCTTGTTGTCATTTTAATCATATTTGGCGTTTACGAATATACAGATGGAAACCCCGGCGCACTTAATGAGATAACAAGCTCATTTGGATCTAATCAATCAGATAGTGATGATGTTTTAGAGCTTGCATACAAGAATAGAGCAAGCAACCTACAAGTCAGCGGCTCAGGAGAGGTGATAAGAATATTGCCGGATGATTTGAATGGGAGTCGTCATCAAAAATTCATCTTGAAACTTTCTTCGGGACAAACATTATTGATGGCTCATAATATTGATTTGGCTCCAAGAATAGAATATTTGCAAGAAGGTGACCGGGTAGATTTTTATGGCGAGTATGAATGGAACTCGAAAGGTGGTGTTATGCACTGGACACATCATGACCCAAATGGTGAGCATGAAGATGGCTGGCTGGTTCACAATGGGCGAAAATTTCAGTAATCGCTAGACGACAAGCCTATCAACTTCGCGCCTCCGGCACCGGACACCCAAATTCGTGCGCCGGATATTGAGGCGTCAAATGCCATAAGGAGTTTCATTGTCACTCATCGCAAAAACACCCAAGCCACCCTATTACGCTGTAATTTTCACGTCACATCTC
>NZ_CAJXKH010000035.1 GCF_913055755.1 uncultured Microbulbifer sp.
CGACAGGGATGTCGCCGACGCAGCGTACAGGGACGTATTTACAGCGGTCCTGAAAACTCGCCCCCGGTGCCTGGCCGCCACCGCACCAGCAAAAGAACACAACGGACCCAGATGAAAAACATAATGCTGCGCACTCTAACTCTAACCCTGGCCGTCACCATCTCTGCCTGCGGCTGGCACCTGCGCGGTGCGCCGAAAAACTTCCCGCCCGGCAGCACGCTCTATATCACCAGCGAAGACCCGCGCAGCGACATCGCCGAAACCATTACCAGCCTGCTGCAAACCAGCGGCCTGCCACTGGCCGAAGAACCCTCGCAGGCCGACTACCTCCTTACCATCCACAAAGAAGACGAACGCAAACGCACCGTCTCCGTAGATGCCAAAGGTCGCGCCTCCGAATACGAACTGATCACCAGCGCCGAATACAGTGTCAGCGACCGCAGCGGCCGCACCCTGCTCACCGAAGCCAAGGCAGACGTCTACCGCACCCTCGTATGGGACGACGACGAAGTCGTCAGTAAAGGCGAAGAGGAACGCCTGCAGCGGGAAGAAATGCGCCGCGAACTGATCGCCCGCATCATCGACCGCCTGCGGCGCATCGACGTCAGCACCCCGGTCACCGACAACCCCGCAGCACCGTAACGGGCGAAAGCAACAATGGCCCGCATCAACCCCCGGCAACTGGCACAGAACCTTCGACAGGGTCTCGCCCCCATCTACGTAGTAACCGGGGACGAACCCCTGCTGGTGCAGGAATGCTGTGACAGCATCCGCGACGCCGCCCGCAAACAGGGATTCAACGAGCGCGACCTGCTGCACGGCGAACATAACTTCGACTGGGGGCAACTGCTCTCCGCCGCCGGCAGCCTGTCATTGTTTGCGGACAAAAAAATTATCGAACTGCGCCTGCCCGGCGGCAAACCCGGAGACAAAGGCAGCAAGGCCCTGCAGGAATTCGCCAGCATGGCGAACGAAGAAACCCTGCTGTTGCTCGTGCTGCCGCGGCTCGACCGCTCGCAACTGAACAGCAAATGGGTAAAAGCGCTGGAAGCCAAGGGCGTGCTCATCCAGATCTGGCCCGTAGACGCCGCAGAAATGCCCCGCTGGATCCACCAGCGCCTGCGCGCCAACGGACTCGACGCCGAACCGGAAGCCATCCAGATACTCGCCGAACGGGTCGAAGGCAACCTGCTGGCGGCGAGCCAGGAAATCGAAAAGCTCAAATTGCTGGCGCAGGACTCCGTCATTAGTGCCGACACCATGAACAACGCCGTCGCCAGCTCCGCCCGCTACGACGTCTTCGGCCTGATTGACAAAGCCCTCGCCGCCGACGCCGCCGGCGCCGTGAAAACCCTGCAGGGCCTGCGCGCCGAAGGAGTGGAAGCGCCGGTGGTGCTGTGGGCCATCGCGCGGGAAATCCGCAGCCTGCTGGACATCCAGCAGAAACTCGACCAGGGCCAACCGATCAACCGCCTGGTGCGCATCCAGAAACGCCAGCCCCTGGTGCAGGGCGCCTGCCAGCGGCTACACCCCCGCCACCTGGAAAATTTCCTGTTGCGCGCACGGGCGGTGGACAATGCCATCAAGGGGGGTAAGGAAATGGATCCCTGGGCGGGACTGCTGGAGCTGACCCTGAACCTGTCCGGCAAGCGCAGCATTTGAAGTGGTTCACGCAAATACACGCACGATGGCAATCTGGCACAACTAGCCAATCAATCCGGCGCCGCAAGACAACTACCGTCGCGATCAAGGCTCTAGGATAGTCCTCTCCATTTTCCAGCCGACTAATCTTGCCACTGCAGCCCGCGCAAGCCAACGCAGAGAGAGACGATCCATGAGCGATACCCCAGCCCCGTCACAGCTCGCCAGCACCCATACCGTCAGCAACCAGCCCCAGCCCCTGCACGGCCACAACCTGTATGCCGGTGACGCTGCACTGTGCGATGCGGTGGCGCGCAATGGCAGTCACTGGGGGGAAGACGACCTGCAGCGCTACGGCGAAGTGTGCGGCCGCCCGGAGATGATCGAGCGAGGCTATCTCGCCAACGCCCACAAGCCCGAGTTTGAGCCCCACGACCGCGTGGGCAACCGCATCGACCAGGTGAACTACCACCCGGCCTACCACCAGTTAATGCAACTGGCGCTTAGCGAAGGGCTGCACAGCAGCCCCTGGACGGACCCCAGGCCCGGTGCCCACGTGGTGCGCGCGGCAAAATACTATCTGCACTGCCAGCTGGAAGCGGGCCACGGCTGCCCGGTAACCATGACCTTTGCCTCGGTGCCCTCCATCCGCCTGACGCCAGCGCTGGCAGAGCAATGGCTGCCGAAAATTACCGACCGCGGCTACGACCCCAGCAATCGCCCGCATACCGAAAAAAGTGCCCTCACCATCGGCATGGGCATGACCGAGAAACAGGGCGGTTCGGATGTGCGCGCCAACACCACCACCGCAACTCCCGCGGGCGACGGCACCTATGAACTGGTAGGGCACAAGTGGTTTACTTCCGCCCCCATGTGCGATGCCTTCCTGATGCTGGCGCAGGCACCCGGCGGCCTGTCCTGCTTCCTGGTACCCCGCTGGCGCCCGGATGGCAGCAAGAACCCGATCCAGGTTCAGCGCCTGAAAAACAAGGCGGGCAATGTTTCCAATGCCTCGTCGGAAATCGAGCTGCGCGGGGCCCTCGGCTGGCTGGTGGGCGAGGAAGGCCGCGGCGTACCGGCGATCATCGAAATGGTTTCCGCCACCCGCTTCGACTGCATGATCGGCTCCTCCGGCGGCCAGCGGCAGGCGGCACTGCAGGCGATCTACCACGCCAGTCAGCGCAGCGCTTTCGGCAAAACCCTGATCGACCAGCCGCTGATGCAGAATGTGCTCGCGGACCTGCAACTGGAAGTGGAAGGCTCCGTGGCCATGACCCTGCGCATGGCGCGCGCCTTCGACCATCTCGATGATGAGCGGGAAAAGCGGCTGATGCGCCTGGGTACCGCGGTGGGCAAGTACTGGATCTGCAAGCGCACACCGCACCACGCCTATGAAGCGATGGAGTGCCTCGGCGGCAATGGTGTGATCGAGAATTTCATCACCGCGCGCCTGTACCGCGACGCACCGATCAATGCGATCTGGGAAGGCTCCGGCAATGTGCAGGCGCTGGATGTGCTGCGGGCCATCGGCAAAACCCCGGAAGTACTGGCCAACTGGATGGACGAGCTGGCACAGAGCAAGGGCAACGACCTGCGCTACGACCGCGCGCTGGCACACCTGCAGAGCGTACTGTCGGATATGGACCAGATCGAGTATCGCGCCCGCCATCTGGTGGACCAGCTGGCACTGACCATGCAATCCCACCTGCTTATGCAAAACGGCAACACCGCCGTGGCGGAAGGGTTTATCGCCTCACGGCTGGGCGCCCAGGGCGTTACCAACACCGGCACCCTGCCGGTGGGTGTAGATGTCAAAACCATTATCGAGCGCGGCAATCCGCTGATCACCCCGTAACCGACAGCGCAAAATCCGAACCGGGCGCGTCACGCAATTGCATTGTCGATTGTTTCGGCGCCCCGGCTTCCTCGCCTTCTTCTTTCACCCTGCTCTCCTCCCCGCACAGTCAGGTCGGGCCCGAGTAACGACACAGGTTGCACACATGCGACACTTGTCGCATACTCAACCCACTCGTCACAAGAGCAAACCGCAATGCAACAGCAACCCTCGGCATCCGAGCTGGCCATCCTCAAGGCTCTCTGGCAACAGTCCCCCCTCAGCGCCCGCGAGATCCACCAGCAGGTTGAAGCGCAGCTGGGCTGGTCCTACTCCTCCACCCGCAAGACCCTCGACCGCATGCAGGACAAGGACCTGCTACAGGCCTTCGAAGTGCACGGGCTCAAGGTATTCGAGGCCCGCGCAGACAAGGTGAAAACCCTGGCCGCCTACGCGCGGGATTTTGCCGAGCGGGTACTGGAGATCAAGGGGCCGGTGCCGGCGTCCTTCTTCGCCGGTAGCGAACTGCTGAGTGAAAGCGAACTGAAGGAGCTGGAAGCGCTGCTTGCCCCCGGCAATAAAAAGAAAGGCAACAAGAAGGCGCAAAGATGATTGAGTGGCTTGCCCAGCTGGCACTGTCCAGCCTGATCTCCCTGATCGTCGGTGGCAGCGCCATGGGCGCGCTGGTGTTGCTGGCCCGCCGCCTGGAATGGTTGAGCAGCTGGCGCGATCCCTGGCTGGCCGCAGCGGTGCTGACCTTTGCCAGCTTTTGCCTGGGCTTCCTGCCCGCCGCGGAAACGGCCCCATCCATTGAACTGCGCCTGCCGGCACTGACGGTGCCGGTCGAGGCGGCATCCCGGGTTGTCGATGTCACCGCAAAGATGAACGATACCGTCGTTTCCTGGCAGTGGCTGCTCGCGGCCTGGGGCCTGATCTGGGCAATCGGTGCAACCATCGGCATGGGAAGGTTGTTTTTGGGCCACTGGCGACTGGCCAACCTGCTGAGGCGTGGCAAAACGCTACCGACAGAGGGCGCACTGGCCCGACACCTGGGCGTGGTGGGAGCACCGAAAACACTAAAGCTGGTATTGGTAGAAGAGCGGATCTCACCCTTTGCCGCCGCGCTGCCGACGCCGACCCTGGTTCTCAGCCAGTGGACCCTGGACTACCTGTCCCTGGAGCAAATTCGCCTGGTAGTGCGCCACGAACTGGAGCACCTGGCGCGGCGCGATCCACTGGCGGTGCTGGGGCTGCAATGCATGGCGGCACTGCTGTGGTTCAACTGGCCGCTGAAAACGCTGGCGAAATTGGCGGTGGACGCCCTGGAACAGGGCTGTGACGAACAGGTTCTCAGAAAGGAAAACCCGAAACGGCGAAGGGCCTACGCAGAGGCAATGCTAAAGACCCTTCGCCAAACCGCGACAGCTCACGGCAATGATCCTGTCGCGGCATTCTCAAAGCAAAACCAAAGGAGCTTTACCGTGAGAATCCGTCATATTCTGAATGGCAAACAGAGCGCCCGCAAGGGCTCCAGCAAAACGCTGTGGTCCCTGACCCTCGGCGGCGTCCTGATCCTGGGCCTGCAGCCGCAGCTGGCACTGGCCGGCAAGGTCGCAGAAGCGTTCATCAACCCTCTACCCGACGCCCGGGTTACCTCTGCTTTCGGCATGCGGCCCTGGCCGATAAAGGACGCTGATCACAACAAGCAGCGCCTGCACAAGGGCATGGACCTGGGCGCGCCCCGGGGTACCCAGGTACAGGTGCCCAGGTCGGGCGTGGTTACCTTCTCCGGCACCCGCGGTGCCCGCGGCGAGGTAGTGATCATCGACCACGGCCAGGGCGTGGAAACCCTCTACGCCCACCTGGACAAGCGCCTGGTGAGCAAAGGCGACAGGGTCGAACAGGGACAGATCCTGGGTTTAGTGGGAAGCACCGGCAAGGCAACCGGCCCGCACCTGCACTGGGAGCTGCGCCAGGACGGTGAGCTGGTGGACCCGGCCAGCCAGGTTCCGGTATTCGCCAAGCAACACGTGCGGGTTCTGGCCAAACAGTAAAGTCAGCCGTCTTTTTTGACGCCTTTCTTAACGTTGTCGCCGGAGGATTTTTTCGGCTCGCACACCACCCGCAACATGGGCTCATCGGAGCGGAAAATCAGGCCGTGAATTTCTGTCGCGGTCTGTCCCTGCAACAGCTGCTGCAGGAACTGCACTATCTGTGCGGAGATTTCCTGGCCTGGTACCAGCACCGGGATGCCCGGCGGATAGGGCACGATTTCATCGGCGCAGGTTCTGCCGACCAGCTTTTTCTCCGCCAGCACGCCGTTGTCCATCAATGGCAGCTCTTCGGTCTCGGCGAAGTAGGCATCCGCGGGCAGGCAGGTCAGGCGGGTAAATTCCGGCAGCTGGCGCGCGGTGACCGCATGGCTGCGCCGGCGCGGCTGACGCGCCAGCTGTTTGAACGCGTGCACCAGGCGCAGCAGTTTGCTTTCGGTACTGCCCAGGGTTACCAGTACGCTGACGGTGTTGTAGGTGGTCTTCTCCACCTGGATACCGAACTGGTCAAACAGTTTGACCTGGATCTCCTTGCCGGAGTAACCGCTTGCGGTGACGTCGATGGTGACCTTGGTGGGGTCGAGACGGATATTGTCGCCGGCCAGCGGTGCGGGAATCAGGTCATCCAGTGTCAGGGCGCGGAACACGCCGGTGGCGTCCACTTCCCGGCGCAGGGTCTCCACCATCTGCAGGCAGTGGCGCAGGCAGCCGTAGCCCTCCATCACCATCTGTTTGCGCGCTACATCGAGGCTCGCAATCATCAGGTACTGCGGGCTGGTGGAGGCGTACATATTCAGGTTTTCGCGGAAGCGGTACTCGTCGAAATCCGGATCCTGCACGTGGATCATGCTCGCCTGGGAAAACGCCGAAAGCATTTTGTGGGTGCTCTGGGTGACGTAATCCGCACCGCATTCCAGCGCAGTCGGGCGCAGTTCGGTGTGGAAATAACCGTGGGCGTACCAGGCCTCATCGATCAGCACCTTGACTCCGCGCTCGTGGGCACAGTCGATGATCGGCTTGAGGTCGTAGCGCAGGCCATCATAGGTGCAGGAGGTGATCACCAGCAGGCCGGCATCCGGGTGTTCATCCAGCGCCTGCTCGATATCCGCGCGCCGCACCGGGCCGTAGATGCCGAACTCCGGGTGCAGGGTGGATTTCAGGTAGATCGGCTCGCAGCGGTTCATGATCACCGCGTGGTGCACCGACTTGTGACAGGCCTGGTCGACGATGATCTTGCCACCACCGCCGAGAATCTGCTGGATCACCACCTTGTTGGCGGTGGAGGTGCCGTTGGTGAGGAAAAACGAGTGCTGGGCACCAAAGGCCTGGGCGGCCAGGTCCTGGGCCTCCTGGATCACCGAGTGGGGCTCCAGCAGGCTGTCGAGCACCTGCACCGACACCGAGAGGTCGGTATTGAACACGTGCTCGCCCATAAAGCGATAGAAGTCCCCTACCCAGGGGCTGTTGCGCAGGCTGTCGCCACCGGAGTGCCCCGGGGTGTGCCAGGCGTCGCGGGCACTGAAGACGTATTCTTTCAGGGTGTCCGCAAACGGGGTGGAGGCGCGGCGGGCGATAAATGCCTGCACCAGCCGGAACATGTGGTTGAAATTGCCCTCGCGGCGGTCGAACAGCTCGTCGAAGCGCTTGCGCACCGAAGCGGGCGCCCCACCCTGGGTGCTCAGGAAGGAATTCTGTGCCACCAGAAAGACGTTGAGCTGGGCGCGCAGGTCGTGCATGCGATCTGCCAGCTCTTCCGCATTGCTGAGTTCTTCCGTACTGCAGCCGCCGTCGATGATCAGCGCCTGCAGGCGATCCTGTTCCCGCAGGTGCTTTTCCAGCGCCGCGGTAGTGACAGATTCAAAGCGCAGGCCGAAGGGGTTTTCGTGCTGCGCGGCGGTAGCATTCAGGGCGTTGACCCAGTTGCTGCTCAGGTCGCGATCATTACTGACCAACGCCACCCGGCACTCCAGAGGCTGTCGCTGTTCACTCAGGTTGCCCAGGTCAGGCATCGTCTGTTCCAAACCCATAAATCTTGTTCTTGTATTTCAGCATAGAAGGCGGATTTTCATGGAGGGAATCGGCGCTGTGTGGCGCCAACCAGGTGTTCAGGGATCCTCTCCACCAAACCCGCACACTATCGCATTTGTGATCACAAATACAGAACAAGTTAAAATTTCGCGCTTTGAACTTCACCGTCGAATTCAAGGCAGTGGCCGACCCGCACCCGCTGTACCGGGGACAGCGAATCGAGCGAAAAGTAATCGAATGCGGAGTGTTCGGAAGACAGCCGGATCTCGCTTTCATCGAGGAAATGTGCGCGAAAAATAAACACGTGGGAGTTGTATACCCGGTGGTAATAAACGCCACTCAGGTAGTCGATGGCGATATCCCGCCCCAGCTCTTCTCGGCACTCCCGGTGCAGGGCCTCGTGTACCGTCTCCCCCAGGTCCAGGGCGCCGCCGGGCAGGCCCCAGGTCTTGTCCGCATAGGTGGCGCGCAGCTGCAGTACCTCACCGGCATCATTGGTGATGACCGCGTGTGCACTCAACTTGTAGGTATCGTCAAATCCCATGCCTTAACCGTGTTATGCAAACCGTGATCAACTGCCGGTACCCCGGGCCAGCTCGAAACCGATCCCCAGGGTCTGAACTGATTCATCGTAGTCGATCAGGCTCTCGCCATAGCCGTTGAAGTACTTCACATAGCCGCGCACGCGGTTGCCGATGGGGAAGCTCCAGCGCAGCTCCCCCGCCCCCTTGTTGTCGGAGCGCAGGTTGTTGCGCACCATCAGCGAGACCACGTGATTCCCCTTCTGCACGCCACCGACAAACTCGAAATGCCCGAGGTAGAACTCCAGGTCCGGGTTGTCGTCCTCTTCGTCGTCCTCGGGAATCCGGTACCAGGGCTTGAAGGAGAAAAACACACTGTCTTTCTCGAACGCAAAATTGGCGTAGACCCGGTTCCAGCTGCGGGACAGCGGCTCGCTGCGGCCATTGGACTGGTGGTTGAAGGCGACCTGGTTGGCGACGTTTTGGAACCCGAAGATCGTCCAGTCGTTGAGCCAGGTCATGATCAGTTCCGGCTCGTGATTGGTTTCGCGAAACGGCGAGGAGTCATCGGAATTGTAGGCCTGCCAGAAGGAACGGTTGGTATAGGCGACACTCATAAAGGACGCCTTGCCGAGAAACCCCCGCCACACCGGTACCTGAACCGACAGCTGGAACTGGACTTCCACGTGATCCAGGCTGACGGGGTCACCGTCCACATCAAAATCTTCCAGCCCCGCGGTATTCGGTGACGGGTTATAGGCCACCGGCAGCAGGTAGTTGGTGTGATGGGATGCCAGGGTAAACGGGTTGTTGGCCGCGTCGCGGATAGCCTGGGCGCGCTCGCTGACTCTGGGCCCGTGCTCCGGTTGCGGGGCGACTTCCGGTACCGTGGCAAAAGTCGGCGCCTCATGCTCCGGCTGCGAACCGCGAATCACCTGCAGCCTGCAGCGGATACGCATTTCTTCCAGGGTGATATTCGCCGGTGCGGTCAGCAGCTGCTCACGCAGGCAGTTCTCCTGTCGCTTCGCCTCACTCTGCAGGGTGTCGTCCATCTGCAACAGCTCGATGTCCTGATCCCCCTCTGCCGGCGCCTGCTCACCGTCAACGACCCGAGGGTCCTCTGTAACTTCAGCGGCCGCTGCGGCCACCGGCAACAGGGAAAGGCCGGATACCAGCACGGAAAATACGATGCGTGCAGGGAAAACAGATTGCACGAGACGAAAAGCGGACAAGTGATGCGCTCCAGGTGAAATTCAGAGCGCAGTGTACACGGATTGAGAGCGATAAATGTGCAGCCGGTCAGAGATTTGGCGCGCCTGGTCGCACGCCGGCAACCAGCGCAAAGCCAGGGCCTAACAGAGCGCAGTCAGCTCCGGTGACCACTCCAGGTCCCGCAACCGCACCTGCCACAGGCGACCAGTGCTGCTGGGCCAGTCGTATCCGACCAGCAGAGCGCGATGGTCCACGTAGCAGTATGCATCCCGCTCGCCCTCGTCGCCCTGGTAGGAAAATACGCTGACGTCGGGCCCCAGGTCGTGCACTCCCTGGATATTGGCGTCGTCCGCAACGACCTGAGCACGGCGGTGGCTCACCCGCGGTGCCAGCAGTTTGCCACGCTGTGACGGGTCGACGATATCCGGCGCCACCACCTCACAGCCGAACTCCATGCCGGACAAGCGCTTCAGCAGCGGCCCCATGAATATACGCATCAGCGGAAACAGCAAGCGCTGCTGTCCACCCAGCGTGTTGTGTTGCAGGCCATTGGGACCGGTCCATTCCGCCTCGATGGGGTTATCAATGCTGACCGGCACACCGTCCGCGGTTACCGACCGGTAGTGAGCGCTAACCTCGGATACCTCGTCTTTCCAGAGCACGCGGCAATCCGTTACCAGGCCCGAGTTCATCAGGGCGCGCACTTCAATACCGTGCCCCTGCTCTCCGACCAGACGGCGGCTGATCAGCAACTGGCGGCCCTGCGCATCGCGCCCCAGTTGCCAGTCATCCTGAACCGGCATGGCGCGCCCATCGCAGCTGTACTGGTAACGCCCCTGGGCGAGGGTAGAGGTTAATTGCATAAGATCTTCGTCCATGATTTCTCTTGATGCAGTGAGTGAATTTTCGGGATACATACGCACAAATTTGATGCATGATTGCGGCACATTCGCCTGCAAAAAGTATTGCACAAGCCCGCGGATTTGCTGCGGATTTGTGACCGAATCACGAAATTTTCATTAGCAAAAAATCGTAGTTTCCAGCCCCGGTTAACACCCGATTTCATGAGGCCAAACGGCGCTTATCGTTTTAAGGCATAATCAACCGCAAACCCGCCCGACCATTACATAACAAGCTGCATAAAAAGGAGAAAAGCCATCATGCTCGAATGGCTCAATGCACACATCGCCTACTGGCACTGGCTGGTGCTCGGCCTGCTGCTGGTTACCGCCGAAATTTTTGTTTCCGGCTTTATACTTTTCTGGTTTGGCCTCTCCGCGCTGGCCATAGGATTGCTCCTGCTGGGCGTTAGCATGCCCATCACCGTGCAGTTGTTACTGTGGGCCGCGCTGTCCCTGGGGCTGGTGGTGTTCTGGCATAAAAAAATGCAGCCCAAGTGGAAAGACCGCACCACCTCCGGCATGGCGTTCGAGGCCCTCACTGGCCAGGTGGGTTCGGTAATCGAGTCCAACAGCGGCAAATCGCGCGGGCGCCTGCGCTTTCCCGCGCCGGTTCTCGGTGAAGACGAATGGACCTTTATCTGCAACGCGGAAGTGTCCATCGGCGACCGGGTACGGGTGCAGGATATTTCCGGCAACACCCTGGTGGTCACTCCGCACTGACACCGCACTCATTCATTGACAAAGCAAACATAACCGCAGCCGCCGACGCTCAAAGAGCCGGGCTGCCTTTTTATTTTCAGGGGGAAGATTCAAGTGGAAGGATTATCGGTAGTTATCGCACTGGTTGTGCTGGTGGTCATCACCGTGGGCATGGGTATTCGCATCGTGCCCCAGGGTTCCAAGCACATAGTGCAGCGCCTGGGCAAATATCACAGCACCCTCAACCCGGGCATGAATGTGATCATCCCTTACGTGGACCAGGTGCCCTACAAGGTCACCACCAAGGATATCGTACTGGACATTCCGTCCCAGGAAGTCATCACCGAAGACAACGCCACCATCATTGCCAATGCTGTCGCCTATATCAACATCGTTTCTCCGGAGAAAGCGGTATACGGCGTAGAGGATTATGAAATTGCCATCCAGAATCTGGTGCAGACCGCGCTGCGCTCCATCGTCGGCGAGATGTCACTGGACGCCGCGTTGTCCTCGCGCGACCTGATCAAGGCAAAACTGAAAGAAGCCATTTCCGACGATATCGCGGACTGGGGCATCAACCTGAAGACGGTGGAGATCCAGGACATCAACCCCTCTGCCACCATGCAGAAGGCGATGGAAGAACAGGCCGCCGCGGAACGCCAGCGCCGCGCCACCGTCACCCGCGCCGAAGGTGAAAAGCAGGCGGCAATTCTCGAGGCCGATGGCCGCCTGGAAGCCTCCAAGCGCGATGCCAAGGCCCAGGTAGTCCTGGCAGACGCCAGCCGCGAAGCCATCGAGCGGGTCACCCAGGCCATCGGCGACAAGGAAATGCCGGTCATGTACCTGCTGGGCGAGCGCTATATCAACGCACTGGAAGAACTGTCCACCTCCACCAACGCCAAGAACATCCTGCTGCCGGCGGACCTCCCCAATGCGGTGAAGGGACTGCTGAATCGCTAATCCCGGTTCTGAATAAATCTGGTGGCGGTGACGCTACCGGGTGCTGCCTTGTGAGACACGCCGTGAACCCATCCCTGGGGGCTCTTCTAAAACATCCCTGTTTTAGAAGGTCTCACAAGGCAGCACCCGGCATCGCCACCTTAGCGTCAAGGTCTTTAGTACTGTTCAAAGATACCGCTGCCAGAACTCCGCCTGCCCGAATTCCTCATCCAGCGCGTAAGGCTTGAAGCCACACTTGCGGTAGGCCGCCCGCGCCGGGTGGTTCTTCTCCAGCACTTCCAGAGTGATCTTGCAGCAACCGCGCTCGCGGGCCACTTCCGCCACCTTATCCATCATCGCGGTACACACGCCGACGCCGCGCGCCGCCTCGCTTACCACCACGTCGTGAATATTCACCAGCGGCTTGCACACGAAAGTTGAAAAGCCCATGAAACAGTTCGTCAGCCCCAGGGGCTTGCCATCGCGGTATGCGAGCACGGTAAAGGCACCCGGAAACTCAACCAGCTTTTCCGGCAGCTCCCGGTGACAGACCTCCGGCAACGCCTCACCGCCACCGAACGGGTCCCGTGCATATTCATCCAACAGTGCCAAAAAATCCCGGCGGTCTGACGGATCGGCAAGGTCTGCAATCCGGATTTCCAGATCGGCTGCGGCGGCCTGATTGTTCGGTACCATATTGTGCTCACTCACTACTGCATTTGGTCGGCGTTGGAATCTGTTATCTGTTCGTCAGCGGCGGCCTCACGCTCCTCATACGATCGCCGGTAAGCGCGCACCCGGGCGCGCTGTGCCAGAAGCCAGCGGACTTTCTGCCGCCGTTTACCCAGCGGAGTGCCGTGACGGTTCAATCTTCGCTTGTGCCGGATCACTGAATTGCGCACGCCCATGTCCAGATTCCCCTAACGATTAATCGCGCAGCAGGTTAGCAGATGGCGCCCGGAATTACAGGCCGCCGATTACCCGAACGCTCAAGTTTGTTGGCGTAAAATGACAAACAGGCTATCCTGCCCTGTTAAATACCCTCAGCAGGATACACGCCTTGTCCAAGCTTCAAGACCTGATCCAGAAAAACCGCGTCTGGTCCGAATCCACCCGCCGCGAAAAACCCGATTTTTTCCTCAAGCTCTCCAAACAACAATCGCCG
The DNA here is from genome assembly GCF_913055755.1 of uncultured Microbulbifer sp. Taxonomy (GTDB): domain Bacteria; phylum Pseudomonadota; class Gammaproteobacteria; order Pseudomonadales; family Cellvibrionaceae; genus Microbulbifer. The sequence goes on from NZ_CAJXKH010000035.1 coordinate 12,993, forward strand.
GAATACCTGTGGATCGGCTGTGCCGACAGCCGTGTGCCCGCCAACCAGATTGTGGATTTGCTACCGGGAGAGCTGTTCGTACACCGCAATGTCGCCAACGTGGTGGTGCACTCGGACCTCAACTGCCTGTCGGTTGTACAGTTTGCGGTCGAGGTGCTCAAGGTCAAACACATCATGGTGGTCGGCCATTACGACTGCGGCGGTGTTGCCGCTGCGCTGCAGGACAAGCGCCTGGGACTGATTGAAAGCTGGCTGCGCCACATCAAGGACGTGCGCGACAAACACCATACCCTGATCAAACTGTTCCCGGAATCACAGCAGGTAGACCTGCTGTGCGAATTGAACGTGCTGGAACAGGTGGTGCACGTGTGCCAGACCAGTATCGTGCGCGACGCGTGGGAGCGGGGCCAGGAGCTGTCGGTACACGGCTGGGTGTACGGCCTCGACAACGGGCTGGTCAACGACCTGCAGGTAACCGTGGACAGCACCGACAAGCTGAGCGAGACCTACCACCGCGCGCTCACCGCCATCGCCCAGCGCAGCGAAGAGAGCGCCGGCTAACCGGGCATTCGGGACTTCCCCGTTCCCGGCGCAGCCAGCGCCGGGCGCGCCCGTATGAAGCTCCCCGCGAAGTTCCCCGTAAAGGTCCCGATGGACACGACTGAACCGTGGGTACCAGTTAACTTTACGCCGCTTTTTCCCTACACTCCCCCTCCTGAAAAATTGCTGGCCACTACAGCCAGCCTCAAGAATTATGTTGTCCCCAGGGGTATCCATGTCCGACTTTCGTGTTTGGGAATGCCAGATTTGTGGCTGGATTTACGACGAGGCCACAGGCTCGCCGGATGATGGCATTCCGCCCGGCACCCGCTGGGAAGATATCCCGGAAGACTGGACCTGCCCCGAGTGCGGCGCCACCAAGGGCGAGTTCGCCATGGTCGAGGTTGCCGCCGGCGCCAACAGTGACACCGCCCCCGCAGCGCAGGAGCAGGCAGTCAGCGAGTCCTCTGCTGCCGCACCCACCGGTTCCCCCACTCCCGGCAACGCCCACCGGATTTGGGAGTGCATGGTGTGCGGCTGGGTCTACGACGAAGCCAAAGGCGCCCCCGAGGAGGGCATTCCCCCCGGCACCCGCTGGGAAGACATTCCCGACGACTGGACCTGCCCGGAATGCGGTGTAGGTAAAGAAGACTTCGATATGGTGCTGGCCACGCCGGCCGACGAAGCCCCGCAGGCGGAGCCCGAGCAAGCGGTGGCCCCAGTCGAGCAGAGCAGTGAAGACCCCCTGGTCATCATCGGCAGCGGCCTCGCCGGCTACCACCTGGCAAAAGAATTCCGCAAGCTGGATCAGCGCACCCCGGTGGTGCTGATTACCGGCGACGACGGCACCTTCTATTCCAAGCCGCTGCTGTCCGCGTCCCTCACCCACGGCAAGACGCCGCAGCAGCTCGCCACCAGTAGCGCAGAGGACATGGCCCGGGACCTGAAGATCGAGATCCTGGTACACACCCACGTCACCCATCTGGATCGCCAGGCGAAACTGCTGACCCTGGTCTCAGACAGCGGCGGAGTCCGCGCGGAGCTGCGCTACAGCCGCCTGGTATTCGCCACCGGCGCCAGCTGCGCGCCGCTGCCCGCCATCAGTGGCGACGGTCTGTCGCGCCTGTTCCGGGTCAACAGCCTGGCGGACTACCACCGCTTCCGCACCGCGCTTGCCCACCGCCGGCGCGTACTGCTGATCGGCGCCGGGCTGATCGGATGCGAATTTGCCAATGACCTGGTGCAGGCCGGTTTTGACGTGGACGTGGTGGACCTGCAGCCCTGGCCACTGGCTGCGCTGCTGCCGGAGGAAGCGGGACGCGATATCCAGAAGTCCCTGCAACAGGCTGGTGTGCGCTTCCATTTTGGCGCCGGCGTCAGCGACCTGTCTCGCGACGGCAGCAGTATTCGCGCACAACTGGCGGACGGCAGTGAAATTGTCGCCGATCTGGCCCTGGCGGCCCTGGGCCTCACCCCCAACACCGCCATCGCCGCAGCCGCGGGCCTTGCGGTGAACCGCGGCATCGTCACCGATCGCCAGCTGCGGACCAGCGACCAGCACATTTTCGCCCTCGGCGACTGCGCCGAAGTCGATGGCCACAGCCTCTATTTCGTCGCCCCGCTCACCCAGAGCGCCCGCGCCCTGGCGCGCAACCTGACCGGGGAGCCGAGCGACGTCCATTACGGCAGCCTACCGGTGGCGGTAAAAACCACCCTGCGCCCCACCGTGGTCTGCCCGCCCCGCGCCGGCGCGACAGGCGAGTGGCACATCGATGGCAGTGACGATGGCGTGCGCGCGGAATTCCGCGGCGGCGATGGCGAGCTGCTGGGCTTCGCCCTGACCGGCAGCGCCATTACCGAGCGGGAGCGCCTGAGCAGCGAATGCGCGCCGTTGATGCCCTGATCGGCGCAAGATCCGAAGTTCGGGATCCAAAGCCCACAATTTAAAGAAAATAACGCAAAGCGGTGCCTTTTCCCGTAGAATGGCCGCCAGCACAAATTTTGAGCAACATTTGAACGCAGTATGACGGCATCCAGTAAACCCGCCTCCTCCGCAACACAGACCACTGCCGGCGACAGCCCCGCAGAGTGCAGCCGCGCCCTGCGCGACACCCTGGGCCAGTTCGCCACTGGAGTGACCGTCGTCACTACCGTGGACAGCAGTGGCCAACCGGTGGGCATGACCGTCAACAGCTTCAACTCCGTCTCCCTGGATCCGGCCCTGATCCTCTGGAGCATCGACAAATCCGCCCTCAGTTACAGTGCCTTCACCGAAAGCGAGTATTTTGCCGTCCACATCCTCAAAGGTGACCAGCAACATGTCTCCAACCTGTTTGCCGGGCGCGGTGCAGACAAGTTCGGCCAGGTGAAGTGGCACCAGGGCAAAGGCGGCGTGCCGCAACTGGATGACTGTGCGGCCCTGTTTCACTGCCGCCGCGCACAGAATATCGAAGGTGGCGACCACACCATCCTGCTGGGTGAAGTGCTGGAATTTTCCGCTACCGGTGGCGAGCCGCTGATTTTCCACCGCGGCCGCTACCGCGCACTGGCCGGGGAGTAATTCCCGGCCTTACCGCCCTCCCCGCCCCTCTCGCCACCCCGCTCGCCGCCGGGCACTGACTCCCACCCGCCCCCTCTAAAACCGAGCGCTATATACACGCGGCCCGCATGAAATAAACAATATAAAAACTGCGGTGAAAATACCGGTTACCGATTGTGTGGCTGTCACTCGCTGGTCATACTTTTATCAGACCCTTGGGAGATCCCCCTATAGTGGCCGTAGAGATGCGTACAACCGATCATATGTTCTGCTTCGCTCACCGCGGATACCCCAAGCGGGCCACGGAAAATACCCTGCAGGCCATTACCCACGCGCTGGAATTCGATATCGACGGCGTCGAGATCGATGTGTGGAATGTGGGAGGTGAACTGATCGTCAAACACGACCGGCGCCTGGGCCGGCTGCTGGCGGGTCAGGAACTGCTGACGGAGCTGGCGCCGGAAGTACTGCGCAAGCGACTGCTGCCCGGTGGCGAGCAGGTACCCACCCTGCGGGAAGTGCTGGAGCTGGTGGGCAATAATGTCCAGCTGAATATCGAACTGAAAGGCCCCAATTGCGCGGCCCTGGCAGCGCGGGAAATCGAGGCCTACGTGCGGGATAACGGCGCTACCTACGAGCAGTACATTCTCTCCTCTTTCGACCACCGCCAGGTTTACGACTGCCTGAAACTGATCCCGGAAGTGCGCCGCGGGGTGCTGATCGATGGTGTCCCTCTGGACCTGGCCGCCAGCGCGGAACCACTACAGGCCTACTCCCTTCACCTGAGCATGGATTTTGTGTGCGCGGAAATGGTCGACGACGGGCACCGGCGCGGGCTCAAGACCTACGTATTTACCGTCAACAACCCCCACGACCTGCACCTGGTCGCGGCCATGGGTGCCGACGGGGTGTTCACCGACGAACCGCAGCTGATCATGGACTATAACGCCACCAAGACTGCAGAAATGCTGGTGCAGCAGATCCAACCCTCCAGCGACGATGTGCAGCAGCCCTGAGGCACCGCCGGCGCTGTTCGCAGCCGTATTCACGCCCGCCCCGGAGCGGCCTTCGGCTTTGCCGCAGTAGCGCTAAAAAAACAAAATCACCTCAGGCAAAATCCTGCTTTTCCATCCACGGAATAATGCGCTCAAAGGCCCGCTCGATGTTTTCGATGGACGTGGCGTAACTGAAGCGCAGTGCATTGCGGCTGCTCTCGCCAAAGGTATCCCCGGCGATGGTACACACACCGGTTTCCCGCAGCAGGCGCAGGGCCACATTGTTGCCATTCACCCCTTCCGGCAGCGACGGAAACATATAGAAAGCGCCGTCCGGCACATAGCCCTCCAGAAAAGGGGTCTGCTCTACCAGCTCCACCAGCCGGTTGCGGCGTTTGCGGTAGGTATTGACCGTCTCATCAATAAAACTGCGGTCCCCCTTGAGCGCCGCGACGCCCGCCCACTGACAGGGAGTATTGGCAACAGTGGTCGTGAACATGTGGTAGCGGCGCAGTTTGCGGATCGCCCCCTGGCTGGCGATTAGCCAGCCTATGCGCATTCCCGCCATGCTGAAGGTTTTGGAAAAGCTGCTGATCACCATCACGTGATCGAGGTCGGAGCAACAGGACAGCACACTGGCATAGTTGTCGCTGCCGCGTTTGTCGTAGATCAGGTGATCGTAAACCTCGTCACTGATCACATAAATACCCCGGTAGGCCGCCTCCTGCACGATGGTTTCCACAGTTTCCCGCGGATAAACCGTACCGGTGGGATTGCTCGGGGAATTCAGGATGATTGCGTGCGTGTTGCTGTCGATCGCGTCGAGGACGTCCTGCGGATCCAGCTGGTGGTGGTTCTCGGCGCGGGTCGGTACGTACTTCACCTCGCCACCGTTCATGCGAATCAATGGCGCGTACAGCATGAACGAAGGATCCGGCACAATAAATTCCCGCCCCGGCGCAGATACCGCGGTAAGTGCGAGGTAGATCGCCTCCGTCGCACCGGTGGTAACCAGAATATTTTCCGGGGAAATATAGCGACCGGAGCGCTCACCGTAATATTCCGCCAGGGCGTCCAGCAATTCCGGCAGGCCCGCATCCATGGTGTATCCGGTCTGCCCCGCATTGAGCGCGTCGACCGTCGCCTGAATCACATGGGGCGGCGTGGGTGCATCCGGCTGACCGATGGAAAGATGAATCACGTCCTCCAGGGTCGCCGCCATGTTCACCATTTTGCGGATACCGGGGACGGGAATCGTCAACAGCGCGGGATTCCAGACCGGATCTTCCGATTCATAAAAATCAAAATCCAACCGGCTCACGCGCTTTGTTCCTCCGGCGAGTTCTCATAAAACAGCTGCGGGCGCACGTCGGTCAGTGGTGCCGCAAGCTGGTACGCCTGGGCTGCGCGCAGTACCGCTGTATCGTCAAACCGCGCGCCCACCATTTGCAGGCCAATGGGCAGGCCACTGGTGGCAAAACCACAGGGCACCGAGATGGCCGGCTGCCCGGTGAGATTGAACGGATAGGTATAGGGCGTCCACGAGGGCCAGCGGGTACTCGGCCAGTCTTCCGGGACCTCGCGCCCGGCGGCGAATGCGGTGATCGGCAGTGTGGGAGTGAGCAGCAGGTCGTACTTTTTATGGAACAGCGCCATACGCTCGCAAAGTGCCATGCGCTCGTTCACCGCCTCCAGGTAATCCAGCATGGTCAGTTGCGCGGCCCTGTCCGCAACCGCGACCAGTTGTGAATCCATCAGCATGCGCTGTTTCTTGCTGATATTGCGCAGCGCATTGGCGGCACCGCCGTAAAACAGATGGCCAAATGCGGCGAGGGGATCGTCAAACCCCGGCGCGACTTCCGAGACTTCCGCCCCGAGCGATTGCAAAAGCTTTGCCGCTTCGCGCACGGTTTCTTCCACTTCCCGGTCCACCTGTACATATCCCAGGGTGGCACTGAAGGCTATTTTTACCCCGCGCAACAGTTCTTGCGGCTCGCCCTGTATCGCCGCCAGGTAGTCAATATTGCGCCGGGGAATGGCATTGGTATCGCGCACATCGGCTTCACAAAGCACATTCATCAACAGCGCGCAGTCCGCCACGGTCCAGGTCATGGGGCCGGCGTGAGCGAGAGTGCCGAAGGGGCTGGCGGGCCAGTGGGGCACTTCACCGAAGCTGGGTTTCAAGCCGACCAGTCCGCTGAAACCCGCGGGGATACGAATGGAACCGCCGGCATCGGTACCCAGCGCCAGCGGCCCCATACCCAGCGGCACCGCCGCGGCACTGCCGCCGCTGGAGCCCCCGGCAGTTTTGCTCGGGTCCCAGGGGTTGCGGGTAACACCGTCCACCGGATTATCGGTGACGCCCTTCCAGCCGAATTCCGGGGTCGTGGTTTTCCCCAGCGGTACTGCGCCGTGTCGATTCAACGCCGCAACACTGGGCGCCTCCTTGCCCAGGGTGGTTTTCGGGTCGATGGTCTTGGAGCCCTTGATGGTGGGCCACTGGGCGGTAAGGAATACATCCTTGATGGCTACCGGCACGCCGTCCAGCAGGCCGCGGATATCTCCGGAGTGATAGCGCGCTTCAGACGCCCGCGCCGCAGCCAGGGTGGTCTCTTCGTCCACCAGGTTAAACGCGTTGACCACCGGATTGCAGCGTTCGATCTGGGCGAGCATGGCCCGCGTCGCTTCTACTGGGGAAAAGTGCTTTTGTCGATAGCCACTCAACAGTTCCAGCGCAGTCATGCGGACCAGATCTTCCATCGCCAAGGTTCTCCTTTTGGCTGCAACCTCTAATTATTTGAGATGTTTATGTGACAGTTTCCCCCTATCCTAGACCCATTTCGCGCCGCAGCGGAAAAATACAAGTAGAACAATACGCCCCGATGACATTCCCGAAATATCCTCCGTCGCAGCAGCGGTCAACTCAAGACAGCTGGCATGGGGATTGCGTACTCTTTGGCAAGGGCCTGCAAGTCTTCCACGACTGTCGGATACAGGCGCACGCCGTTGGCGAGCTGCTCGCGGCGCAATTGCCACGCCCGTCGACCGGGTACCCGCACCGGCTCACCGCTGTCACTTTCACAGGTTTCCCACAGTTGCAGCAGTGCAGCGGTTTGCCGCAAAAACCGATTCTCCGGGCCGAAAGCCTTGGGATCGATGATTTGCAGGAATACGGAATTGGCTTCGTCATCGTCCCCGGCGTCATCCGCGCGGCCATAACCTCCGAGCGCCATCGACAGCACTTCGAGCATCGCCGATAGCGCCGCCCCCTTGTATCCGTGATCCGCGCCACCCACCGGCAGAATACTGCCACCGTCGGTAAAGGCCGCGGGATCATCGGAGATATTTCCATCGCGATCTTTCAGGTACGGGTGGGGCAATTTCCGGCCCTCGCGTTCCGCCCGCGCCACGTAACCGCCGGCGGTGGCAGACATGCTGATATCAAACAGCAGTGGATAATCTCCCGCAGGTGCGCAGAAGGCGATGGGATTGGCGGAAAACAGCGGTGTCTTGCTACCCTGCGGCGCCACGGTGTTCTCGGACGGCGTGGAACAGGTCAGGATACCAACACAGTTTTTCTCGACGATTTTCGGCAGGTACGCGGCGAGGCAGGCTATATGCTGGCTGCGGCGGATGGTGGCGCTCACCACGCCGTGCTCTTCAACCCGTGCCAGCGCTTCATCAACGGCCCTGGTCACCGCCCAGGGGCCGGGCAGGAACTCGGCATCCCAGTTGAAGCAATTGCCGCGATCAGACAGCACATGAGGCTCCCCTGCAATCCGGGATGCACCGCTCTGCAACCATTGCAGATTGCTCGCTACCCGGTTCAGACCGTGGGTGGTAAAACCCATCAGGTCTGCCTGCAGAAAAATGTCTGCCATCACATCCGCACGCTCCGAATCTATACGGGTAGTCGCAAACAGTGCGCTGGCAAACTGTTGCAGCGCCTGCGCGTCATAGCGTTTGCTCATGTCTTATCCTTTATTTACTTCGTCAACGACAATCAATAGTCGGAAATTTTTCCGCGCATGGATTTGACTTGCCCACGGCGGGTTTTGCTCTTCAGGCGCCGCTCCCTTGATCCCCTGGTGGGTTTGGTGGGCAAGCGTTTTTTGGGTGTTACCAATACACTGGCGATCAGCTCCCGCAACCGTTCCAGCACGTCCGCACGGTTTTTCTCTTGGGTGCGAAACCGCTGGCCCTTGATAACCACCACACCTTCCGCGGTGATACGCTGGTCACGCAAGGCTAGCAGACGGGATTTGATCTCTTGCGGCAGGCTGGATGCCTGTACGTCAAAACGCAGGTGAATGGCAGTGGATACCTTGTTGACATTCTGCCCGCCGGCACCACCTGAGCGCATCGCGTGCATTTCCACTTCAGCCAGTGGAATCGCCAGTGTTCGAGAAATTATCAACATATCAAATGACATCTTTATTCGTTACGCTTATAGGCAATACGATCGTCTATGCTAAGTCGAAAAGGCGCAAAATTATACCCGCGCACCGAGCCGAGAAATGCCAGGTAACTGAATCCGGACAAATATACGATGAGTAATATGAGCGACAACGGTAACGAACAACTGGCACATTTCAACCCTCCGGTATTTTATTCCGCAACTGCCGCACTGCTGCTGATGGTGGCCTACGCGGTACTCCTGCCCGACCACGCCACGTCGATGTTCCAGTCGCTGCAGGCCTGGGTTGTGGCGCACATGAGCTGGTACTACGTGATGACCGTGGCCATCATCCTGATCGGCACCATTGCCATCGCCATGTCCAGCTTCGGCAGTATAAAAATGGGCCCGGAGCACGCGGAACCGGATTACGACTTCACCTCCTGGTTTGCCATGTTGTTCTCTGCCGGTATGGGTATCGGCCTGTTGTTCTTCGGCGTTGCGGAACCGGTAATGCACTACCTGGAACCTCCGGTTGGGGAAACCGGAACGGTATTCGCCGCCCGTGAGGCCATGGTGCTGACATTTTTCCACTGGGGATTCCACGCCTGGGCTATTTACGCCATTGTCGCGCTGATCCTGGCCTATTTCAGTTACCGCCACAAACTGCCACTGACCCTGCGCTCGGCGCTCTACCCCATGATTGGCGACCGGATATACGGCCCAATCGGCCACGCGGTAGATGTATTCGCCATTGTCGGCACCGTATGTGGTGTCGCGACCACGCTCGGCTACGGCGTATTGCAGATCAACTCCGGTCTCCACCACCTGTTCGGGTTACCCGTGGGACCGGGTGTCCAGGTGGCGCTGATCATCATCACCACCATTCTCGCCACCATTTCGGTAGTACTCGGCCTGGATGCCGGTATCAAACGCCTCTCGCAACTCAATATGACCCTGGCCGGCATCCTGCTGATCATGGTGCTGCTGCTGGGTAGCACCGTGTACCTGCTGCAGACGTTCGTGCAGAATTTCGGCAGCTACCTGTCGGAGATCGTCAGCAAGACCTTCGACCTGTTCGCCTATGAACCCACGGACTGGCTGGGCGGCTGGACCATTCTCTACTGGGGCTGGTGGATGTCCTGGTCGCCGTTCGTCGGCCTGTTTATTGCCCGTATTTCCCGCGGGCGCACCATCCGCGAGTTCGTGATTGGGGCCATGCTGGTACCGGCGCTGGTGACCATGCTGTGGATGACTTTCTTCGGCAACTCCGCCATCCATATGATCCTCGACCAGGGGCTGACGCAACTGGGTGAGGCTGTGGCCGCGGACCAGTCGGTGGCGCTGTTCCAGTTTCTGGAGCAGTTTCCCTTTTCTTCGGCATTTTCCTTTGTTGCGGTACTGATGGTGATCGTATTCTTCGTCACCTCCGCGGATTCCGGAGCGCTGGTGGTCAATATGCTGTCTTCCCACGGACGCGATGAAACACCGCTGTGGCAGCGCATTTTCTGGTGTGCCCTGATCGGTGTGGTTGCCATTGCACTGTTGCTCGCCGGCGGCCTTGGCTCGTTGCAAACCGCAGTGATCACCAGCGCCCTGCCCTTCTCCGCTATCCTGTTGATTGCCATGTTCGGGCTGGTAAAGGCACTGCGCACGGACACCGTCAAACGGATTACCCAGACCGCCATCGTCGCCCCCATCAGCGCGCGCAACCCTGTCACCTGGCAACGACGCCTGAAAAATGCCCTGCAACTGCCGTCACTCAGCGAAGTGCATGAGTATATTCGCGATATCGGCAAACCGGCGCTGGATGAATTTGCCGCGGAGATGCACAAGAACGGCTACGAGGCGGCAGTCACCGAAGGTAAAAACCAGTCCATCCAGCTGGAAGTCCACCAGGGCGAAGAAGCGAGCTTTATCTACGGTATTTACCCCAAAGCCACCATCAAGCCCGACGCCAGCAACCCCGAACAGATGCTGGACGACAGTTACGACGACGGCTCTCCGGACAAATACTTTCGTGCGGAAGTCCACCTTTATGAGGGCGGCCAGGACTACGATGTGATGGGCTGGACCAAAGACCAGTTACTCACCGACATGGTGTCGCAGTACGAGCGCCACCTGCAGTTCCTGCACACATTGCGCTGATCCTGTTCCGCCACCTGTAACGGGGTCGTCGCTTCGTCAATCCAACCAACAGGCCAGCCATGAAAAATCCGCAGCAGGAGAGTCCCGCCCGCTTCAACCCGCCGGTGTTCTATACCTCTACCGCAGTACTGCTATTGCTGGTGGCATTCGCGGTGATTTTCAAAGACGAAGCAACAGCCTTCTTCAAAAGCCTGCAGACCACCATCGTCACTTACATGGGGTGGTACTATGTGCTGATCGTGGCGATCCTGCTGGTTACCGTACTAGTGATCAGTCTTTCACGGCTCGGAGATATCCGCCTGGGACCGGAACACTCCAAACCCGATTATGGCTTCTGGTCCTGGGTGGCCATGTTGTTCTGCGCCGGCATCGGGATCGGCCTGCTGTTTTTCGGCGTGGCGGAACCGGTGATGCACTTCATGGATCCACCGGACGCCGAGGCTGGCACCGTCGAGGCGGCGCGCCAGGCGATGGTACTCAGTATTTTCCACTGGGGCTTCCACGTATGGGCGATTTTTGCCGGGGTGGCGTTGATCCTCGGTTATTTCAGTTACCGCCACAACCTGCCCCTGACATTGCGCTCGGCGCTGTACCCCATCATCGGAGAAAAGATTCACGGCCCCATCGGTCATGCGGTGGATATCTTTGCCATCGTCAGCACCGTGTGCGGTGTCGCCACCACCTTGGGGTTTGGTGTGCTGCAGATGAATTCCGGGCTGCATCATCTTTTCGGGGTCCCGGTGGGCACCGGGGTACAGGTGATACTGATTGTGGTAACCACCGCACTGGCGACGGTGTCGGTGGTAGTCGGACTGGATACCGGCATCCGCCGGCTGTCGCAGTTGAATATGGGGCTCGCTGCACTGCTGCTATTCGCGGTGCTGATCATGGGTACCACCGTCTATCTGCTGCAGGCATTCGTGCAGAACTTTGGCAGCTACCTGTCGGTACTGGTCAACCGCACGTTCAACCTGTATGCGTATGCGCCCACCGACTGGATTGGTGGCTGGACCATTTTCTACTGGGGCTGGTGTCTGTCCTGGTCACCGTTTGTGGGTATTTTTATTGCGCGCATTTCCCGCGGCCGCACCATCCGGGAGTTCGCCATCGGCTCGCTGATGGTGCCGACATTAATCACGATTCTCTGGCTCACGGTGTTCGGGAATTCCGCCATCCAGATGATCCGTGTAGAGGGCATGGACTTCCTCGCCGAGATCATCAAGCAGGACCAGTCCCTGGCCCTGTTTGAATTTCTCGACCAGTTCCCGCTCTCCAACATTCTCTCGTTTATCGCCATTGTGCTGGTGGTCATTTTCTTTGTGACCTCGGCGGATTCCGGGGCCATGGTGATGAATATGCTCGCCTCCCACGGCCGCGACGATACACCGCTATGGCAGCGCATATTCTGGTCCGCAATTATCGGCGTGGTGGCCATCGCCCTGCTGGTGGCTGGAGGGCTAAGCTCGCTGCAGACGGCAGCCATTACCAGCGCCCTGCCCTTCTCACTGATACTGCTGGCGGCCATTTACGGTCTGATCAAGGCCCTGCGTACGGACACCGCCAAGCGGGATGCCCAGAGCGCACCGGTAGCGCCGATCACCGCGCGCAACCCGGTGTCGTGGGAGAGGCGGTTGCGCAACCTGGTACAACTCCCCTCGCTGGAAGAGGTGCGCAGCTATATCCGGGAAGTGGGCGAGCCCGCACTGTGTCGCTTTGCCGAAGAGATGGAGAAAAACGGCTTCAAGACCCTATTCGAATCGCAGAACCACACCCTCAAGCTCCACGTGTACCAGGGGGAAGAGGTGGATTTTGTCTACGCGATCTACCCCAAGGCGCACCTGAAGCCCAATGCCTCAGACCCGGATGCGGAGCTCGATGACGAGTACGATGACGGTTCACCGGACAAATATTTCCGTGCGGAAGTGCACCTGAGCGAAGGTGGGCAGGACTATGATGTGATGGGCTGGACCACGGATCAACTGCTCACCGATATCCTCTCCCAATACGAGCGGCATCTTCAATTCCTGCACTCGCTGCGCTAGCCTTACCGGCATTCTGTTGTGTATGGACGCTCCCCCATGTTTAACCGCAAAACCGCCAGGCTGGCAATCAGTGAACTCACCCGGGAAGACGGCGAACTGATGCTCGCTATTCTGAATGACCCGGACTTTATCCATAACGTGGCCGACCGCGGTGTGCGCACCGTGCAGGAAGCGCAGGACTATATCGAAAAGGGCCCGGTGGCATCCTACCGCCGGCACAACTTTGGTATGTACAAGGTAGCCTTGAAGGACGGAACAGCCGTTGGTCTCTGCGGCCTGGTCAAGCGTGACTTTCTCGATGACGTGGATATTGGCTATGCCTTTCTGCCGCAGTATCGCGGGCGGGGCTACGCCCTGGAAGCAGCACAGGCAGTGATGGATTTTGCCCGCAACGGCCTGGGGCTAAAACGTATCGTCGCTATTGTGTCACCGGCGAATCCGCGCTCTATCGCACTGCTGGAAAAGCTGGGCATGCGCAGTGAGGGTTGCGTTACTGTGCCCGACGACAATAAGGAAGTTGCGCTTCTGGCGTGGCAATCAGTTTAGACAGCTCGGGCGCGCAAACCGCGGCCAGGGAAAGTTCAGACGGGAAAAAGACGAGGCACCTCCAGATTTTTAGGGAAGGTCTGAGGGCCTCGTCGAAACCAAGAGAAGACTGATTGGTTGGAAGGTCAGCCGGGAGCCTGGCTCCCGGCGTCAAGCGCGTCTAAATCAACGGCAATCAATGGGCAGTGGCCTCACCGGCGCCTTTCGGGAAGCGGATATCCGCCACCAGCTGCTGCACATCTTTCGGCGCATCTGCGGTAAAGCGCGCGACCACCGTGGCTACCGCAAAGTTCACGATCATACCCAGGGTACCGATACCTTCCGGTGAAATACCGAACCACCAGTGGTCGGGGGTATTCGCCGCGGGATTGATGAACTTGAAGTAGACGATGTACAGCGCAGTGAAGGTGATACCGGAAATCATGCCGGCGATTGCACCTTCCTTGTTCATGCGTTTGCTGAAGATACCCATGATGATGGCCGGGAAGAACGACGATGCCGCAAGCCCGAAGGCGAATGCCACCACCTGCGCCACGAAGCCCGGTGGATTGATCCCCAGATACCCCGCAATCGCAATCGCCACCGCAGAAGCTATCCGCGCATAGGTCAGTTCCTGTTTGTCGGTGATATTCGGCATCAGGTTGCGCTTCAACAGGTCGTGGGAAATAGAGGTCGAGATCACCAGCAGCAGCCCCGCAGAAGTGGACAGTGCCGCAGCCACACCACCGGCAGCCACCAGCGCAATCACCCAGGCCGGCAGGTCGGCGATTTCCGGGTTGGCCATCACCATGATGTCGCGGTCGATTTTCATCTCGTTGCGCTCATCACCGGAGTAGAACATCTTGCCATCGCCGTTCTTGTCCTCCCAGGAAATCAGGCCGGTGGCTTCCCAGTTAGTGATCCAGCTCGGTGCTTCTTCATGGGCAGTACCCTGTGCTTCCGGTCCGTTGATGGTGTCGATCATGTTCACCCGTGCAAAAGTGGCGATGGCCGGCGCAGTGGTGTACAGCAGGGCGATAAACAGCAGTGCCCAGCCGGCAGATTTACGCGCGTCGCGCACCTTGGGTACGGTAAAGAAGCGCACGATCACATGGGGCAGGCCCGCGGTACCCACCATCAGGGCGGCGGTGATAAAGAACACATCAATGGTACTTTTGGTCCCCGAGGTGTACTCGGCAAAACCCAGTTCCGTGGACAATCCATCCAGCTTGTCCAGCAGGTAGGTACCGGAACCATCTGCCAGTTCGGAGCCAAAGCCGATCTGCGGAATCACGTGGCCGGTCATCATGATGGAGATAAAAATGGCCGGTACCAGGTAGGCGCAGATCAGTACACAGTACTGGGCCACCTGGGTGTAGGTAATGCCTTTCATGCCGCCGAGTACCGCGTAGAAGAACACGATACCCATACCGATGATGACGCCGGTGGTGATGTCCACTTCGAGGAAGCGCGAGAACACCACACCCACGCCGCGCATCTGCCCGGCCACATAGGTAAAGCACACAAACACCGCACAGATCACCGCCACGGTGCGCGCGGTGTTGGAGTAGTAGCGGTCGCCGATAAAGGCCGGCACGGTAAATTTACCGAACTTGCGCAGGTACGGCGCCAGGCACAGTGCCAGCAGCACGTAACCGCCGGTCCATCCCATCAGGTACACGGCGCCGTCGTAGCCCATAAAGCTGATCAGGCCCGCCATGGAAATAAAGGATGCCGCCGACATCCAGTCCGCTGCCGTGGCCATACCGTTGGCCACCGGGTGGACGCCGCCACCGGCAACGTAAAAGTCGTGGGTAGATCCGGCGCGGGACCAGATCGCGATACCGATGTACAGCGCGAAAGTGGCGCCGACAATCAGGAAAGTTAATGTTTGGATATCCATGATCTGCTCCTGCCCTTACTGGGTAAACTCTTCTTCGAGTGCTTCTTCAAACTCTTCCGGCTCTTCGTGATCCTCGTGCACGTTGTACTTGCGGTCGAGCTTGTTCATCTTCACCGCGTACACCACGATCAGCGCCAGGAACACATAGATCGAGCCCTGCTGGGCAAACCAGAAGCCGAGTTTGAACCCGCCGAGGCGGATCGTATTCAGCTCGTCCACAAACAGGATTCCGCAGCCGAAAGACACTGCAAACCAGACGCCCAACAAGGTGAGCATCATGCGCAGGTTCTCCTTCCAGTAATCTTCGGCGTGCTGTTCGGTTTCAAAACTCATAGGAGTACTCCTTCATTATTTTTATGGGTCAGAACACATATTTCATGGAAAACTGAAGGCGTTGCAAATCACCCTCATCATCGGTCAGCTGGCCGCTGACATTCTCAACCTCCTTGCTGGCAAAAATGTACTCGCCGCCCAGGGTCATTTTCGGGACCGGTGAATACAACAGGTTCAGGTGCAGGCTGCGATACGCCGCGGCAGTCATATCCGAAACCGTGTCCGGGTTATCCGCAGCGGTGGCGGATAGCACCAGGTTGCTGCGCAATTGCTCGTTCCAGAAATGCCGCAGGGCCACAAAGCCGCCGTGCTGGTCAATCAGGTTGATCTCTCCATCCGCCTCGATGATACCTGCACGGTAACTGTTGAGGCCAAGGTAACGGCCCAGTGCATTGCCGTAGCTATACATAAAGCGGAGGTCGTCCCGGCCCAACTGGTACTTGCCGGACAGGCTGACGGCGTAACCGCGGCGGGACTCCCGCTCACTGTCCGCTTCGTAGGCCAGCTCACGGCTCATGGAAGCGGCGGAATAACTCAGGTCACCCAGGCTGTTGTTGTAGCGCACCACAAAATCCGGGGTGCTGTTGTCGTCGTACGGATTTTCCGCGCCGTTGTACAGGGTAGTGGCCGGGTTCTCCGCCGCGAACTGCAGCTGCCCGCTGCCCAGTTTGTGCGAATAGCGCACCTGGGGTTGGCGCTCGAACAGGGTTCCCACCGGGCCGACAAAGTCCAGCCCCTCCGGCAGTGCGCCCACATTGAAAAATGTGGACCATGTCTGCCCCGCCAGCAGGCTGCGGCTGCCATCCATCTGCCAGTCCACATAGGCATGGCGCAGGCGCTGGGCGTAGGAGTTGCTGATGCGCTCGTCGCCCTGGCCGCCGGCCATGGCATCGATCTCCAGGTGGGTGTTGATGGCGCCGCTGCCATATTCCGAATGCGATTTGATAAACAGGCGCGAGGACTTGGCCTGAGCGTGGTACCGGGTATCGCCGCTGTCACCGCCGATCGGAATGGTGGAGGGCACCAGGAAGTCCTCGCCGATACCCGCGGTGGCCGAGCTGCCATCCGAGTAACTGCTGAAGTTGCTATCCAGTTTGACGTAACCGCCAATCTGGATCTGGGTTCCACCGAAGGTTTTCCTTTCCGGCTCCGGGTCCTGCACAGGTGCCGTCTGCTGCGCTGCGAGACGGTCCACCTGTGCCTGCAGCTCGGCAATGCGCTGCTGCAGTTCGGCCGCAGTGACCGATGCGGAATCTTCCTGTGCGGACGCCATCAGCGGGAGTGTCGCTGCGGTTCCACCTACCATCGCTATCATCATGATTGTGCGGCCCAAGCCGCGGGTATTTATTGTTATCGCCGGCATGACGTGTTCCTTTGAAGGTTGTTCGTCGAATACTGCTGGTATCGATCAAAGCGCCTTCCGTCATATCGCGGTATTAACCATTGGTCTAAATCCCCTGCAAATCTCGACCAATGTCTATGTGACTGATGATACCCACGCCCGTTTTTTCTGCATTTCGACTTTTGTCTAATACGCCCCGTCGGAGCCCCGGTGCCAGAATGCACGGGAGAGAAATAAGCACCGAGGACAGGCCCGTGAATAACCAATCCGACAACCAAGCCACTGTCTTTCCCGTTCCCGCCGCCTACGCGGAACAGACCCTGCTGAACGAAGACGCCTACTTCGAGCTGTACAACCGCTCGATCGAGGACAACGACGGCTTCTGGCGGGAACAGGCACAGCGCATCGACTGGATCAAACCCTTTAGTCAGGTAAAAGATGTGTCCTTTGCCAAGGACGACCTGCATATCCGCTGGTTTGCCGACGGCTCCCTGAACGTTGCCGCCAACTGCCTCGACCGCCACCTGGCGGAACACGCCGACAGTACCGCAATCCTGTGGGTGGGCGACGAGCCTGGCACCTCGCGGGAAATCAGCTATCGCGAGCTGCACCGCGATGTTTGCCGCTTTGCTAACGGCCTGAAAAGCCTGGGTGTGAAGAAAGGCGATGTCGTCACCATCTACATGCCGATGATTCCGGAAGCCGCGGTGGCCATGCTCGCCTGTGCGCGCCTCGGTGCAATCCATTCCGTGGTATTCGCCGGCTTCTCGCCGGAGGCGCTGGCGGGGCGCATGGACGACGGCCAGTCCCGCACCATCATCACCGCCAACGCCGGGCGCCGCGGTGGCCGCTCCGTGTTATTGAAACAGAACGTGGACCGGGCCGTATCCCTGTGCCAGGAAACCCGGGTCGAGAACGTGGTGGTGGTCAACTACACCGACGACCAGGTGGACTGGAACCCGCAGGTCGACCGCGACTATGGCGAGCTGGTTGCCGCCCAGAGCGACGATTGCCCGGCGGAGGAAATGAACGCGGAGGACCCGCTGTTTATCCTCTACACCTCCGGCTCCACCGGCAAACCCAAGGGCGTGCTGCACTCCAGCGGCGGCTACCTCACCTACGCCTCGCTGACCCATGAATACGTGTTTGATTACCGCCGCGGCGAGCGCTACTGGTGTGCCGCGGATATCGGCTGGATCACCGGCCACAGCTATATCATCTACGGCCCGCTGGCCAATGGCGCCACCACCGTCATGTACGAGGGTGTGCCCAACTACCCGGACGTGACCCGGGTGGCGCAGATCATCGACGACCACCAGATCAATATTCTGTACATCGCCCCAACCGCTATTCGCGCGTTGATGGCCGAGGGCGACAAGCCGGTTGCCGGTGCGCACCTCGACAGCCTGCGCCTGCTGGGCACCGTGGGCGAACCGATCAACCCCGAGGCGTGGAAGTGGTATCACCGCACCTTCGGCCGCGGCCAGTGTCCGATCGTGGACACCTGGTGGCAGACCGAAACCGGTGCCGCCATGCTCACCCCGCTGCCCGGTGCCACTGCCCTGAAACCCGGGTCAGCCACCCGCCCCTTCTTCGGCGTACAACCGGCGCTGGTGGACAACGAGGGCAACATCCTCGACGGCGCCAACGAGGGCAACCTGGTACTGTTGGGCAGCTGGCCGGGACAGATGCGCACCGTATTCGGCGATCACCAGCGCTTCGTCGACACCTATTTCAGCACCTTCGACAATATGTACTTCACCGGCGACGGCGCGCGCCGGGACGAGGACGGCTATTACTGGATCACCGGGCGGGTGGACGATGTTCTCAATGTCTCCGGCCACCGCATGGGCACCGCCGAGCTGGAAAGCGCGCTGGTGGCCCACGATGCCGTGGCCGAGGCCGCGGTAGTGGGCTACCCCCACGACATCAAGGGCCAGGGCATCTACATCTACGTCACCCTGAACGCCGACCAGGAACCCAGTGAGGCCATGCGCAAAACCCTGCGCGACTGGCTGCGCTCGGAAATCGGCCCCATCGCCACCCCGGATGTGATCCAGTGGGCGCCGGGCCTGCCGAAGACCCGCTCCGGCAAGATCATGCGCCGCATCCTGCGCAAGATTGCCGCGGATGAAACCGACCAGCTGGGCGATATCTCCACCCTCGCCGACCCCGGTGTGGTGGAGAACCTGATCGCCAACCACGCGGCACTGTCGGAAGCCGTGTGATCCGGGACTGCACCAATGGGTAGCTCCAATGGATTGACCCATTGGATTGACCCAATAGATAGCCCCGCTGGCAACAGCGGGGCTATTTCTGGCAAAAATTCCGCGCGCAGCAGCGCCATCCCAGCCTGCGCCCGGAAACTATAGAATTAAATAATAAGAACGGGCGGCAATTTCCGTGTACATTGGAAATATGGCCCCTCGAACCGAAGGGATGTAGCGATGAAATCTCAAAGTGATGCCGGGCAACCGGCGCACCAGTTCATTATTGCGGACGACCATCCGCTGTTTCGCGGCGCCCTGCGCCAGTCGATTACCCAGACCTTCCCGGATGCGGAAATTTTCGAGGCCAGCGACCTGCAGGGCCTGCAGGACTGCGTGGCCCGGCACCCGGACTGCGACCTGCTGTTGCTGGACCTGCACATGCCCGGTGCTCACGGTTTCAGCGGCCTGATCTTTCTCGCCGGCCAGTACCCACAACTGCCGGTGATGGTGGTCTCCGCCAATGAAAAACCCGAAATCATGTGCCGCGCCATCGACTACGGAGCCTGTGGCTTCCTGCCCAAGTCGGCGCCGGTGGAAATGATGGCAGAGGCACTGCAACAGGTCCTCGACGGGGAAATCTGGTTGCCAAAGGAAATTGCGGAGCGCTACGCGGCCGGCGAAAGCGGCACCGGTGAAACTGAAAACGAAGTGGCCGATGTCATCGCCACCCTCACTCCGCAGCAGTTTCGCGTTGCCACCATGCTCGCCGAGGGCCTGCTGAACAAGCAGATTGCCTACGAAATGCAGGTGACCGAGGCGACGGTCAAGGCACACCTGACCGCCCTGTTCCGCAAGCTGGAAGTGAATTCCCGCACCCAGGCGGTGCTGGCTCTCAGCAGCCTCGACGTGGAGCAGCCGGGCCAGTTTGCAGCGCCCCAGCGGCCCCCAGCCAAGCAGGAACAGCTCAACTGACCAGTTAACGGCGGGCGGGGCAATCCGCTACACCGATACCCGGCGCACCAGCCGCCGAATCAGGTTGCGCAGCGCCGCCGCCTTCACCGGTTTGGCGAGATAAAACAACCCCCGCTGCGCGGCGCTGTTGCGCACCTGCTCGGAAATATCCGCACTCACCAGTATGCCCGGGATCGCGGCGCCCCAGTGCTTGCCCAGCGCATCCAGCGCATCCACCCCGGTGGCACCGCGATCCAGGTGATAATCGACGATGGCCAGTTGCGGGGGCGTGGAATCGCTCCACACACGCAGCGCTTCCTCCAGGGAAGTGGCCGTTACCACGCGGCACCCCCACCCTTCCAGCAGACTGCGCATGCCCCGCAGGATATCCACTTCGTTGTCGATACACAGCACCGCGACCGCAGAGAGGTTGCCCGCCGCCAGGGACGTTTTTACCCGCGGTATTGCCGCAACCTGCACTTGTCCGAGGGGCACGCAAATACTGAACATGGAGCCGCGCCCGGGTACCGACCGCAGGCTGATGCGGTGGCCGAGCAGGTCGGCACTGCGCTTGGCAATGGCGAGGCCAAGCCCCAGGCCCTTGTCGGCACTGCGCTCGCTGCTGCCCAGGCGCACGAATTCATCAAAGATTTTTGCCTGCACGTCCTGTGCAATGCCGGGCCCGGTATCCCAAACCTGGATTTCCAGGGATTTTTCCCCGCATTGCCCGTCTGAGCCGCGGTGGCGCACGCCCAGCAGTACCCGCCCCCGGGTGGTGTAATGCAACGCATTGCTGAGGAAGTTCTGCAGGATACGCCGCAACAGGTGGCGGTCGCTGAACACCCAGGCATCGGTGGCCACATAATCCAGTTGCAGACCGCGCTCGCCGGCAATCGCCGAAAACTCGGCGTTGAGCCCGTCGAGCAATTGCCGCAGCGGAAAGTGCTCCCGCTTGGGGGTCAGGTTGCCAGCGTCCAGGCGACTGATTTCCCGCAGCGCCCCGATCAGCTGCTCCGCCGAGGTGAGCGCGCTGTCGATATAGTGAATATCGTCGCCCATTTCCCGCCAGCTACCCGCCGCCGCCTTTTGTTGCAGCGAGGCGATAAACAGGCGCGCGGCATTGATCGGCTGCAACAGGTCGTGACTGGTATGGGCGAGAAAGCGGGTCTTGGCGCGGTGCAATTCGCGGATCTGCACTTCTGCCTCGGCGCGCCGGCGGTTCTCCTGCTGCAGCGCGAGGTTACTTTCGGAAAGCTCCGCGGTGCGCTGCAGTACCCGGTCTTCCAGGCCGCGGCGGGTTTGTTCAAGGGCATCGACCGCAGCGCGATACTCACTGATATCGGTAAAGGTGGTGACAAAGCCGCCACCGGGCATGGGCGTACCGCGCACCTCCACAATCGCGCCGCTGGGCAGGCGACGTTCAAAACGGTGCGCGCTGCCGTGGCGCAACAGGTCCAGACGCCGCTGTACATGCTCCTCCAGCACCTGCGGGTCCTCACTGTGGCCATACAGGCCACGCTCGGCATTGTGGCGATACAGCGACGCCACCGGACAGCCGATATAGAGCAGCCGCTCCGGGTATTCGAAAAGCTCCAGGTACTGGCGGTTCCAGGCCACCAGGCGCAGATCTGCATCCACTACGCTGATCCCCTGGCTGATGGTCTCCACCGTGGTCTGCAGCAGTTCCTGGCTGAAGCGCAACCGCTCCGAGGTACTGTCCACCAGTCGCGCAATAT
>NZ_CAJXKH010000036.1 GCF_913055755.1 uncultured Microbulbifer sp.
CCGAGACACGTCCGATAACCTAGCCATCATGGTCCGCTTGGAGCCCTACCAGAATTACAACACCATCTCAGTCCTCACCGCGCTAGCCATTCAGACTCCAGCCACACGTATCGGTATTTACCGCGAAGAACCGAACGTTCGGGTCAACGGTGAAGAAATGCTGGAATCCGCGCAGGAACTAACGGATGGGACCCGCATCGAGCGAACGGTGAATACCGTCCGTATTCAAACAGCTCACGGTGACAGCATTGTCGTCGACAATCTGAACCACCGCTGGCTCAATGCCGCCTTGCGCCTGAAGGCAGACCGTGTGGGAAGGCCGCGCGGCCTGTTGGGGAACTATGACGGGGATCGGTCGGATGACCTTATGAGTCGCACCGGGCAGCAAGTCCAATTCGCCACCGCTGACGCAGACGAATTTCGGCAGCAGCTTTACGAGACATGGGGTAACAGTTGGCGCATCACTCAAGACGAAAGTCTCTTCGACTACGACGAGGGACGCACCACAGAGGATTATCAGCTCCGGGATTTTCCCGCCCAAATCAACCAGAGGCGCTTGGTCGAGGCGGTGCCGGACCGCAAGGACGCCGAGCTCGCCTGCGCGAAAGCTGGCATCAAAGAACCTATGCTCCTGCGCGACTGTGTCTACGACATCCTGGTCACTTCCAAATCGGAGTTTGCCATCTCCTATGCGAGCTTCGAGAGTGAGCTGGCGGCCTTGTCCACTTCCCCTGGCAGGGGCAGCTTAACGCCAGACGAGTTAAGTACGGGGCGTATTCTGGGCGGCTTCGCGAATGCAGAGGCGACACTGCATGTCCTGGGCGATGCAGGAATACTCACCGACGGTCCATTGGTTCTGACCTCGGCAGCATCAAAGCAAACGGGGGCAATCTTCATGCGCGAACGTATGCGCATGAGCGGAGGTTTCACTGCATCCTTCAAATTTATCATCGACCTGGCGGGCAGCGTCATGGACGACAATGGTGCAAAAGGCGGCAATAGTTTCGCCTATCTCTTGTCAATGGCTATTCCCAGCCACTTTGAGGGGGCTGGCGCGGGGCTAGCGGAAGGCATTGCCATTGAGTTCGATACGTTTGCCAACGATGAAGACGACAGCGCCATGCGCGTCAGCGTCAATCGGATTGCTCCATCAGTAAGTGTCCCGCCCACCTCCCTGGCGCAGGCAGCTCTCCCCGCTCTGGAAGAGGGAGCCGAGCACCAGGTCAAAATTGACTGGCGGCGTGGACACTTGGCGATCTACGTCGACGATATGAAGACGCCCGTCCTTGACGCCGCCCTCGAATTGACTGACGCTCTCAATGTAAGCCGCGGTGCCTACGTGGGCCTCTCAGCCGCCACCAGCGACCCTAACCAGCAACATCGCCCGACATTCTGGTCCCACTGGTCCTACCCCTCCCCTTAGCAAGGTTGCAGCGACACGCTTAAAACTCTACCAATTGGAGCAGAATAAACTTTTGACACCTAAACCAACTATCCATCTAAGCACGACAGCCCCAAGATGCCCTACCTACTGATCGCCCTGGCCATCGCCGCCCTTATCGCCGGCCCGCAACTATGGGTACGCTTTGTACTGTGGCGCCACTCAAAGGAAATCGGCGATATGCCGGGATCTGGTGCGGAGCTGGCCGAGCACCTGATCGACCGCTACAAGCTCGCGGGGGTAAAGGTAAAAAAGGCCAATGCGGGCGAGAACTACTACTCCCCTGCGGAAAAGGTCGTGGCCCTGAGTCCGGACATCTACCACGGCAAGTCGGTGACCGCGGTGGCTGTGGCCGCACATGAAATCGGCCATGCCATCCAGTTCTGCCGGGAGGAGCCCATTTCAAAATTGCGGGACAGGTATCTGGGGCGGGCGCATCAGATCCAGCGTATCGGTGCCGCCATTCTGGTCTTCGCGCCGATTGTCACCCTGCTGATCAGGTCACCGGTCATCTTCATGGGGATCGGCGTCATTGCGGTCATCACCATGCTCTGTTCCGCGCTTATGTACGTGGCGATACTGCCGGAAGAGTACGATGCGAGCTTCAACAAGGCCCTGCCGATCCTGAAAGAGGGTTACCTTCCTGAGCATCTAATGAACGCAGCTCATAGTGTTCTCAAGGCTGCCGCGCTGACCTACGTTGCCGGAGCCCTGCTGGACGTGCTCCGGCTGTGGCGCTGGATAAGGTTTATCAGATAAGTTTACGTCCGGAAAAATATAGATCCCCCCCTTGGGAATTTAAAATGGGGCAGAAAAAAGAATCTCGAAGGTTCATTCAGGCACCCGGATGCCAATTACCCATCGACCTGTGCTGGTGCATACTATCCAGAACATTATGTCTTACCGCGCTGTCCTTCCGGTTTCGCTGCCGGGCAATGCCAATGCCGCCCCGGTGGCAGGCACGGCTTGCTCAATGACGGTGTCGATGAAATCGAGCTGCCGATTATTCAGGCAAGTAACAAGTAAAAGTCACAATACCCACCCCGGCAGATACGGTTCATATCAGTGCTTGTGACTCCTGGCCTGCTGATACAACTGGTCCTTAAGTTGTGCACGCTGAATTTTAAGCTCTCTGAAATGATCATCATCCGTTGCGATCCCACGCTCTTCCAGGCCCCGAATGGCCTTATCCAGCTTGTGATAATTATCCCGGTCATTCTTGAACTGAATGCTGTCCTGAATCAGGTGGCGAATGCTATCTGCAAGATCGGGAAACTCAGTTTCCAGGGTGCGAGCGGGACTGGTCATCGTTAACCTCTCCTCTTAACTGATATACCCACCTTATTAGTTTAGTGCGGAACAGTCCCTCTGAAACATCCGTCTGATCCACACAGCGATTGGCTCTCCAGGTAACCGCCCCCAACCTCCGGATGCGGTAGACCGTGGACCTCGGAATTGCTCGCCCCCCCGGCGCTACCGCCAATGCGAGAATGCCACCCCTCATCACTGCGCCACTGTCACCCTACAATTTCGTGCAGCTGGCTCCGTACTTTCTGCGAACCCAACAGTCTTGCGCGAGTTGAAAGGGGAACTTATATGGCTGAGTCCCACCCGTCACTAGCTTCTGTTCGCCACCACGCCCAGCCCCTGAACGGCAATTCCGGCGACTACGAAGCGCTACTGGAAAAAGCCGCGACTCGCCAGTTCATCCTCCTGGGTGAGGCTAGTCACGGAACCCATGACTTTTACGCGGCCCGGGCGGAGATTACCCGGCGCATGATCGAGGAACAGGGACTCGATGCGGTGATCGTCGAGGGGGACTGGCCCGACGTCTATCGTATCAACCGGTTTGTGCGAGGACTCGACGGAGGTGCCAGTGCACGCGAAGCACTGGGGGCGTTCGAGCGCTTTCCGCTGTGGATGTGGCGCAACACGGTGATGGAGTCTTTTGTCGACTGGCTGCGTGCCTGGAATACCGATAGACCCGGAGATCAGGAGACCGGCATTTACGGAATGGATCTCTACAGCATGTACCGCTCCGCCGATGCTGTGGTGTCCTATCTCAACAAGGTCGACCCGGAGGCCGCGGAACGCGCGCGCAACCGCTATGCCTGCATGGATCACCACGGCGACCCGCAACGCTATGGCTATTCCGCAGCCATGGGTATCAGTGAGTCCTGCCAGCAGAAGGCGGTGGAGCAGGTATTGGAGATGATGCGGGCGCGCAGTCATTGGTTGCAACAGGGCGGCCTACTGGCCGAAGACGAGCAGTTCTATGCGGAGCGCAATGCGCACGTTGTGCAGCATGCGGAAGCCTATTACCGCGGTATGTTTTCAATGCGCGTGAACACCTGGAACCTGCGTGACGAACACATGGTGGACACTCTGCTGGCGCTGCGGCGGCACATCGAGCGGCAGCGCGGACGGCCGGCGCGCATCGCGGTCTGGGCGCACAACTCGCACTTGGGTGACGCGCGAGCCACGGAAGCGGTGCGACGCGGGGAACTCAATGTCGGCCAGCTGGTGCGTGAGAAAACCGCAGGCGAGACCTTATTGGTAGGATTCACTACCTACACCGGGCACGTGACGGCAGCACAAGAATGGGGCGATCTCGCCGACCATCGCTGGGTGCGGCCGGCACTGGAGGGCAGTGTTGAGGCGCTGTTCCACCAGAGCGGGCTCAGCCGCTTTTACCTCGACATGAGCCGGTTGCAGGGCGATGCCCTGCGCGAGCCATTGCTGGAGCGGGCCATCGGCGTCATCTATCGGCCGGAGACCGAGCGCCAAAGCCACTACTTCGACGTGGATATCCGCGACCAGTTCGATGTGGTTTTTCACCTGGATGAGACTACCGCGCTTGAGCCCCTGGATTTCACCGAGGGCTGGGACGAACAGGAGCCGCCGGAGACCTGGCCGTTCGGTATATAAACTACCCCAGGAGCCCTGCTGGACGTACCCCGGCTTTGGCGCTGGATAAGGCTCTTTGGATAAGTGAATAAATGGACTCGGACCAACATTTTGGCGCCCAAATACACAAAATGGACATACGAAAAATGTGATTAGACCTCATTTGTTGATTCTGCCACCAAGATCAGGACAATAAATGGGGTAAAGTAAAGTCTTGATATTGAATAACCAATTACCAATCTTCTCCAGAATTTTGATCTTTCCCATTCTTATTTTTGCCCCATTTATCCGGCAGTCGATGCTTTACTGGAATTCCTGAATGCCGGGGAGACAGCCCAACCATTCACCTCACTGGAGGTATACCATGAACGGTAACGTCTTAAAATATACCAAAGTATTTTTAACCTCTGTCATCGGGATTTACGCCGTTATCTGCGCACTGTTTTATTTCAATCAGGAAAAACTGATTTTCCATCCCGTCAAACTGGATTCCAGCTACAAATTCAAATTTACCCATCCGTTCGAAGAGATCAATTTAACCACCGCGGACGGGGTGAATTTAAATGCGCTTTTATTCAAGAGCGACGATCCAAAAGGTGTTGTTTATTATTTGCACGGCAACGGAGGCTGCCTGAAAGGCTGGGGGCTGAATGCGGGTAAATTCCTCGAGAATCAGTACGACGTGTTCATGCTTGATTACCGGGGCTATGGCAAGAGCGGTGACTCCATTTCTAGCGAATCCCAATTCTTTGACGATGCCGAACTTGCCTATCAGGAACTCAAAAAGCGCTATGGAGAGAAACACATCATCGTATTGGGATACTCCATTGGCACCGCCGCAGCTTCCAAGATTGCAGCCGAGAACAACCCGAAGAATCTGATACTCAAAGCCCCCTATGTCAACATTAGGGATTTAGCGTCCAACAATTCTTTATTCAAATTTGTAACCTATCTACCGCCGCAGCTTTTAAAATACAAATTCAAAAATGATCTGTATCTGCCACAGGTAAAAGCTCCGGTAATCCTCTTCCACGGAGCAGACGACAAACTCATCTACCCCGGGTCCTCCGAGAAATTAATTACATTGTTAAAACCAACGGATCAGTTGTTCATTCTTCCCGGCGTCAGACACAACAATATATCGAGGGATGCAACTTATCGGCAGGAAATAAAATCAATCTTATCTTCAGGCTAAAATAGAAGCGAAGTCTCTGGCTCTCGCGGCTCATGATGCAGAATACGATCCCTGCGATAACTTCAACCCGAGCCGCCGTAGCCCAGACAAAAGTAGTAACAAGACAAGCCCCAAACTTCCACCGGCGCTTTTACTGCTACTGCTCGCATTGTTTTCAATAGTACTTTCATTGCCAGCTCCACCACCGGAAACTATGCCGCTACCGCCATCACTGCCACCGGAATCTGTTTCCTGGACGCCATCATCGTCATTGATAAATATGGTGACCTTGCCCGAATTGGCAACGGTGTCTTCCGGGGAACCCGGCATTACTCGAATTTCTACCGCCTTGGTTTTTTCTTCCCGGTCATCGTTTTTAATCTCCACCCGCACTGTGGCACTGCTCTCCCCCAGAGTGAACTCCGCGGTCGTCTGGGTAAAACCGTAGTCATCGAACCAGGCCGTCTCCCACTCCTCCTCGCCAGTCTGGCGCTCGGCACCGGATGCCTCGAGAAAAACAGCGCTGGAACGGGATGCGAGATCTCCGGAGCGGTGCAGGGTCAGGTCGATATAGCCCACGCCCTCATCAACCTGGTATTCCGCCTGCTCCCAGCTGTACTCGAATGTCCCGTTACTCTCGGCCGCAAGCAGCCATTGCTGGTTGATTAGGTGGCCGGTAAATTCGCCCGGCATCAGATCAGAGGCATAGAAGTAGAGAGGCCAACCGTCCAGCGTGAGTTGCAGGCTGCCATCGTTCCGCTCCAGCACGCCGAATTCCCTGTCCTGCGGCAAGCGATCGAGTTCGTCGAGATCGTGCACGGTTGCCGGCGGCCAGAACTGGGCGCAGGTTTTGTCGCACTCGCTGTACTGATGCGGCTGATCCGCGGTAAACCGGTACAGACTGTGGCCTTCCCGGCCCGATGATTCGCCGCCGACCAGGCGGCTGCCATGGCTACTGTCATCCATAAATCGAATGGGGTAGCCATAGCAGGTATCGCCCCGGCCATCGCCATCGGTGTCCCGCTGGTCCGCGTTGGCCTGGTAGGGACAGTTATCCAGTTCGTTGAGTATGCCATCGCGGTCCGCATCGGGCTCAAGATGTGCCAGGTCCGAGGAGCGGATGCCGCTCAGGTGAATGTGCTCGCTAACCGGTAACATAAGTCCGTGGTCACTCACATGTGCAAAATCATTCCAGACGGCAAAGGCACCGCTACCCTGCCCCGGGAGGCGGACCGCTTCCATTTTCTGGATTTCCGCCTCGGGAATTTTGACCTCCAGGATAAAATCCCTCGCCCCTTCGGGAACATAATTCTCGAAGTTTCCCAGGGTGGAATCCGTAACACTCCGGTTACCGACCCAGGTTGTCATCATGCTGTAGTGATTCTGGTAGACATCGCTGAGAGTCACGTGGAGGAGCAGCTTGAAAAAGCCCCCGGGGGGGATCACCACGCTATCCCCCTGTACCAGGTTAAGAATCTCCACATTGGGGGTCCCCACCGGGTATGCAGTGCGCCTTTCCGGGGCGAGAGCGGGCACTTCAAAGCGATGGAAGCCGTAGTTAGCACGCCCTGCTGCATCGTTAAAGAAAAATACTACCTTGGCCGGGTAGGCTTCTGCCCGCTGAAAGTTGATCAGGTTGACCGTACCAAATATCCCCCCGGGTGATTCGGCAAATGGCGGTTCAAACCGCGCCCAGCGGAACCTGCCGAGAACACTGCCCCCCAGGTGCGGAATCACCTGTGCTGGTGCAGCCGTGTCCTGCCTGTGATCAATGTCTATTTCCCCGAAATCGTCGAGTACCCGGATGGCGCCACCAAATGTCTGCAAATCCGCGCCCGGTACAGATTGCATTGGCGACGGTCCAATCAGCCTCTGGTCAAAATGCATTTCGGGCAGGTTGAAGTCGCCGTTTGGCGCGGGATTATTGTTACGGGTTACGACTTTTACCTGCCCTACATCAAAGTCTGCCTGGTACAGATCTCCCGGGCGATTCATCGGGTGTACGTGAACACTCAGCAGGTTTTCTCCATCGAAAAATTCAGTGGTGTCGAGCGTGAAATGCCGCACCCATGGATCTGCGTCCACCATATGACCGTGCTCGTCCAGGTGGAGGACACGGAAATTTTTGTAAAACTGGGCATGTTGCCCCTGGTGGTTTTTGATCGTGACCGTGCCGCTAATCGCTCCGACGACTTCGTCACCGGGAGAGACCGGAACACCATTCTGGTCAAAAATTTCGATTTCGATATCCTGGTTCACGACTTTCACATCGAAAGAAACCTCGGCCAGCATCCCATCGGTATGGGCTCTGATGATGACCGTATCCTCCCCGGGAAAGTCGAACGAAGTAATCGTGAGCTGGTCTCCTGCCTGTGTGCTCTCCACCAGACCGCCACCGCTTGCGTTCTCGACGACGTAGGTAAGCGCTTCGCCTGTGGGATGGGAAAACACCGTCGAGAGGTCCACGGTGAAGCTTTCGCCTTGCCCTATCACCCGATCCTCCGGCTGCGAAAGTACTTCAGGCGCGAATGCCTGCTCGCCCGCCCGGTGACTGATCCGATACGCCTTGACCGTACCCTGCGCGATATAGAGCACCCCGTTGGCAACGGAAATGCCTTCAGCGCCACTTTCAATGGTATGCAAGGGTTCCAGGGTAAAACGGTCGAGAATAAAGGTCTGACTTTTGCTGGAAACAATGACGCTGTCGCTGGTCAGTACCGGCTGCGCTTCCTGGAGATCACGGGGCGCCTGAAAGCGCTGTAAAATTGTACCCGTCCCGACATCGGCCAGTATCAATTCACGACCACTAACCACATACAGAAGGCCATCCCCCAGGGCAGGTGCCACTTCGCCGCCAAATGTTGCCACCCAGGCGGTCGTAAAATCCTCTAAATCAATCGCCTTGATCTGGGCACGGCTTCTAACCAGGGCAATGCCCTGATCGATTACGATGCTGGAAACCCGAAAGCCGTTGTCACCGCTCAGCCTGCGTAATAGACGCGAGGTTGCCGGGTTGTGCTCATCAAAGCAGCCACTATCGACAGAGTATATTTTCTCGGAAAAATATGCCGGAATGGCAGGATAGTCGCTGTCACTATCACACTCCCTGAAAATCTGGCTTCGCAGTCCTCCGGTACTGGTATCGAGACCAAAAACAGACGAGGGGAAGTGATTGGTCACCCACACCCTCCCGCCACCCACGATATGGGGACTTAAATAGCCGGCGAGGTCTCGCTGAACAAGATAGAACCAGTGCTCGCTTCCAGAGGCAGTGTCAAAAGCGGACATCCAGCCACCGCTTTCGGTTTTCTGCAGGGAAACAAAAAGTTTCCCTTCTCCAACTGCCATGGCCCCAACAAAGCTCCCCATGGGAAAACCATAAGACCAGAGCCGGCGGCCATCTTGGGCCGACAGGGACGCCATGCCATAATTCCAGTTCCGGCGGGATCCGGTTACAAGGCTTTCATCCTTCCGTACCAGGAATAGCTGGCCGTCTTCCACCAACGGCCGACTGTAATAGCGCGCCCCCTCGCCATCATCCACCTGCCAAAGAAACTCCGGGGCCTGATTCCACAGAAATCCCGGCTGATAGGCGCTATTGGCGGCAGTATTTCCCAGCATCGGCCAGCTCCCGGGGATAGATCTCGCCGACTCGGCAGCCGGTGTTACGTGGTAAACAACCAGTCCCTGGTGTGACAACGACTCGCTATCCTCGACGGTATAGACCACCCGATCATTGCCGATAAATCCCTCATCGGGCTCATAGCTGAAAGAGCCATCGCTATTCCACGAAAGGTTGCCGTGCGCCGGATTTTGCACAATCCCGCTCACTTGCAGTGCGCCGCCCTCAGGGTCAGTATCATTTGCGAGCCAGCCGGCGATGGCGCCAGCCTGGTAGACCTCACCGGCTTGCATGCGATACAAGTCAAACTTTGCCTCGGGAGCAGCAGTCCAGGCTAGGCTGGACAGAAAAGGAAACATCAGAAAAGACAGGCGGAAAACAGCAAAAAAGATTTTGTGCATTATTTTTTCCTTTGCTCCCGGCTGAGACGCAAATCTCGCCCGCCGCCCATCGGAACTCTCTTTCCGAAAAGGAGCTGCTGTTTGACCCGAACACGGGTGATTCCTGCGAATATACCGAATTAGTGGCGCCAGGACAGAGCATTGAGAGCAAAATAGATTATTTTGCCGCCAAATAATCTCGGGAAATGGTGGAATTCAAAGTGACCGGAGTCGATTGAGGGGCAGCAACCGCTCCCCCTTTTCAATCCGGCAGGACGGGATCAGTAGTGCAGCACTTCTTCGTCTTCGAGTGACTCCAAGGATAGAGATAACCTTCCACCTGCTTTAACGCGTTTTTTTTTCACCGTCTGATTCGGAAGCCGCTGTCTTGGGCTTCTTGCCCTCTTCATACACCTTGATCCGCAGGCGCAGGTTGTTGGCGTACAGGGCGGAGATAGCCAGGTGGCCGGTTTCGGCAAAGGCGATGGCAATGATGTGGCCACCGCTGTTGCGGTGGTCGATCAGCGCCGCCCTAGCCCATCGCAGCGTCGCCGTCGGCCACTGGCACGGCGGCGGACCTTTCCGCTCCCTCCTCCGGCGCAATCAGGCTGACAATCTGCCAGTCCGGCTTGAGCTCCAGTTCGTGTGAGACCGTATAAATATGGATTTTGCCCTGTGGGTCGACCGCATAAAGACGTGTGGCGCGGCTGCCGTAGGTTTCCCTGTAATCTTCAATGGTGAAGGCATCCGTGAGGCGCGTGGTGCGGATGGTTGCCCCTTTCGCTGCCAGGCTGGCAAGCCGACTGTAAGTGGCGTTCTCTGAGAAGAGTTCCTGTTTTTTTGCATATTCTTCCGACACCCGGTGACTCGCCCGCTCCTCCTGTGTGCCCTGACTCAGCCCGAGTACCGAGCCATCCCCCAGCAGGTGCTCGAAATGATAGGTCACCAGCGGGTTGAGTTGCTTGTATGGCGACAGGACCAGCACCTTGCCAACGGTGGACAGGTCCATGGTCAGGCTGGCATGTTCCGAGATCGGGTTGCCGTAGTAGGTGGGAATATTTTCCATACGCGCCTCGCGGATGGCGTCCCAATTGGTATCCGCAACAATGACAGGTACTTCCTTTTCCATCAGGTCTTTCGCCAGCATGCGCGCAAACTTGCCGCCGCCGAACAGCAGGTAACCATTCGGGTAGGGTGCGCGCACGTCCAGCAGCTTGGCGATGGGCTTGGAGGTGAGGCTCTGCAGGACCACGGTAGCGATAATCACCAGAAACACCATCGGTACCAGTAGCTCGGATCTCGGCAGCCCGAAGGTTTCCAGCTTGAGCGCGAACAGGGCAGACACCGCCGCCGCAACGATGCCGCGGGGCGCGATCCAGCTCAGCATCGCCAGCTCGCGCCAGTTCAGTCCGGACCCGGGTGACGACAGGAATACCGATAGCGGCCGCGCAATAAACATGATCGCCCCCAGTACCAGCAGCGCACCCCACCCTAGTTGCGCGAGCGTGAAAAATTCCACCCGCGCGGCCAGCAGGATGAACAGTGCGGAAATCAGCAGGACGCTGAGGGTTTCCTTGAACTCGAGTATATCGTCGACATCCAGGCCTTTCATATTCGCCATCCAGATTCCCATCACGGTTACCGTGAGCAGGCCGGATTCGTGGGACATCAGGTCGGAGGCGGCATAGGCGCCGAGCATCAGGGTCAGTACAGCGGTGTTGCGCAGGTAGTGCGGCACCCAGTTGTTCCTGAGCAGGGTGCCGAGGAAATACCCCATCAGAGAACCCAGACCGAAGCCAATCGCAACCACCTTGAGCAAAATGACCAGCGTGTGCTCAAGCGCACTTTGTGAAGCCACCACGTACTCGTACACCAGCACCGCAAGCAGCGCGCCGATAGGGTCGATAACAATGCCCTCCCAGCGCAGGATGTTGGAGATGCGGGTATTCGGGCGCACCGAACGCAACATCGGCACGATAACGGTGGGCCCGGTCACCGTGACAATGGCGCCAAAAAGCGCGGCCAGTTGCATGGGCATACCCAGCACAAAGTGCGCAGTTGGCGTTGCGATCAACCAGGTCACCAGGGCGCCCAGCGTACACAAATTGCGCACCATGGTGCCGTGGCCGGCGAGATCGGACAGCTTCAGGGTCAGCGCGCCCTCAAACAGGATGATCGCCACTGCCAGTGAAACGAGGGGAAACAGCAGGTCGCCGAACAGGGTATCGGGGTCCAGTACCCCGGTAATGGGCCCGAGGACGAGCCCCGCCAGCAGCAGGGGCAGGATCGCCGGTAGCTTGAGCATAAAGGCCAGGTACTGACACGCAATCGAGACGATTCCCACCATCACCAGCATAGCCATTGGGTTCGAGAGAATATGTTCCATAATGCGGATTCGCCGATTGCGATATAACTGTGAGCGCGAGATTATAACTTAGTGAATCGCCCCTGAAATTCAATGCCCCGGACCCGATACCATGCGCTACCTGTTCGCCGCCCTTCTCCTGCTTGTCACTGCCCTGTCACAGGGGAAGGAAGTGGCCTTCACGTTTGACGATGCGCCGAGAAAGGCCACCGGCTATTTCGATGGCCCCACCCGTGCGAAAACACTGCTGCAAGTACTGGAAACACACGAGATCCCGCAGGTCGCCTTTTTCGCAAATACCAGCAATCTTACCGGTGAGAGGCTCGAGCGGTTACGGCGCTATGGCGATGCTGGTCACATTATCGCCAACCACAGTCATACACACCCGAACTTCAACACGCAGGAATTGCAGGCTTATATCGACGATGTGAATGAAGCCGACCAGATTCTGCGCGACTTTCCCACCTTTAAACCCTGGTTTCGCTTCCCCTTTCTGCGTGAGGGCAACACTGCAGCCAAGCGCAATGGAATGCGAAAATTTCTGGATGA
Organism: uncultured Microbulbifer sp.; assembly: GCF_913055755.1. Taxonomy (GTDB): domain Bacteria; phylum Pseudomonadota; class Gammaproteobacteria; order Pseudomonadales; family Cellvibrionaceae; genus Microbulbifer. The sequence continues at coordinate 12,439 of NZ_CAJXKH010000036.1, forward strand.
GCACGGCTACATCAATGCCTACATCACCCTCAATAACTACGACTGGTATATCGAGTCCCTGTTCCAGGAGGCGGTTGCCGAGGGCAAAAGGGTGGACCTGGACAGGCTGCGCCGCTTCTACCTCGATGTGATGATTGCGGGTATCGAGTATTACGACCAAATGGCCATCCAGCATATCGGCCGCTCCCCCAAACATATACTACTGATGCACGAAATGGACATCAGCGCGCTGTTTGTGGGTGATCTTGCGGATGCCCTCAGGAACAGGGGCTGGTCGATTATCTCACCGGAGGAGGCCTATACCGACGACATCGCCAGTTACCGCACGCCCAGTGTACTGAAATACAACGCCGGCAGAATCGGCGAAATCGCCTACGACAAGGGCCAGAAAACAGACCTTTGGCACGAAACCCTCAATGAAGGTTACCTGCGCGCGCGCTTTACCGCCGAGGTACTGACGCCAGAAACAGCCCCTGCGGGTTCGCGCGTAAAAACGCCCCGTGCCGAATAGAATGCACTTCTGTCTGGCAGTAGCGTATTCTTGCAGCGAAATACCAGAATCCATGAGAGACCTAGGCGATGAGTAATGATGACCTGAATGCAATCCTCGAACTGGACTGTGAAGCCCGCTATGAATACTTCCTGGAAATGGCAGGCGAAGAGCGGGAAGTCTGGATTCTGATCAACAGCGACGAGCACTTTCTGAAGCTGCACTCGGAGGAACAGGGCGGACTGGAGTATTTGCCGCTGTGGCCCACCATCGAGTTCGCCGAAGCCTATGCCGCATCCGAAAGCGACCTCCAACCCAAAAGCATTCCCCTGCCCCAGTTCCTGAACCGCTGGCTGCCGGGCCTGAAAAAAGACGGGATCGAAGTGGGGGTATTTCCCGGCGCCGACGACAGCGTCTGGATCACCGAACCCGCTGACCTGGAGCAGGACCTGCGGGACGAACTGTCCCGCTCTGGGCCTTAAGCGCAGAACAGGACAAGCAAGTACAGTAAAAGAGGACCTGGTTTCCCCACCAACCACGGTGATGGCTACTTCCGGGTAGTGGACTGCCCGGACTCCACAATCAAGGCCAGACAATTCCCCAGTCACAGCAGCTGCCCCAGAGGAAAGGGTTACTCAACTTCTTCCAGTACCGCGACCCGTATCAGCTCGAGGTCGTGAAAATCAAAGGAAAAGTCTGTGGCGGGAGACACCGCTTTCATGCGAATGCGCTCCACCCCACCTTCCGGATCCAGGGTAAAAGAGACATAGGCATCGGCATTGAGGCTGCGCTCTTCCCAGCGGGCAATAAAGGTATTGAACTGGAAGTGTTCCAGTGGGCCGCTCAGCAGCTTGCTGCGGCCGGACTGGAACCACAGCTGCCCGTCTTCGTTTTTGCTGACCTTGATATCACCATACCAGGGGTCGCGGTAAGTGCCCACATACGCCTCCAGTGGCAGGCTGGGTGAGCTTTCCTCGACCTTGGCGGCTTCCGCTTCGGCCACGGCGTTGGCCGCATTTTCCCGCTTGCTATTGACCAGCTTGTCGAGGATGGCAATCCAGTCCTTGCCGCTTTCCTGCGCCGTACCGGTGAGGAACTGATCCAGTACATCATTGACCACCGCCAGCGGCGCCGCCGACATGGCATTGTTACTGGCAAATACCGCCAGCCCCTGCTCCGGCATCAGGGCTATATAACTCGTCATGCCCCACAGGCCGCCACTGTGGGCGTAAATAGGCTGCCCGTAAAACGTCGACACATTCCAGCCCTGGGCATAGGCACTCAGGAAAGCGCCAGCGTGCTCTGTCATATAGCCGCGCGGGGTATTGAGTGTGGCGGGTTTGAACAACTCTGCAACCCGATCCTGACTCAACAGCTGCTTGCCATTGCTGGCAACGCCGTTATTCAGCAGAAAGTTCATCCATTTCGCCATGCTGCGGGCACTGCAATTGACCCCTCCAGTGGCTGCAGTCAGGTTGCTTTCCAGCGACAGTGTGGTTTCGTATTTGCCTTCGCGATACAGGTGCGGGGTTGCCTTGTGCGCACGCCGGGCGGTGCGGGAGAGTGCGGCCCGGCAGTCCTTCATCCCCAGCGGAAACAGCAGTCGCCGCTCGACAAAGTCCTCGAACTCCATGCCCGACACCCGGCTGACAACCTCACCGGCGACGATATACAGCAGGTTGTCATAATCGAATTCCGAGCGGAAACTGGAGCTGGGTTTCAGGTAACGCATTGCATGTACAACTTCTTCCCGGGATGTTTCCGCCTGCGGGAAAATCAGCAGGTCTCCGGCACCCAGCGGCAGGCCGCTGCGGTGGGTAACCATATCGCGGACGGTAAATTCCCGGGTCACCCAGGGATCGTACATGCGGAATTCCGGCAGGTGATCGATGACCGGGTCGTCCCACTCCAGCTTGCCATCGTCCACCAGTAGTGCCAGCGCGGCGTTGGTAAAGGCCTTACTGAGGGAGGCGATCTGGAACAGTGTCTGGTCGGTAATTTCAGCGTGCTTGCCAACCTCTGCAATCCCGTGCCCTTCGGAGTAATACACCTTGCCATCGTAGACAACGGAAACCGCCATACCCGGCGCGTGGAAAGTCTCCATGGCCCTGGCCACGGTGCGGTCAATGGCCTGCGGAGAGGGCGTGGTAGCGAAGACCGCAGGGGCCGCAACACTGAGGATCAGACCGGCCAACAGCCCACTACAGCGACGGGCGGAAGAACATAGAGACGGGGATGATGATGGCATAGGTTGCTCCACGAGCGCGGCCACTACAGCACCGGCGCAAGATTATTGTTGTACTTGGTTTTATAGCTATCCAGATTTTATTGCTATCGGGCCGTCACGCCGCCTTGTCTACTCTACCGGTTCCGGTATGGAATCGTTGACCAGGCACTCGATGATGTCATCCACGCCCTCGATCAGTGGATCGACACAGGGCAGCCCAAGTTGCCGCTCCAGGTTCTGCAAATAAGTCGCCCGCGTATCGGGAGCAAGTGCGGAAGTGTTTACGCTGACACCGACACAGCGAATCGCAGGGTTGGTCAGTCGCCCCACCGCAACGGTACGCAGGATGATTTCCGCAATCTTCACCAGGGGTATCTCCGGCCACCCGGCAATATGCGTGCGCCCGGCTTCGTGGCAGACCACAAAGGCGTCCGGCTGCGAGCCCATCAGCAAACCCACACTGACTGCACCATACGCCGGGTGAATGATGGCCCCCTGCCCTTCGATGATATCCCAGTGCTCCGGACTGTTATCGGGAGAAAGCAGCTCCGCAGCCCCGGACAGAAAATCCGATACCACGGAATCCATGGGGATCCCCTGCCCGGAAATCATGATGCCGGTCTGGCCGCTAGCCCTGAAGTCCGCGTCCATGCCCGCGTTTTTCAATGCCGCGTGCAATGCCAGGGCGGTGTATTTCTTGCCTACGGCGCAGTCTGTACCCACGGTAAGCAGGCGCTTGCCACTGCGTTTTTTGCCGCTGGCCACCGGCAACCCCGCTGGCGGCACCCGCACGTCCACCAGTCTCGCTCCCGACTTCTGCGCTGCCGCTGCCAGGCGCGGGTTGTCCTGCAGCCGCCCGTGGGCACCGGAAACAATATCCAGCCCCGCTTCGGCGGCCTCGATCAGCGTATCCAACCAGCTCTCGGGAATCACACCACCCACCGTTGCAGTACCGATGATCAGAGAACCAACGTTTGCGGCTATCGCCTGTTCAACGTTCATGTCAGGCAGGCCAAGAGCCAGCCCCGGTTTCACCAGGCTGAGTTGACCCGCACACGCATCCGGGCGCCACTGCGCCAGGCCGGCCCCGGTTTTGGCATAGGTCAGCTCGGTGACATCCCCGAGAAAAATCAGATACGGCGGCTTCAATGTTATGACGTTCACGATTGACCACTCTCCTGCAACTCGAGGGACTGAACTTGATCGGGTTCGCTCGGTTTACTGCGAGCGCCACCGGAACTGTGAATAATTTTCCAGACTCCCAGGGTCAGTAACGGGAAAATAAAAATGGTTAGAAAGACCAGGGTCAGGGCGCTGTAGCCCCGGGCAATCAGGTCGACGATGCCGAACTGCTCCGCGGCAAAAATCGAGATACTCAGCAGGATCAGGGCAACCAGAGCACGCTGATATGCCGGCATCTCCCGATGCTCATCCCGCCGCAGGCCCGCCAGGCGCTCATTAACTGCATGTAACAAGGCGGTACCGGTTTCGATAAAGGTCCCGAAGACCACCACCTGAAAGGTCAGCTCCAACCATCCGGAACCGAACCTTGACATCAACAGACTGGCCGGCACCGGCTCGTCGCCAATTTCCGGGTATGCCGACATCATCGCGACAAAAAAGCTCATCGCCGGCAGCACGGCAACCAAACCCGCGATTAGCCCGGCACCGATGGCCTGGCGACGGCGATTTAGACCGGATATCACAAACAAAACCGCTGGCAGCACTGCCAGATTGTAACCACTGTACAGCACGCCGCTCTGCAGCCAGCCACTGCCGCTGTCGGCTTCACTGTAAGTCTGGAAAATATTGTCGCCAAAACTGTGGAAGGCGAGGACAATCATCAGGCCGTAAACCAGGTACAGAAGAAAAGACCAGCCCGCGAGTACCCGCTTGATGGCTTCGGATCCGGAGAAGACCAGTACCGCAATCATCGCCATCAGCAACAGGGTACCTACGAGGGAGGGAATGGCAAATGACTCCTGGGCGATCTGCCCCGCCGCAGAGCCTATTACGGATAGCACCAGCAGCAACTGGATACAGAACGCCAGCTCAAAGATTCCCCAGCCCCGGCCCAGCAGCTTCTGGCAGAAGTGGCGATAGTCATAAGCACCGAAGACCCGGGCAAACTCAAATCCCACCGCCAGTACCACGCCGAACACAACGCCCGCAGTGGCCAGCCCCAGCAGGCCACCGATCGGTCCACTGGCAAAGAAAAATTCGATCAGCTCGCGGCCGGTGGCATAACCGCCGCCGATCACTACCGACTGGAAAATCAGTCCCGGCAGCAGATAATTCCGGTACCAGTTCATCGAGCCTCCTGTAAGGGATTCAGCCAGTGATCAACAGCAGCTGCGCCATTCGGGCTCGCTTCAGTCATCTCAGAAATTCCTGATCGGCTTGCCCGGCATAGATTCGGGATCGAGCACGCCGTCATCCACCAGGATTTCACCGTTGACCAGCACATAGTCGAACCCCGCCGAAGTTCTCGCGGGCTTTGCGTAGGTTGCCCGGTCATCGATTGCCCCCAGGTCAAAAATCACGATGTCCGCATCCGCCCCCACCTGGATACGCCCCTTGTTGCGCATCTGAGGTACCGACTCTTGCAAGATGCTGGCCGGTCCGTAGCTCACCCGCTTTATCGCCTCCAGCAGCGAGAGCTGCCCGCTATCGCGGACATAATGGCTGATAAAGCGCGCGTAGGTACCGGCACTTCTGGGGTGGCTCCACGCATCGGCGGGCAGCGGCCAGGTATCCTGGGGGAGAGGATTGCCGTCCTGCAGCCAGTCGCCGCCATCGGTGGCAATAACGCCCTCGGGGAAAAGCACCGCCTGATCCAGCAGCGCCTGATCTTCCTCAACCGAGGTATCCAGCAGGTGCACCACAATGCCGGTTCCCGGTTCTTCCTTTTGCAAGCGGGCGAACTCCTGCTCATCCAGGCGTTTGCCGTTCCAGTCAAAGTTGTGTGCGGTAATGTTGCCAACCCGGGCGCGCCAGTTCTCTGCGCGGAACATGGCCGCACCGATATTGGTCGCACCGGCACCATAGGGGTATGCTTCGGTAGAAAGTTTGACTCCCGCGCGCTGGGCACTGGCGACCATCTTGCTGATGGGGCCTATGTCTCTCAGGCTGATGGAATTCATATGCACGATATGCGCCTGGGCCCCGGTACCCGCCGCAGCCGACACGATTTCCGACATGGCCTCGAACGAACTGTTGGGCTCGAGCATGGACAGGTAGCGGGCGTGGGTATAGGTGGGCACATTCCTTTCCGCGGCGAGGCCGGTCATGTGGAAATATTCCTTGCGCCCCGCACCCGGTGCATACCCCAGCAGGAAACCAATCCCGAGACCGCCCTCCTCCAGGCCCTGGTCGACCCGGGCGGAAATCCGCTTCAGTTGCTCAGGGGTTGCAATATTGTCCTGCCACCCCGGATTGGCGAAGTTCTGCTCGAACCAGTGTTTAGCGCCGGAAGCGGGTTCACCAATAAATTCCGCCATGCGCGCGCCGGCCCAGTTAACCGAGGCTCCGTAATTGATCGGACGTCCCTCGCGACCCAGACGCTGATACCAGTCGGCCACCGGCCACACCCCGGATTCAAGCTCCAGTGCGGTAGTGACACCATCCAGTGCCTGCACCCGGTTTGCGAGAATATTTTGCCCGTGGGCGTGCATATCGATAAAACCGGGACTCACTACCCGCCCTTTTGCATCGATAATCCGCGGTGCACTGATTGCGTCGCCCCCCACATAGACGATCTTGCCGTCGCGCACACCGACATTCAGCACCTTGTCGGTATTGCTGTCGGGGTCCACCACCCGGCCGCCGACAATAGCGATTTCCATTGCTGGCCGGGCCAGGGCTTCAGCCATTCCGGTAGTGACAGCGGCAACCCCGGCCAGCGTCCCGAACAAAACCTTGCGAAGATGTGCAGCTTCTATTTTCATGGTTTTCCGCTCCCCCCTTTTCTTCTTAAATCAGCCCCACAATTCGGCGCTAGGCTGTGAGAGTTTCCCCTGCTCACAAGCAATCGCGGGTTCACGATCTTTTGTCAGGTAAAAGGCTCCGTCCAGGTCGACGAACCTGCACAGCTGCGCCACCACATAGCCGGGAGCCATCGCCAGGGAGGTCCCGACCATATTGCCCACCATCACGTCGAGACCACGCTCTCTGGCCTTTTTCGCCAGTGCAAGGGCTTCCGTCAGTCCGCCGGTCTTGTCGAGCTTGATATTAATCACCTGGTAGCGGCGGGCGGCCTGCTCGAATTCACCGGTGTCCAGGCAGGATTCATCGGCGCACAGGGGGACAGGAGAGTGGTAATTCTCCAGCGCCTGGTCCCCACCCCGCGGAAGCGGCTGTTCGATCATACTGACCCCGAGTTCCTTGAACCTGGGCGCCAGATCCTGAAGCTGCTCGAAGGTCCAGCCCTGATTGACGTCGACAATAATCTCGGCATCCGGCCGCGCGGTGCGAATCGCGGTCATCCGTTCCAGCGGCATTTCGCCGTCCAGTTTTACCTTGATCTTTTTGCTGTCGATTTGCCGCGCCTTTTCCGCCATACCTTCCGGGGAGTCCAGCCCGACGGTAAAGAAGCTGTGGGTCTCAGCGGGATCAATGCCGGTAAGCTCCCAGATTTCCTTTTTCGCGAGCTTGGCTTCCAGGTCCCAGAGTGCGCAATCAATCGCGTTGCGCGCGCCGCCTGCTGGCAACAGGCCATAGAGTGCCTCCCGGTCCGCGCCATTTACCAGTGCATCCCTGACAGACTCTGCCTGCGCCAGAATACTGCTGCCGGTTTCGTCCAGGTAGTAGACACCGGAGGCTTCACCGCTGCCTGTCACTCCGTTCTCTGAAATACGGACATGCAAGATTTCTACCTTGGTAAATACATGGCCGGTAATTTTGAATGGAGACTCAAGTTCCCAGGACTCCACCGACATGCTGACTTCGCGTTTTCTATTCATGTGGTTACCTGTTTTTATTATTCGGTGAGCCACCCGGTGGCTCACCTTGGTACTTTGCTTTGTCTGCGCGGGCAGCGCCCGTTCGCCAACCCATTACAGGAAGTGATAGCCGAGCATGTTCCAGTAGTAGTAAAACCAGGCCATAAACAGCGCGCCCAAGGTTACCGCGGTGAAGCGAACACGTGGCATAACGCCCTTGAACAAGCCCTGCTGCCACACCGATACATTGCGGTAAACCAGGTAGCCAGTCAGCAGAGTGGCGACGATAGGCAGGATCAGCCAAAGCTTCAGTGACAGCGGCACACCCTCGAACAGGTTTTCCATCGCGGAGGACAGCACCACGATACCCACGACCAGAACCAGCAGGTGGGCGACCGCGGTATACACTGCAGCACGGGTAGCGGTTTTCTCCTCGGATGGCAATGTACGGACGGTGCGGCGCTGGTAGTAGCGGCGTAACAGGACCGCGATAAAGATCAGTACCGACACCCCCAGCAACAGGAAGTTGAAACTTGAGGTGGCATAAAACGGGAGCTTGCGCAGCGACATGAACGGGAGGCCGTCCATCACGAAGCCGGTGATTTCGCCCTGCTCGTTTTCCTGGAACGCCAACAGCTCCGGATTGATGCCGGCGGCCAGGGTGGTACTGGAATCCAGCGCGCGGAACAGATTGGTATCCACCTCCACGTATTGCTTGGTCTTGTCAGACATGCCTACCACCAGGGTATTTTCTCCGGTGGGAGCCACCTCAATGCCACCGCTCAACCCCAGCACTTTTTCAAAATTGGTGAAGTTGGAGCGCCAGAAGCCGTAGCTACCCGCATACTTGCCCGCACGCTCGGCAAAGTCCTGGGGAGCCGCGGGCACCGCGTCTTCTTCGCGGGGCAGGAACTCTTCATACAGGGTGGGCGCGAAAGCGGAGCGCGGTACACGGCCACCAGACCCGGAGAAGGAAACGAAATACACCAGGCCGTTGGCACGGTCGACTCCCAACTGGGAGTGAAACCACTGGGTATCGCCACCGTGGCCCCACACTTCCTGACCATTCAGGTCGTTGGCGTAGAACCCAAGCCCCATACCTAGCAGGCGGTCGTCGTGGGAGAACTGCTTGCTCAACATCAGGTCTACCGTTTCCTGTTTGAGGATGCGGTTTCCATCCAGCTCACCACCATTGAGAATGGCCTGGGCAAAGCGCAGCATATCGGTGCCGGTGGAAGACAGCCCGCCCGCAGGGCCGAAATTGCTCACCAGCTCAAATGGCTTCTCCACGTACTTACCCGCCTCAACCGCGTAGCTCTTGGCCATTTGCGATTTCAGGCTGTCAGGAAGCGGCTCTTCAAAGGTCGAGTTTTCCATACCCAGGGGCTGGAAAATATTCTGCTCGATATAGTCATTGAACGGCACTCCGGAGACGTTCTGCACAATCAACCCGGCCAGCGCGGTGGCATAGTTGGAATACGCAGTCTGCGCGCCCGGTGGGTTGACCCGAGCGAGCTGCAGGCGGGCCATGGCCTCTTCCAGTGGGAGGATATTTTCCGGGCTTTCCAGAATCAGGTAGGCGATTGCGCCATCCTCAAAGCCGGCGGTATGGGTGAAGATATGACGCAGGGTGATTGGCTCGTCAAAAGTATCCTTGATCTGGAAAGACTTCAGGTACGTATTCACGTCTGTATCCAGGTCCAGTTTGCCCTGCTCAACCTGCTGCATCACCGCAACCCAGGTAAACAACTTGGATACCGAACCGGGGCGGAACAGGGTTTTTGCCGGGTCGACCGCTACCCGGCTCTCGATATCCTGGTAGCCATAGCCCTTTGCCACCAACAGGTTTCCGTCTTTGGCAACCGCCACCACGCCAGAGGGGCTGTCATGATTCTGCATCAGGGGATTGACCAGCCCGTCAGCAAAGGCTTCTACCGTCGCGGGGTCATCCAGCGAAGCTGCGGATACGGTGCCGATAGAGAAAAGCAAAGCGGAAAACCAGCTGAGCAGTTGGAGCGTAACTCGTTTCATGGTGAAGGTTCCGGTTTGTACATTGGTGTTATTGTTCACTGATCATATCTTTGACGCCCACTTGTCTGTTAGGCCAAGACGCCAGCATAATGTGCAGATTCGGCAGACTGGAGTTATCGCCGGTAAACCTGCCTGCCGGTAGCCCCTTTACCGTTGCGAGAATGAGGCGTACCAGACAAATGCACTATGGAGACGAATACTATATCGAGGTGCCGCCGGGCCTCGAACTGGAGGATACCCCCAGCGCCCGCCTGGAGCAGTTATTCGTCGACGCGCAGAAACTGACCCACTTCAGCACCACCCCAGACCATCACGCCATACACGATTTCGCCCCGGATCGCTTCGATGGCCTGTTGAGTTACCGTATCAGCAAAGACCGTCTGATCGATATCAACGAGGTGGTCCCGCGTGCGCGACTGGTGGTTCGCAACGAAGTGGCCGATATCATTTCTTTCCAGTTCGTATCTACCGTGAGGCGTGCGGAATACCTGGGTGACCGCAAGCATGTCCACAACCTGGGCCCGGCACTGATCGTTTCGGTGATCCCTGCTCAGGAAATCACCTACCGCCTTCCCACACCCAATGTGCAGATTCGCCACGTAGTGGTCCACGCGACGCTTTCGAACCTGCTGGAACAGGTGGGGGAAGAACTCACCAACTATCCCGACTGGCTGCGGAAATGTATTTCCGGCACAGACAGCAAACCCCGACAACGGGTATTCTTCCTGGAAGATGTGCAACGGGACTCCATCTGGTCGTGCTTCCATATTCCCGTTTCCGGCACCCTGCTCAGGCACTGGATCTCGGCCAAATATGACGAACTGCTGTGTGTGGCCCTGCAGATCCTGAAGAGCAGTGGCAATCACGGGGAAACCCCGGTTGTCGACACGGACCTGCCCTACAGCAAGAAAATTCACCGCGCCCGCACCCTCCTCAGCATGGAATATGCAAATCCGCCGCCACTGCCAAAGCTCGCCCAGCAATTGGGCATTTCCGAAACGCGCCTGAAAAGCGGATTCAAGTCGATGTTCGGCACCACCATCATGCAGTACTGCATACATCAGCGGATTGAAGCGGCTAAGCTGCTACTGGCCGACAACCGGCTTTCCATTGCAGAGATCGGTACTATTGTCGGCTATGAGGATCACTCAGCCTTCTCCCGCGCATTTCGTCGGGGCTGCGGACAGACCCCAAAAGGCTGGCGACACGCTGCACAGGGGTTGGGCAACCCAGAGGCGTAAATTGGTGCACTGTGCAGATTCGCGGGAGCCCCTACCTGCAGCTACCGGATCTGCACAGCATTTGGCCGAATCGGACTAATGCCTTCAGAAAGTAACGGCTAAGATCGTTGCGGGAGGTACCCAGAAATGAGTGATTCCCCACAGGAACCACTCGCTATAAAAACACTATCCGGGGGGTCGCAGGCAAGCATGTCCAGTTCAATTTCGCCCAGTTCAATTTCATTTAAAGCCGCCAGCCTGTATACAGGTATCATACTGGCCAGCGGATTCGGCTACAGCTCATCACTAGCGGCTCAGGATTCTGCCGGCAAGGTCGTTGAAGAAGTCATCGTTACCGCGCAGAAGCGCGATCAGGCACTCTCGGAAATCCCGATGTCGGTCAGCGTGCTCGGGGGTGAAGAGCTTGAGCGCCAGCAGGCCACCAACTTCGAAGACCTGGTCAACAAAATTCCCGGCTTCAGCATTACCGGTAATACCGCGGGTATTTCCCGCATCACCCTGCGCGGGATCAATACCGGGGGCGTGGCCTCCACGGTGGCGGTATATCTCGACGACGTCCCGTTCGGCTCCAGTAGCGGGCTGGCCAACGGCTCCATTCTTGCGGGGGATTTCGACACCTTCGATATGGCACGGGTGGAAGTACTGCGCGGACCACAGGGCACACTGTACGGTGCCAGTTCCCTCGGCGGGGTACTCAAGTACGTGCCCAATGCACCTTCCACCGATGGTGTTGAGAGCCGCTTTCGCACGACTCTGGAAAGTGTGGAAGATGGAGATCTCGGTTACGCGACTACCGGTGTGATCAATTTGCCGCTCAGTGACCAGCTGGCAGTTCGAGCCAGCGGCTTTTATCGCGCGGACTCGGGCTATATCGATTCGATCGGCAACAACCCGATTCCGAGCATGACAGACCCGAACGTCAATATTCACGACGGGACCCAGGTAGAAGAAGACATTAACTCGGTGGATACCTACGGTGGTCGAATTGCGGCGCTGTACGAACCTTCGGATGCCTTCTCCCTCAACCTGATGGCGATGATGCAGAAGATTGAAACAGGTTCATCCAATATCATCGACGCCGACCCCGCCACCCTACAGCCACTGCACGACAGCCCCGTCAGATCCCGCTACCACGACGACTTCTCCAATATCGAATACCAGGTCTACAGCGCTACCGCAAACTGGAACTTCGACGCCGTCACCCTGGAATCCATTACCAGCTACGGCAACTTCGAGCAGAACTACCAGGACGATATGGCCGCGGCGGAACTGGTACCGGGGACTTACCTCTCCTCGCTGGTTACCTACCTGCTCGGGCGGGACCCGGAAACCATGCCCGTAAGCCTGGTGCAGGAACAGACCACTGCCACCGACAAGTTTACCCAGGAGCTGCGCCTGCTCTCGGCAGACAACGATACCTTCGAATGGATGACCGGTGTCTATTACACCAAAGAGGATTCCGGCATTGACCCGCAGGTGTTTACCGCACTGGACCCCAACACCGGTGCCGCAGCCACCGGCGTACCCCTGGTCGCCGACCTGGCCCTTCCCTCAACCTTCGAGGAAATGGCGGTGTTTGCCAACGGCACCTGGTATATCACCCCGGATTTTGAAGTCGATTTCGGCGCGCGCGCCAGCACAAACGAACAGGTTGCCTCCCAGGTCCAGGACGGCTTCCTGGTGGGTGGCCCACTCGAATACGACGATACCAAGTCTTCGGAAAGTCCGTTCACCTATTCGCTGTCGCCCCGCTACGAGTTCAGTAGCAACGCATCGGTCTACGCCCGCGTGGCCACCGGCTACCGTCCGGGTGGTCCCAACATCCTGCCACCCGGCGCACCCGAAGACACCCCAAGGACCTACGATTCCGACACCCTCACCAGCTACGAAGTCGGGCTGAAAACCAGCAGCGCGAACGGCATCTTCGCACTGGATGTGAGCGCATTCTACCTGGACTGGGAAGACATCCAGCTGTTTGCCGTGGTTAATAACTTCGGGGTCAACGGCAATGGCGGTACCGCAGTGAGCAAGGGCTTCGAGTTCACCGCCAGCCTGCTGCCGGCCGACGGCCTGAACCTGTCCCTAAATGGTGCCTATACCGACGCCTACCTGACGGCGGACACGGACCCGGTGGTGGGAGGCTTCAATGGGGACCCGCTGACCTTTGTACCGGAGTGGAGCTTTGGCCTGAACGGCAGTTACGAGTGGCAGGTCATGGCGGATGCCACCGCCTATGTCGGTGGTGATATCGGCTACACCGGCGATCGTCCCGCGGGCTTTTCCAATCGGGACACAGAGGGTAATCTGCGTATAGCGGATAGCTATACCACCGTGAACCTGCGCAGCGGCATCGACATGGGCCGCTGGAGCTTCGAGCTTTACGGCAAGAACCTGACTGACGAGATCGGCATTACCGCCATTGATGCGGAGGGCTCACTGCCAAACGGTGCCGTGGGCCTGGGCATGCTCCGCCCCCGGACCATCGGCCTTTCCGTGGGTGCGGACTTTTAAGTCAAGCCGATCCGCAACAGATGACCGGCTCCCTCGTCGCCAGTGACGAGGGAGCCGGCTCGAAGGATCCACAGAGTAAGCTGTGACCGATTGCTGCAAAAAATAACAATAAAGGATGTCGCACCGTGCCCTTGATTACTGCCGACCAGACTTTCGCCCTTTGCGCCGTGATCATGGCGATCATCTCTTTCGGAATGTGGGCGGAGAAAAAAAGCTGGGGACAGAAACTGGGGGGACCGCTGATTCTTCTGGCCACCTCCATGCTGGCAGCCAACTCCGGCATCATTCCCTTCAGCGCACCGGTTTATGACACTATTGCCTCGCTGCTGGTACCAATGGCCATTCCACTATTACTGCTGCGGGCGGATTTTAAAACCATTTTTGTCGAATCCGGCACCATGCTGGTGGCATTTATCATCGCCGCCACGGCAACCGCCATCGGTGCGGTGGTGGCCGCTTCCGTGCTGGATCTCGGGTTACAGGAGGCCCAAATTACCGGTACCATCGCCTCCAGCTATATCGGCGGCTCGCTGAACTTTGTCGCCACTGCGGAAGCGGTTGGTATCAAGGATTCATCGCTGTACGTCGCAGGCCTGTCCGCAGACGCCGCCGGAGCGGTATTTTTCCTGGTACTGCTGATGCTGTTGCCCACGCTGCAATATGTACGCAACGCACTGCCTTCCAAATACATCGACGCGCACGGCAGCAGTGCACAAGTGTCCGCCGAGGGTAAAGAAGTACCGGAACCCGCACCGTTCAGGCTGCAGACGGCGACCAATGGTCTCACCGTCAGCCTGGTCATCTGTGCGCTGTCCGCTGCCATCACTGCACTGCTGGATATCGGCGCCCTGTACATACTGGTGGTCACGGCGCTATCACTGATAGTCGCGAACTTTGCCAAACCCGTCGTCAGACAGGTTTCGTCAGAATTCGAGATTGGTTCGCTGTTCATGTATATCTTTTTTGTGGTGATCGGCGCGGGGGCAAACCTGAGCCAGGTACTCGGTGCAGCCCTGCCGATCGCGCTGTTGATCGTCGTTATGGTGCTGGTGCACTTCTGTATCCTGCTGTTTATCGGCAAGCTGATGAAACTCGACCTCGCCGAGGTCATCATTGCCTCCAACGCCTGCATCCTGGGCCCCGCCCCTGCCGCCGCCCTGGCCGCCAGCAAAGGCTGGCAGGCGCTGGTCGCCCCGGGCATTCTCGTCGGTCTTTTCGGCTACGCCATCGCGACATTCATTGGTGTGGCCATTGCAACGTTACTGGCCAGTTAATCGACTACCCCGCAACCCGGTCCAATATTGTCAGCGCACCCTTGATATAGGCCAGTCGCTCGGCGACGCCGAGGTTTTCCGGGCGCACGCCAATCTTGACTCCCAGCACACCCAACTGGCCTGTATCAGCCACTTCAAGACAACGCCGGAACTCGGACTCCGTGAGCAGGGAGCTGGGCTCGAAAGCCGGGATGTCAAAGGCCTGCGCAGGCGGCATATGAGTATCCCGCCACGCGCCGTAGGGCCCATCCTGGCCGGAAACACCGGAAAACATCAGGCCACGAAGCAAGCCCGCCGCGCGCGCGGCGTTCAGGTGCGCTACCGGCCCATCCACACCGCGCGCCTCCAGCGCAGAGCGCCCCCAATTGATACACAGGCCTATGTGGCTGGCAGCCGTGCGATTCACCCTGCTCAATGCGCTTATTTCAGCGTCGATTGACAGGAAACCCTTGTCGGCGCTCTGCCCCTCTACATACGCATCGCAGTGCTCCAGCATCAGCGCCGCGCCATCCCAATCCCAGGACGCCAGGGTTTCCAGCGAGGTGGACAGTGCCTCGGCACTGGCACAGCCCGAACTCACGCGCGGCGCGGCGTGGATAAATATCGCCTTGACCGCCTGGCGGCCGAGGTGGCGGTTCAGCTTGTGAATTGCCTGGCGGGCCTGCTGGTAGAAGTCCAGCGCTGCCTGCCGGCCGGTCTCCACAGTCGAAGCAATACCGAAGCTGGCATCACCGCCCAGCCGTTGCATGACACCCGGAATGCCCGTGAAAACAAAGTCCCACGCCGGATCAACAGTGGATAGAAACCAGTCGTCATCGTCCGGGTGCAAGGTTCCGGTAAACGGGTGCTCGAGCCCGCGGACATTTTGCATTGCCTTGAGGCCATTCAGGTATTCCGTTTGAATGGTGGGGTCCCAGGTCTCGGTGACCGGGGCTGTGGCATAAGCGCCAACAAAATAACCCATAGCTCTCTTTCCTGTTCCGGTTCGCGTAGTTACTGCCCCGCAGGGCACATTCAACAAAAGCCCATTTTCCGCCACATAAATGTCACCCAAATATGCGAGCAACGGAATTGAACGCCTATCTTGAAGGGAGTGCAATCAAATTGAAAAGGAAAAAATGACATGGAAGGGCTACTGGGCCTGTTGATTCTCATCGCAGATATCTACGCCATCATCAAGATCCTGCAGAGTTCTGCCACCGGGTTAAAGAAACTGCTCTGGATAATCATTATTCTGGTATTGCCTGTTATCGGCCTGATCATCTGGTTCTTTGCCGGCCCCGGCGGGAAAGGCCGCTGACGTAAAACTGGCCAAAGGGGAAGGGATACCCCGGGTAAAATCCAATATCTCCGAGGTACCGCAACCAACATTCATTGCTTCCCCGGTGGAATCGAGGCTCATGGCTTTGCGCAGGGGCTGTACCCGCAACCGGCGGTCCCCAACATCGAAGACACTGCACATGTGCTATCCCGCCTGCTTCCCGTATCAGTGAGCTCACACCGCCTCAAGAGTGCCGGTAAGATGCACGCGCCGGCCTCCCCCGGTCGTTACGCGGAATTCATTACCCGCGCGCTCAAAGCGGGCTTTTGCCGGTAACAAAAGCGGACGCTTGAACTCGGCACTGATGGAGAAGCGACCGTCCAGAGGTGCGCCGGCGGTAATCGCCTGTAGCTCCGCCAGACATCGCGCCTTGGTCCACATGCCGTGGGCAATGGCGCGAGGAAATCCGAACAGCTTGGCAGTGAACGCGTAGAGGTGGATGGGATTGCGGTCGCCGGATACCCCTGCATAGCGGCGGCCGGTATCAGCGGGTACCGGCCACTGCGAGATTGTCTCCGGCGTGAATTCTGTCGCTTTTTCCGCTCGTTTGCGCGGCTTTCTTTGACTCGTCCTGTCCCGCCGCAACATAGTGCAGACACTCTCCCAGACCACTGTTCCCTGCACCGTAACCTGTGTGTGCAAATCAAATTCCCAACCGCGATTCGCCTCGCGCGGGCCAGACAGCGTACAGTGAAAGTCCAGCAGCTCATCGGCAGTGATAGGGCGATACTGGGTTATCTGATTGCTCACATGGACAATACCGAGCACCCGAAACGGGAAGGCATCTGAAGCCAGCAGGGAGAGCTGCAACGGCATGCCGAGCACAAACGGGTATGAGGTCGGGATATACCCATCGTCAGAAAATCCGCAGGTGCGACGGTAATTCGCCAGGCGCACCGGATCACACTGCACCTTGTTGAGCCTGGCCTCTCCCAGAAGCCCCTGAGACGAATCAATCTTCCCCTTCTTGCGCGCAGTCAAGACGCGCCAGTAGAGGGACAGACTGGATGGGGCCGAGTTCAGCTCTATGTTGATTGACATCTGGGTTGAGTCCGTAACAAATAATCGGATATGAGGGGATGATACCTTGCCGGGGGATTACGGCACAGGCCGGAGCCATTTCAACCGGATCATAGTGAATGTTAAATGACGTACAGTCACTCTTTACGGGACCGATACCCTGGCATTACCCTAGATTGCAATAATAGGCGGCAAAAACAACAATCAATATGACAGCTCTATCCCGACTTTTCTTTTCGCTCCCGTTTCTCGCGCTACTGAGCGTGACTGTCAGTGCCGCAGAGTTCATCCCTGCCGATGCGCCGGAACTGCTGTACACAGGGCGTATCGATTTCCAGAACCCCAAGGCCCCGCGTCTATCCTGGCCCGGAAGCAGCATCAAAGCCAATTTCAGCGGTCCGGCGCTGAGCGTGATGCTGGACGACGAAAAAGGGGAAAATTTTTACAGCGTAATCGTCGATGGGGATAGCGCTCACCCCTACGTTCTACAAACCAATCCGGGTGAGCACAGCTATGAAATTTCCCGCGCATTACCGCCGGGCACCCACTCACTGGAAATTTACAAGCGTACCGAGGGAGAAGAAGGTAGCAGTGCATTCAAGGGGCTCGCCCTTGCAGATGGCGCAGAGCTGTTACCTCCGCCCGCGCGCCCCAGCCGCCGCATGGAGATATACGGTGACTCGATCAGCTGCGGTATGGGCAATGAAGGCGCAGATAACGGCCCGGATCACCTTGCTGCGGACAAGAACAACTACTGGGCTTATGGCAGCGTCGCCGCACGGGCGCTCGACGCTGAAGTGCACACTATCTGCAAAAGTGGCATTGGCATAATGGTCAGCTGGTTTCCGTTCACCATGCCCGCATATTACGATCAACTGAGTGCCGTGGGTGACAATGACAGCAAGTGGAATTTCGGCCGGTGGACGCCGGATGTGGTTGTGGTAAACCTGTTCCAGAACGACAGCTGGCTTATCGACCGGGAAAAGCGCTTGCAGCCCGCTCCCGATACCTCGCAGCGGGTACAGGCCTATGTCGATTTTGTGCGCAAAATACGCGCACAATACCCGGAAGCCTTTATCGTGTGTGCACTGGGCAGCATGGACGCAACGTCCAGTGAAAAGTGGCCGGGCTATGTCCGGCAGGCTGTCACCGACATGCGCGAAACCTATCGGGACGACAAGCTGGCTACAGTATTTTTTGACTATACCGGTTACGGCCAGCACCCGAGGGTCGCCCAGCACATTGCCAATGGCAACAAGCTTGCGGCTTTTATTCGGCAAAAACTGGGCTGGGACTGACTACACCAACATCAGCCAACTCATCCCCGCAATAATCAGCGAGGCGAGTACACTCAGCACGGCACCCTCCCGCACCATTTCCTGAATCTGAATTTTGCCGGTACCGTATGCAATGGCATTCGGTGCCGTTGCCACCGGCAACATGAAGGCACAGCTCGCGCACATTGCAGCCGGGATCATCAAGACCATGGGATCGAAACCGGCGGTTGTCGCCACGACAGCCAGTATCGGCATCAGGAGCGTTGCCGTGGCGGTATTGCTGGTGATCTCGGTAAGAAAGGTTACCGACAGGCAGAGCAGTACCAGCATCAGCCACAGCGGCATATTGGTAAGGAACGCCAGCGCCTCCCCCATCATGTCACTGAGTCCGGACGCGACAAACCCTTTTGCAATCGCAATGCCACCGGCAAACAACAGCAGCATGCCCCAGGGGATACTCTCTGCTGCCGACCAGTCCAACAGGCGCCCACCCTTGCCATTGGGCACCAGGAACATCAATACCACCGCACCAACGGCCACGGTGCTATCCCCGGCCCCCTCCACGCCGAACAACGCGCTCCAGCCCCCAAACGGCTCGTTGCGGGTCACCCAGAACAGGATTGCGATCCCGAAAACAGCTAGTGTGCGGATTTCCTCTGATCGCCATTCGCCGACCCTCGGACGCTCGATCTCCTTCTCCAGCTGTACATTCCGGGTCAGCCACAATGCCATCACCGGCAGCGTAATCAGCACTATCGGCAGACCGATGGTCATCCAGTTCAGAAAACTGAATTCGCGACCGGTCACTTCCTCGTAGATACCCATAAAAATGACATTGGGCGGGGTCCCCAGGGGGCTGCCGACACCGCCCAGGCTCGCTGCGTAGGCTATCCCCAGGATCAGTGCAATCGTGAGAGAGCGGTTGTCTACGTGGGAAAGAATTGCCAGCGCAATCGGAAGCATCATTAAAGTGGTAGCGGTATTCGAGATCCACATGGAGAGCAGACCAGCGGCGAGCATAAACCCGAGGACCAACCGACGGCCGCTGGACACACCGACGGCCTTCAGCATGTACAGTGCCAGCCGCTCGTGGGCACCACTTTTTTCCAGGGCTTTTGACAGCATAAATGCGCCCATAAGCAGGAGAATCACATGGCTCCCCAGGGCTGACGCAACAATCTTGTGGTCTGTTACTCCAAACAAAGGCAACAGGACAAAGGGAACCAGCGAGGTGGCAGGTATCGGCAGTGCTTCTGTAATCCACCAGATCACTGTGAGAAATGTGATCGCAGCCGTAACAGCCGGCAAATACGGCATGCGGATGAATGTCAGCAGTGCGTAAAATGCTATGGCCAGAATCGGGCCAAGCACAATAAAGCTCTGTCGTTCCAGACTCATTATTTTCTATCCCCCTGGCGCCTTCCATTCAGCGCCTATCGTCGGGTAATTCCGGTAACGCCAAATACCCTGGTAATTTTCGCGTTTCAGGCTCCTGTATCCACCGGCTCGCGCCGATCAAGACCTGCCCACTGGGTAACGCGATGCCGCAGCAGAATATTTTGCTCCCCCCACTCACGCAGCAACTCACCATCTTCTCCGCGGCCGTTTACACGCCAGCAGATTACCTCCGCGTTGATACCCTCCGCGCAGCGGCTGAAGCGTACGGTGACAAAATTGTTCTGTGAGGCCGGCGTGCCGCTTCCCGGACGGGCCTCGCCACAGGCGATATAACGGACTGGCGCCGCAATATTGTCCGTTGGTCGGTCGGGAAACACCTGCGGCTCGAGTTCCGGCATGGCCGGCGCACTCGACAGCCCGGACAGGGGTGAAGACACTACCTCTGTCAGGGTTTTCCCGTTGAGCTCCACTTGCGCCAGGCGGTTGTAGTGCACATCTCCCGCCACAATCAGCACATCCTGGGTTGTCGCATTCAGTGCGCTAACCAGGTCACGATACTGACCGGTATCTGCAAGGCTGTGATCGCCCCAACCAATATCCACGCGCCATGCTCCCTCGCGGCTGCCCGGCTTGAACTGCCAGTTGGCAACCAGTGGTGCCGGCAAAATCAGTACTCCGGGACACGCCAGTGATTCCAGCCAGCTTTCGCAGGCGTTCAGGGCCTCCGCGCTGGCAAAGGGTGCATCCCGACCTTTACCGCGATACAAGCGGGTATCCAGGGTGAAAAAACTCACCTCGTCGCCAACGGAAAACTGCCGATAGGTCACCCTATCCGGCAGCTGGTACGCATGGAACAGGTCGCGAGCAACACGACTCCAGACCCGTCGCAACTTGTTTGACCATAAAGCCGGCAGGAAACCCGGTGTATTCGGGTAATCATTCCAGAACTCGTGGTCTCCCGCCAAGAAATAGGTCGCCCCCTGCTGCAAAACAGGCCGCAATCCGCCGCACCAGGCTGTGCGATAAGCCCGCGAAAAGAGCGTCTGCAGGCGGGCGCGGATGAATCGGACGGGCATAAGCCCCAGCAGTGAGAAGAGCTTCAGGCTATACCCGGGCTTATAGGACCAGCTTTGATCGGTGAATGCCATGTCCAGATACACCTGGTCGCCACCAAGCACCGTCATATCGGGCTTTTGCACGTCGGGAAGACTGCTGAAAGCACTCGCTAGCGCACCCTTGTCTGCAGGCTCATAGAAGCAGGTTCCGTACCACAACGTAAATGGCTCACTCAGATTATCCGGCCTGGCCCGAAACTCCGCGCGCTGCAACAGGGCTTCCCCACCCTCGACCAACTGTACCAATTGCAGCTGGTAGCGCTCTCCCGGGAGAACCGGAATACTCAGCGTGCTATAGATCAAGCCAGGCACTTTATGCAGGAATTGCACCGGAATACTGTGCCAATCAGCTTCCACAGACTGACGGTATCGAAGGTGTACGGCAGGCGGGTCCGGGTCATACGAGGCCACCCATATCGAAATACGTTCGCCGCCCTGAAAATGATGCGGTACTAGTAGGAATTGGGAACTGAATACCGAATCCTGCACAGCGGCTTCGCCGCTGGCCCCGATACTGCCATCCATAGTAGCGGCTCCCTGTGCCTGTTTTTATTTTGTATAGGGCTAATTTATCCATCTGTCAGGCATAAAAAAAGCCCTGACCGCAAAGCGATCAGGGCTTTTGAAATAAAACCTGACGATGACCTACTCTCACATGGGGAAACCCCACACTACCATCGGCGATGTTGCGTTTCACTTCTGAGTTCGGC
>NZ_CAJXKH010000037.1 GCF_913055755.1 uncultured Microbulbifer sp.
TCGTTAGCTCAGTTGGTAGAGCAGTTGGCTTTTAACCAATTGGTCGCTGGTTCGAATCCAGCACGACCCACCATTTCTTCCCTTGTTTACATACTTTCCTGCGCTTTTTGTGCCTCGTTCTGTGCCGTTGGCGAGATTAGACTTACGCTGACCGGCGAAAATTTTCCGGGGCGTTATAATGCCCGCTTTTCCCGGCAGTACAGAGATACAGGACCGCATGACTGACAGCAGCGAAAAAATTGCCACTTCCACCCTGGGTGGCGGTATTGATCCGCGGGATTTCGTCCAGGATTACCTGGCGCATCCGGCTGCGCATCACTATTCCGAGGAAGAACTGGAGCTCTGGCGCGAGCGCATCAAACGCCTGCTGAAAGAGCAGAATGCGGTGCTGGTCGCCCATTACTATACCGACCCGCTGATCCAGCAGCTGGCGGAAGACACCGGCGGCTGTGTGTCCGATTCGCTGGAAATGGCGCGCTTCGGCGCCCAGCACCAGGCCGATACCCTGATTGTTGCCGGGGTGAAGTTTATGGGCGAAACCGCCAAGATCCTCACCCCCCACAAGCGCGTGCTGATGCCGACACTGGAAGCCACCTGCTCGCTGGATCTCGGCTGTCCCATCGACGAATTTTCCGCATTCTGTGACCAGCACCCGGATCGCACCGTGGTGGTCTATGCGAATACTTCCGCCGCGGTGAAGGCGCGCGCGGACTGGGTAGTGACCTCCAGCATTGCGCTGGACGTGGTGGATTACCTGGACGCCCAGGGCGAAAAAATCCTGTGGGCCCCGGACAAGCACCTGGGCAGTTACGTGCAGAAGCAGACCGGCGCCGATGTGCTGCTGTGGGACGGCGCCTGCATCGTGCACGAGGAGTTCAAGGCCAAGGGTGTGGCAGACCTGAAGGCGATGTACCCGGAAGCGCTGGTGCTGGTACACCCGGAATCCCCCGCGGCGGTAGTGGAGCTGGCGGATGTGGTGGGTTCAACCTCGCAGATTATCAATGCCGCCAAAACCCGCCCGAACAAGCAGTTTATCGTGGCCACGGACCAGGGCATCTTTTACAAGATGCAGCAGCAGTGCCCGGACAAGGAGCTGATCATCGCGCCCACCGCCGGTTCTGGCGCCACCTGTCGCAGCTGCGCAAACTGCCCGTGGATGGCAATGAACTCGCTGGAAAACCTGTGCGGAGTGCTGGAGCGCGGTGACAACGAAATTCTGGTGGATCCGGAGCTGGGCAAGCGGGCGATGAAGCCGCTGCAGCGGATGCTGGATTTCCGCAAGCCTCTGGACTGAAGCTGGTGCGGACTGAAAACAAAAAGAGCGGCTATTGCCGCTCTTTTTTTATTTTCGGGAACGGGAAAGATCAGAGCTCCTTCGCCTTCTCCTGCATCTTGATCACATCCTTCATGCGCTGTTCCAGAATCGCGTGGGTCTGGTAATCATTCTGTGCCAGGCGCACACCGTGGCGCAGGTGCTGCAGTGCCTTGTCGAACACCCCGTTCAGGATGTAGTACTCGGCACGGGCCTCATGCACACCAACGATATCGCCCGCAAGGCCGTGGGTTTCCGCCAGCAGGTACCACACTGCCGGGTCCTTGCGGCGCACGCGGCTGTGCTTCTTGAGAATGCGCTCCGCCGCCAGGTAGTTGCCGGCTTTGAAGTGCGCGTTCGCCAGGCCCATGATCAGGGCGTGGTTTTTCGGGTTCTTGTCCACCGCCTTCTGCAGCCGCCGGGTTGCGTTGTTGTAGTCGTGGCGGGTCAGGTCAATCTCCGCCCGCGCCAGGATAAATGCGTCCTTGTTCGGTTCCTTGTCCAGCAGTGGTTGCAGGGTGTCCAGCGCCGAGTCGGGTTTGCCGGCAGCATTCTGCGCCAGCGCCAGGCCGTAACGGGCGGCGTCCTCATTGTCGTTGACCCCGCGCAGTTCTGCCTGGAAACGCTTCACCGCCTGCTGCGGGGTCGCCTCTGCGGCCACGCGAATGCGGGCGCGCATCAGGTGGTATTCACGGCTGTCGCGCAGGGGTGTCTGCGCCATGCGGCTGGCGCGCAGTTTGGCGTCGGCAATCCGCTTTTCGGTCACCGGGTGGGTGAGCAGGAATTCCGGCGGGCGGCGGTAATAGCGGGTGGCTTTCAGCATCTGTTCGAACATCTCGCCGGCCGCTTCCGGGTCCAGGCCGGCCTTGGCCAGGGTCTCGATACCCACCCGGTCCGCTTCCTGTTCATTCTGGCGCGAGAAGCGCAGCTGGCTGTCGAGGGCCGCGGCCTGGGTGGCGGTCATCGCGGCGATACCGGCATCGCCGCCGGCGGTGGCCGCCAGTACCAGCGCGCCGAGCATGCCGGCGAGGGTGGGCAGGGTGCTGTTGCGCTGGGCTTCCAGCGAGCGCGCGTAGTGGCGCTGGCTCAGGTGCGCAAGTTCGTGCGCCAGAACCGAGGCAAACTGGTCTTCATTTTCGGCGAACAGAAACAGTCCCGTGTGCACCCCGACAACGCCGCCGGGTACCGCGAATGCGTTCATGGTGTCGTTTTTGACCACCACCACATCGAGAGACTTGTCTTCCAGCGGGCTGTATTCTGCCAGTGATTTGAGGGAGTTCTCGACGTACTGTTGCAGCAGGGCGTCGCTGGAGGCGGGTACCTGGCTGCGGAACATGCGCAGCCACATCTGCCCCAGCTCTTTCTCCCGCGCGCGGGAGACCAGGCCGCTGCTGGAGTCTCCCAGTTCCGGAAGCTGGATATGGTGGTCGTCCTGGGCGCTGGCGACGAGCGGCGCCGACCCGAGGGTCAGGCCAATGGCGAGGCCCTGCAGCAGGCCGCGGGCCCGCCGCCCGAGCCGCTGCCAGTGTCCCTCTGCAGAAGAGGTGAATTGGTGCTGCTTTTTGGTCATATTCTTACTGCTGCCTGCGGGGATGCCTACCGCTAACACTATACGTAACCCTGTGAGACTGTCGAGGTTTTGATCAATTCTGCGGCAAAAGGTTCTGCACTTTGACCGCGCGCCACCGTTATAATCCGCGACTTAACCAATCTTTACCGCGCTTGAGGCCTCAAAACCGCATGCAAATGTCCACGCAACAGGACACCGGTTCGCTGGAGATTCTTCGGGAGCCTGCACACAGGGTAGATGCCCGCGGGCTTCCATGCCCACAGCCGCTCCTCGCCATGCGACGGGCGCTGCGCCAGGTGGAACCTGGTACGCTGTTGCACGTGCTGGCGACGGATCCGGCGTCACAGCGGGACTTCCGCAGCTTTGCCGAGCTGTCGGGGGTGGCGCTGCTGCGGGCGGAATGCCGGGGCGGCGAGTTTCACTACTGGATGCGGCGGCCGCAAGCAGAGCCGCCTGAGGGAAGCAGTCATCAAACAGCAAGATAAAAATAACGGCATGCTCACCATCGTGCGGGGCTGGATCAACCGCTATTTCAGCCAGGAAGAGGTTGTGCTCCTGACCCTGCTGTTGCTCGCCGCCATGGTTGTGCTGGCGACCCTCGGTGGGGTGCTGGCGCCGGTACTGGCGGCGGTGGTGATCGCGTTTCTGATGCAGGGCATGGTGCAGAGGCTGGTATCGTGGAAGGTGCCGCACTGGGTGGCGGTGACCATCGCCTGCCTGGTGCTGGTGGGGACCATGGTGGCGTTGATGCTGGTGGTAATGCCGATTATCTGGCGCCAGCTGGTGCGCCTGTTTGCCGAACTGCCAAACATGATCGACCGCGGCCAGGAGCTGCTGCTGTTGCTGCCGGAACAGTATCCGCGGCTGATCACCGCGCAGCAGATCGATGAAATTTTCAATACCCTGGGCAGCGAGCTGGGGAACATGACCCAGACGGTGCTCACCTTCTCTCTCGCCAACCTGCCCATCCTGGCCGCGGTGCTGATCTATCTGGTGGTGGTGCCGATCCTGGTGTTCTTCTTCCTCAAGGATTCGGACAAGTTGCTGCGCTGGTGCGCGGCGTTCCTGCCCCAGCACCGCCCGATGCTGCGCCAGATCTGGTACGAAATGAATGACCAGGTGGCCAATTACGTGCGCGGCAAGGTGATCGAGATCGCCATTGTGGCGGTGGTCAGCTATGCGGCATTCCTGCTGCTGGGGGTCAATTATGCGCTGTTGCTGGCGGTGGCGGTGGGGCTGTCGGTACTGATTCCCTATATCGGCGCCGCGGTGGTGACCATTCCGGTGGCGGCGATCGGCCTGTTCCAGTGGGGCTGGAGCAGCGAGTTTTTCTGGCTGATGTTCGCCTACGGCATCATCCAGCTGCTGGACGGCAACGTGCTGGTGCCTATCCTGTTCTCGGAGGCGGTCAACCTGCACCCGGTGGCGATCATCCTTGCGGTACTGGTGTTTGGCGGTATCTGGGGCTTCTGGGGGGTGTTCTTTGCGATACCGCTGGCGACCCTGGCCAAGGCGATCATGAACGCCTGGCCCACCGCGGACCACCAGGCGGAATGGCAGGCGCGGGAAGCCGCGCTGAGCCGGGCCGAACAAACCGAAGACGTATCAAATTAAGCGGCTGGCCCCGGCGTGTGTGGAGTTCTCCCGTCCGGGGCACTAAAATCCCGCGCTTCATTTCCCTGCCAGCCCGCGCGCCGCGGCTGGCGACTAGCCATAGGAAAACCCCATGAGCCTTGCTGACAAAGTACTGGCGGTCAACAACGATCTGCCGATCCGCACTGACAAGCCGGTCCACAGCGGTAAAGTCCGTTCCGTTTACTGGTTGACCGAGGCTGACAGTCGCCGCCTGATCGAGGAGAAAGGGTATCCGGTGGCGGCAGATGCGCCGTTGGCGGTAATGGTGATTTCCGATCGTATCTCCGCGTTTGACTGTATCTGGACCGGTGAGGGCGGCTTGCGCGGGGTGCCGGGCAAGGGCGCGGCGCTGAACGCCATTTCCAACCACTGGTTCCGGCTGTTCAAGGAGCAGGGGCTGGCGGACAGCCATATCCTGGATATCCCGCACCCGGGGGTATGGATCGTACAGAAGGCGCGCCCGGTGATGATCGAAGCCATTGCCCGCCAGTACATCACCGGCTCCATGTGGCGCGCCTACAGCAAGGGCGAGCGCGCGTTCTGTGGTATCCAGCTCCTGGACGGCCTGCAGAAGGACCAGAAACTGCCGGAGCTGCTGATCACCCCTTCCACCAAGGGCATCCTGAAGGGCATCCCCGGGGTGCCGGAAGCGGACGATGTGAATATTACCCGCAACAATATTGTGGATAACTTTGCCGCGTTCAATTTCCGCCGGGCGGACGATGTCGCTCTGTACGAGAAGCTGCTGAAGGAAGGATTCGATGTGATTTCCGCGGCGCTGGAAAAGCTGGACCAGGTATTTGTCGATACCAAGTTCGAGTTCGGTTACGTGACCGATGCCGAGGGCAACGAGAAGCTGATCTATATGGATGAAGTGGGTACCCCGGACTCCTCGCGTATCTGGGACGGCGCGCAGTACCGCAACGGCAAGGTCGTGGAAAACTCCAAGGAGGGCTTTCGCCAGGCACTGCTGAATCACTTCCCGGACCCGGATATCCTGCTGAACAAGGACCGCATGGATGAACGCGCGGCGCTGGCCCGCGACAACGAGCTGCCGGAATCCATGTTGATGGACCTGTCCGCTACTTACGTGGGCATTGCCGAGAAGATCATTGGCGAGAAACTGACGATTTCCGATAACCCGAAAGCGGAAATTATTCAGGTATTGCGGGATGAATACGGTCTGATTGACTGATATCTGTTGCGATACGGTCTTTTCTGAAAACCGGCCTGGTGCCGGTTTTTTTGTGCTTTGCCGCCACCGGGGACCATACACAGTGCGGAGTTCGTTGTTTTCGACGGACTGCCACATTTCGCCATTTTCCATCCATCCCTCGCCTTATTTCCACCCATCTGTTGCCGGTTTGCCTTTGTTTAATAACTCCAGAAATCAGATTGCTGGAGGCAAATGTGAACCGTCCTTTCTTTCATGCGCCGCGCATTGATCGCGAGCTGTTGATTCTCCCCACCGATGAGTACTACCGGCGACGCTATCGCAAGAGTCGCGCTGGCAGCTGGCTGTTGTTGCTGGTTACCGCGCTCGCGGTGCTGGTTGCCGCAGTGGGTGCACGTGCCGAGGCTGTGGGCCCGGTAGAGGCGGGTGCAGTGAGCCTCAATGAGGCCGGAAGTGGCGACCTGCTGTTCAAGGGCGCGGTGCCGGGGCGATACATTCCCGCGTTGCATCTGGGCTCAAAAGTAAGCGTGCAGGTGCGCGGCCTGGTGGCGGAGGTGCAGATCCGCCAGGAGTTTTCCAATACCGGTAAAGACTGGCAGGAGGCGGTGTATGTGCTGCCGCTGCCGGAAAATGCGGCGGTAAACGGTATGGAAATCGTCGTCGGCGATCGCCGCATCGTGGGCAAGGTGCGCGAGCGGGAGGAGGCGAAGAAGGTTTACCGGGAGGCCAGGGCGGCGGGCAAAAGGGCGGCGCTACTGGAGCAGCAGCGGCCGAATCTGTTTACCAGTCGCGTGGCAAATATTGCTCCGGGGGAAATGGTGTCGGTGGAGGTGCGCTACCTGCAGACACTCAAGTTTGACAGCGGCCAGTTCAGTCTGCGCTTGCCGAGTACGCTGACACCCCGCTATATCCCCGGTGTTCCACAGCCGGAAAAGGCGGCGGTTGCGCTTAACTCTCACGGTTGGGCCCTGCCTACGGATCAGGTACCGGATGCGGATCGGATTTCCCCGTTAATGATGCCGATGCCGGAACTGGCATACAACGGCAGTCACAAAATGGAAATCGCCGTCGATCTCGCCATGGGATTACCACTGGCAGATATCCACAGTCCCTATCACGAAGTGAATTTTCAGCGGGCGGGTGACAACCGTTATCGCATAGGCCTGAAGTCGGGCAGCGTGGCAATGGATCGCGATTTTGCCCTTTACTGGCGTCCGCAAACATCCGCCATGCCGTCCGCGGCACTGTTCGCCGAACAGGCCGTGGAAGAAGCCGTGGATAAAAACCTGGATGGTGCTGGTGGTGGCGATCAGTACCTGCAGTTATTGCTGTTGCCGCCGGATGGCGCTGCCGGTTCGCGCAAGTTGCCGCGGGAAGTCGTGTATGTGGTGGATACCTCCGGCTCCATGAGTGGCGTTTCCATTCGCCAGGCCAAAGAGAGCCTGCTGCTGGCGCTTTCCCGTCTCGCGCCGCAGGATCGTTTCAATGTGATCGAGTTCAACAGCCAGTACCGCACCTTCCTGCCGCGCCCTGCAGCGGCAACGGTGGAGAATATCCAGCGGGCGCGGGACTGGGTGGAATCGCTGAGTGCCACCGGCGGCACCGAAATGGCGCCGGCACTCAAGGAGGCGTTGTCCCAGCAGTTGAGCGGGGAGGCTGGCGAGCTGGTGCGCCAGGTAATTTTTATCACCGACGGTGCCGTGGGCAACGAAAATGCGCTGTTTGAAATCATCCGCCAACGCCTTGGCGAAGTGCGTCTGTTCACTGTGGGCATTGGCTCCGCACCCAACAACCATTTCATGCGCAAGGCGGCGGAGTATGGGCGCGGTGCCTCGGTACAGATCGGTGACCTGAATGAGGTGCAGGAGCAGATGCAGGCGCTGTTTGCCAAGCTGGAAAACCCGCTGGTAACGGATCTCGCGGTGCGCTGGCCCGCCGGCACGAATGTAGAGGCCTATCCCAAGCGTCTGCCGGACCTGTACCGCGGCGAACCGGTGCGCCTGCTGGCAAGGGTTATTGGCGGCGGCCTGGGATTGCACAATAGCGGTGATCTGGTGGTCACTGGCCGACTCGCCGGCAAGCGCTTCACCCGCACGCTGTCACTGGGCGATCTCACCGTCGACAAGCGTGGCAAGGGCATTGGCAGTCTGTGGGCCAGGGCAAAAATGGATGCACTGCAGGATGAGCAGCGGGCACTGGGCGCTGCTGCCGGGAGCGAAGAGGCGCGCAACAGCCTCAAGGCGCGGATCGTGCAGCTGGCACTCGCCTACCAGCTGGCGAGCCCTTACACCAGCTTTGTCGCAGTGGAGGAAACCCCGGTGCGTCCGCAAACCGAAGCGTTGAAAACCAGCCCGGTGCCCAATGCGGTTGCGCGCGGCCAGGTATTACAGCGCATGACCTACCCGGCGACGGCCACCGGCGTATACACGCAGCTGCTGCTGGCCAGTATATTGCTCGCGCTCGCAGCGCTGCTGAAAGGTGCGGCAAAAGTGCCGCACAGGTTGCGCAGATTGCCCGGCCGCTGCCGCCGTGCGCTGCGCAACTGGTTGCGCTCGCTGGTGCCCGATGTGCGCCGTCGCCGCAGCCGGCTGGAGGTGCGTTTGATGCTGGCTTCCCTGCGCCAGGATGGGTGAGATATGAGAAAACGCCTGATTCCCCTGCTGTCTGCGGCACTACTGGCAGCGGGACTGTGGCAGCTTGGCAGTGGCGTATGGCTGCTGGCCAAGGCCGAACTGGCGCAGTACTTGATCGCCGACGCCTGGGCGCGGCAGCTCGATTCCGGGGAAGCGCACAAACCCTGGCCCTGGGCGGATACCTGGCCGGTGGCACAGCTGCGCTTGGGCGACCAGAGGCCGCTGTTCGTTTTGCGCGGTACCAGCGGCCAGGCACTGGCGTTCGGGCCGGGGCTGCTGGAGTTCTCCCCGCTGCCGGGGGAGCCTGTGGCTGGTGGCCCGCGCACCACGGTTATCGCCGCACACCGGGATACACACTTTCGCGGGCTGGGGCAGTTGAAGTCTGGAACAACGGTGCAGCTGCAGGGGCGCGATGGGCTATGGCGTCACTTCCGGGTGCGCGGGACGCGAATAGTGGACTCTCGACGGGAGAAGATGCCGGTGTTTGCGGTAGACGGACTGCTGCTGGTTACCTGTTATCCGTTCGATGCACTGGCCGCCGGTGGTCCCCTGCGCTACCTGGTGTATGCGGAGCCCGTTGTCGCGGCAGCAAAGCCGGCTGTCCGCGGAAAGTCGCCGGCGGTGGTACAGCTGTGACTGAAAACCGATTTTCAGACTCTATTTTGTAATTGAATTTCCCGCTTTGACAACAAAATTATCCGTCACTACCCCAAACTAGAAACAAATTGTTTTGCAATTTGGTTTTATTTGTTACTAATCGTCCTATCTGGAAAAACGTTTGTAGTAATACTACAATCGCCCCCGCTTGAGCACTTGGAGCCCGTAATATGGGAGCGGGCCTGAACCCGCCCTACATTTTACGGGTCTTGGATTCAACGCCGAATTCAAAGTCGAGCCGGTTGCAAGGAGCCTGGGGTTCCTGACCGGCGGTATTCAGGTCGCACAGTCCCTCTGAATTCACTTAACAGCCCAGTAAAGTTGATCTGTGGACGCTGCTTTTCCGCCAAACATGGTGGCAAACTGGCGAGTGCGGTATCGAACGCGGGGGAATTTCCCGTGTTTGAGGTACTGTTGCGCGGCAATAAATCTGACCAAATAAAACCGACTCGACGTCGTATATTCGCCGAGGAGCATTTGATGCACGAAGAAACCGACATTCAGGAAACGCAGGAATGGCTGGATGCGCTGCAAGCGGTTATCCGCCACAGCGGTAAAGAGCGCGCTGCGTTCCTGCTGAAGCAGCTGTCTGATCGCGCCACCAACATTGGCGTTCAGCTGCCGGCGGCCATCACCACCCCCTATCGCAATACCATTCCGCCCCAGGCCGAAAAGCGTATGCCCGGCGACCTGTTCATGGAACGCCGCATTCGCTCGCTGATCCGCTGGAACGCGCTGGCGATGGTGGTACGCGCCAACTCCAACAGCGATAGCCTGGGTGGCCACATTGCGAGCTTCTCTTCCGCGGCGACGCTGTACGATGTCGCCTTCAACTACTTCTTCCGCGGCAATGAAGGCGAAGAGCGCGGTGACCTGATCTTCTTCCAGGGCCACAGCGCCCCGGGTATCTACGCCCGCTCCTACCTGGAAGGCCGCTTCGACGAAGAAAAACTGGACAACTTCCGCCGCGAAGTGAATGGCAACGGCCTGTCCTCCTACCCGCACCCGTGGTTGATGCCGGACTACTGGCAGTTCCCCACCGTTTCCATGGGCCTGGGCCCGATCCAGGCGATCTACCAGGCGCACATCATGCGCTACCTCTCTGCGCGCGACCTGTCGCCGCGCGGTGACCGCAAGGTGTGGGCATTCCTGGGCGACGGTGAGTGTGACGAACCGGAAACCCTCGGCGCCATCTCCATGGCCGGCCGCGAGAACCTGGAAAACCTGGTGTTCGTGGTCAACTGTAACCTGCAGCGTCTGGATGGCCCGGTGCGCGGCAACGGCAAGATCGTGCAGGAGCTGGAAGGCGTATTCCGCGGCGCCGGCTGGAACGTGATCAAGGTCCTGTGGGGCCGCCTGTGGGATCCGCTGCTGGAGAAGGACGACAAGGGCCTGCTGCAGAAAGTCATGGACGAGACCGTCGATGGCGAGATGCAGAACTTCAAGGCCAATGGCGGCGCCTACACCCGCGAGCATTTCTTCGGCAAGTACCCGGAACTCGAAGAGATGGTGAAAGACCTCTCCGACGACGAGATCATGAAACTCAACCGCGGCGGCCACGACCCGTACAAGGTCTACGCGGCCTACGCCGAAGCCATGGCCAGCAAGGGCAAGCCCACCGTGATCCTGGCGCAGACCGTAAAAGGTTACGGTCTGGGTGCTGCCGGTGAAGCGGCGATGGATACCCACAACGTCAAGAAGATGGATACCGAGGCGCTGAAGCGCTTCCGCGACCGCTTTGCGATCCCGATTACCGACAAGGAAATCGAGGAGGTGCCGTATTACCGCCCGTCGCCCGACAGCCCGGAAATGAAGTACATGGCCGAGCGCCGCAAGGCCCTGGGTGGCCCGGTACCGTCCCGCAGCACTGAAGTGGCGAAGCTGGAAATTCCGGAACTGGATGCCTTCAGTGCACTGACCAAAGGTTCCGGCGACCGCGAAATCTCCACCACCATGGCGTTCGTACGCGCGCTGTCGGTACTGGTGAAAGACAAGAAAATGGGCAAGAACGTCGCGCCGATTGTGCCCGACGAAGCCCGTACCTTCGGTATGGAAGGCCTGTTCCGCCAGCTGGGTATCTACTCTTCCCAGGGCCAGAAATACACCCCGGTCGACCACGGCCAGATCATGTATTACAAGGAAGACAAGAAAGGCCAGGTGCTGGAAGAGGGCATCAACGAGGCCGGCGCCATGTCTGCATGGATGGCTCTCGCCACTGCCTACAGCAACCACGGCGTGCCGATGGTGCCGTTCTACATCTACTACTCCATGTTCGGCTTCCAGCGCATTGGCGACCTCGCCTGGGCCGCGGGCGACATGCAGGCGCGCGGCTTCCTGGTCGGTGCCACTGCCGGCCGCACAACCCTGAACGGCGAAGGTCTGCAGCACCAGGACGGCCACAGCCACGTGCTGTCTGCCACCATCCCGAACTGCAAGAGCTACGACCCGGCTTACGGTTACGACCTCGCCGTAGTGATGCGCCAGGGCCTGAAGGAGATGTACGAAGAGCAGAAGAACCTCTTCTATTACATCACCATCGAGAACGAAAACTACCTGCAGCCGGAAATGCCGCAAGGTGTCGAGGAAGGCATCATCCGCGGTATCTACAAGCTGGAAAACGATTCCCGCAAGCCCGGCAAGGGCAAGGCAGCGAAGAAACATGTACAGCTGGTCGGTGCCGGTTCCATCCTGCGCGAAGTACTCGCGGCTGCGGATATCCTCGCCGACCAGTTCGGTGTGACCTCCGACGTGTGGAACCTGACCTCCGCCACCGAAGCGGCCCGCGAAGGCCAGGACGTTGCGCGCTGGAACATGCTGCACCCCACCGAAAGCCCGCGCAAAGCCTGGATCAGCGAGCAGTTTGAAGGCAACGAGACCCCGGTGGTGATCTCCACCGACTATATCCGCGCCTATGTCGAGCCCCTGCGCGAGTTTATCGATGGCGATGTGATTGCGCTGGGCACCGACGGCTTCGGCCGCTCCGACAGCCGCGAGCAGCTGCGTCGCTTCTTCGAGGTGAACCGCAACTACGTGACCATCGCTGCACTGAAAGGCCTGGCTGATCAGGGCGTGATCGACGCGAAAGAAGTGGCGGAAGCGATCAAGAAGCTGAACGTTGACCCGGAAAAAGTAAACCCGCGTCTGGTTTAAGGCCCGCTGAAAAAGGAAGGTAGAGATATGGCAAAACAAGTCATTAAAGTGCCCGATCTCGGCGGCGCCGATCAGGTAGATGTAATCGAAATCGCCGTTGCCGTGGGTGACACGGTGGCGGAAGAGGATGCGCTGATTGTGGTGGAGGGCGACAAGGCCTCCATGGATGTGCCGGCACCGGTGGCCGGCAAGATCCTGAGCATTTCCGTCAAGGAGGGCGACAAGGTCTCCGAAGGCGACGTGATCGGCGAAATGGAAACCGAAGCGGCCGGCGATGCTGCGGAAGAGCCTGCTGCCGAGGAAAAGGCGGAAGAGCCTGCTCCGGCCGCGGCCGCGGAAGAGACTCCGGCTGCCGCCGCGGCGCCTGCCGGTGAAGAAAAGGAAGAGGAACTCAAGGTGCCCGATCTCGGCGGTGCCGAGTCCGTGGACGTGATCGAGATTTCCGTTTCCGCCGGGGACACCGTGGAAGAGGGCGATGCCCTGATCGTGGTGGAAGGGGACAAGGCGTCCATGGACGTACCATCTTCTGCTTCCGGCACCATTGTCTCCCTCTCTGTGAAAGAGGGAGACAAGGTCTCCACCGGCGATGTGATCGGGGTGATCAAGACCGTCTCCGGCGGCGCGCCTGCACCCGCCCCGGCGGCCGCGGCTCCCGCTCCGGCGGCAGCGCCGGCACCGGCCGAGTCCGCGTCCCAGGAGCCGCCCGCGGCGCCGCAGAAGGATCCGCACCTGGAGCGGGACCACACGCCTTCGGCAGAGGTTTATGCCGGTCCGGCGGTACGCAAGCTGGCGCGCGAACTGGGTGTCACCCTCAACAAGGTCAAACCCACCGGCCCGCGCAACCGCGTCACCAAGGACGACCTGCACGCCTATGTGAAGGAGCAGGTGAAGAAGGCCGAAAGCGGTGCGGTTGGCGTCGGCGGCGGTATCGGTATTGCACCGATGCCGGAAATCGACTTCAGCCAGTTTGGCCCGGTCAATGTCGAGCCCATGAGCAAGATCCACAAGCTCACCGCGGCCAACATGTCCCGCAACTGGCTGAACGTGCCCCACGTTACCCAGTTCGACGACGCGGACATCACCGAGCTGGAGGATTTCCGCAAGTCCATGAAGGCGGAAGCGGAAAAGCGCGGCGTGAAACTCACCCCGGTGCCGTTCCTGCTGAAAGCGGCCGCTGCGGCCCTGCGGGAAGTTCCGAGCTTCAACGTGTCCCTGCACAACGACGGCGAGCACATCGTGCGCAAGGACTACGTGCACATCGGCATGGCGGTAGACACACCGAAAGGTCTGATGGTCCCGGTGATCCGCGATGTGGACAAGAAAGGCCTGTACGAGCTGGCGGAAGAAGCTACCGCAATGGCTGTTGCTGCCCGCGACGGCAAGCTGAAGCCCCGCGACATGCAGGGTGCCTGCTTCACCATTTCCAGCCTCGGCGCCATTGGCGGCACCGGCTTCACGCCGATCGTCAATGCTCCGGAAGTGGGGATCCTGGGGGTTTCCAAGCTGGCGGTCCGCCCGGAGTGGAACGGCAAGGAATTCGTACCGCGGCAGATGTTGCCGCTGGCACTGTCCTACGACCACCGCGCGGTGAACGGTGGCGATGCCGGTCGCTTCCTGACCTATCTGGCGGCGGTACTGGGCGACGTTCGCCGTCTGTTGCTGTAATTGCGGCGGCAGATACACCAGTAAATAACGCCGGCGGGGGCTGCTCCGCCGGCGTTTTTTTATGTCTGTTCATGGACAATCCTATCGCCGCTGCCGGCATCATAAATATCCGCTGGCGGAAAATTATAGATTGTGTGGATTTTGGCGCTGTTATTTGCTGGTTAAATAATGTACAGCGTCGTCGAACACTACCTTGCAGCTAAACTGAAAAGGCCGGGACCTGGAACCCCGGCGTGGCCAGTTTGAGATTCGCGAGGTAGTCGAGCCATGAATCGCACAGGGATAGCAGCGGTGGCAGTGGGCGCCACACTGAGCTTACAAGGTTGTATATTCGTGCCCTACGGCAATGACAACAGTTACGATCCATTCTTCTTCGATCCGGACGACAAGTCCCAGAGTGCCGATTTCGTTGAAGTGGGTAATTACCTGCCAAATACCGCGGCACCACCGGCAGCCAGTCGCCAGTGCTCAACGGAAATACACGAGAGCAAGGTAGGTTCCGCCTGCTGGTATTTCCCGGTAGTGCGGGTGTATTGATACGGTATATTGAATCGGTGCCTTGAGTGGTGGAAAGGCGCGCCGGATTGTGGAAGTGCTTCAGAATAGGAGGCCCAATGCGCAAGCGAACGACACATTTCTCCCTGCTACTATCGCTGCTGGCGGCAGCAACCCTGCTCAGTGCCTGTGGTACCAGCAGCGTGCGTGATCAGGTGGTCTACCCTAACAGTGCCCCTGTTCCCCGTCAGCCGGCGGCAGAGCAGCAAACCAATTACGATGCCTGTCCAGGGGATGCAGAAGAACTGGCGCCGGGCTCCATCTGTCCGGCCACCGCCCAGTGCTATGAAATTTCCGGCGGCCGACGCTGTATTGTTTACGAAAAGTAGGCGTTCAACGGGTGGTAGGCCCCCGGTGGGATGGTGACTGACAGGAAGTGGGCGCCGTAAACCGTTTAAAGGAACTGTTATGAAACAACGCTGGATATTCCTGGCGGGGCTGGTGTCAGGGTGTGGCCTGGTTACCACCGGTTGCAGCAGCACCGGTAACGTGGCGAACCTGGACGGCTTCTGGTGTGACCTCACCGGCACACCCACGACCTATGTACAGCCGTCGCTCCCGGCCTATCTCACGCCCGCCTATCCCCGCAACTGTTTTACCGGTGATATGGAAGTGCCCGATGCGGGCAGCTGTGTGGCCGGCACCAACTGCTATCAACTGGATGCCGGTGCCTGGTGCACCGTCGAGGATGCCGCCGGCTGACGGGATTTGCCGGCGTTTTCTGTGCTTATCGAGAAATCTGAAACCTGAAATAAAAAAGGGCGGCATAATGCCGCCCTTCTCATGTCTGCCAGCAGGATTTTTAGCGGTACAGCAGTACCTTGCCCACCGACTTGTCATCGCTCTGTGAAACCACGCGCACCTTCAGTCCGTAGGAGGTAATCGCCCGGCCCGCATCGGGTATGGCGCCATTGCTGTAATCGGCGCTGTCGTCGAATACCGGATTGCGCTTGGTGTACATATCGCGCAGCAGCAGGCCGTAACCGTCGAGCAGGTCGAGGATCGACTTCTCTGTCTTGTCGATCCCGAACGCCGCATCGCGGATCTGGTAGCGGGTCGAGGCAACGGAATTGTCGTTCCACCGGTTCAGGTGCTGGTCCGCATCGACAACCCCGAGGAAGCCGTTGCCCGGGTGAATACCCACCCAGTTGTCTTCATAGCTTTCGTCGGCATACCAGATCACCAGGCCCTGGTTGAACGGGAGCATCTGTCCGGCAACGTTGATATGTTTCAGGCCGGTATCGACACCGGCATGGGTACGCCATTCGAGCAGGTAGTGGTGGTCGTGCAGGGTGTAACCGACGTTGCGGGTAAACCCATCCAGGGTGAATGCACCATCCCCCTCGGCGTCATCGGCAAGTACCACGGCATCGTCCACGGAAACCCGGATGTCATCGGCGTAGAAGCCCGGGTTGGCCACGTAGCCGTCGGTCCAGTAGTAGAACACCAGGTAGAACTGCTGCCCCGCGTAGGCACTGAGGTCGAATTCCGCATCGACCCAGCCGCCGGAAGCGCCGGTAATGCCGTGGCCCGGGTTCTGTCCGTAGGGGCTGGTTTCCGTGGAAATATTGCCCGCGATCGGGGTCAGGCCATCGGCGTTGTAAACCGCGATGAACGCGTAATCCCAGTCGGTCTCGATATCGTACCAGGCCTTGAAGTTGACCCTGGCGCTGCTCGCACCGGTCAGGTCCACCGGCGTCAGCATGACGTTGTCGAGGGTGTTACCGCTGCCACTGAAATAGGCGTATTCGCCACTGCTGGGTACGGTGGTGATTTTTTTCTTCATCGGCAGGTCGATGCGGATGGCATCGTTGTTGCTGCCCTTGCTGACAGCCTGGTCCAGCAGAGCCTCGATGCCGCCGGCGGGGATATCCTTTAGTGCCACCGTCACGCCGTGCAGCCAGTTACCGCCGTGGTTCTGTTGCAGGAATTGTTTCGCCCAGGCGGAAAAGCCGGTGGGCTCGGCGCCGGGAATGGTGCCGGCCCAGCTGCCATTGGACATGATCGACCAGGATGAAACCGGTTCACCGCGGCCGGTGTAATCGGTGTCGTATTCATCCGGCAGGCCCAGGTCGTGGCCGTATTCGTGGCTGACCACGCCGGCGGCCGCGTCGGCGGGCTGGATGGTGTAGTCGTACGCGGCCATGGGGCCGCCCCAGTAACCCACTTCTGCGGCGGTGCCCGGGATCGGGAAGATGTCCCCCAGACTCCAGCGGTGGGCCCAGATGGCATCTTCACCCAGCTGGCCACCGCCGGCCTCTTCACCGACGGAAGAGTGGATGATCAGCACATGGTCAACCAGGCCGTCCGCTTCCCAGAAATTGCCGTCGTCATCCAGATCGTAGCGATCCTCGATGTCGAAATCGG
This sequence comes from uncultured Microbulbifer sp., assembly GCF_913055755.1. Taxonomy (GTDB): domain Bacteria; phylum Pseudomonadota; class Gammaproteobacteria; order Pseudomonadales; family Cellvibrionaceae; genus Microbulbifer. The sequence continues at coordinate 16,719 of NZ_CAJXKH010000037.1, forward strand.
ACAGGTCGACGGACGGGTCCGCAGCGGCGGCCAGCAGTGCCTCGCGTACCAGGGCGCGGGCATCGCCGTCGATATTGTTGCCGTAAAACGCGGCGGGCTCGCTGGCCATGTACCAGCCGGCCACGGCGCCGTCGACGGTGTAGCTGTTGCCGGACTGCTGCCAGTAATACTGTTCCATGGAAACCAGGTTTTCGCCGTTGGGGCCGGTGAAGCCGGTTTTGGAGAACAGCAGATCGGCGTAGTGCCCGGGGGTATAGTCCGCGTAGTACATATCGGACTCCCCGGACTGGATACTGTTGTGGGGAAAATCCGGAAATTCCATCAGGATGGCGAGTACCTTCGCGGTGCGGGTCTCTCCGTTATAGGGCTCCAGCTGCAGTGGTGCTGGCTTGCCTTTTTTGGCTGCGCCGAGCTTGTTGCCGCGACCGTTCTGCAGGGACAGGTTCAGGGAACTGCCGTGGTCGTTGGCCAGCAACGGCACGGAATCGCTGGAAAGGTTGTGGGTTTGCGCCTGCGCCTGCTTTCCCCGTTGTTTCAGGTAGTCCCGCAGTATCTGCTCTGCCTCTGGCAGGGTCGCATTCTCCCCAATGCGTCCCGATGCCCTGAGCATTTCCATCAGTTTGGTTTCATTGGCGACCGCCAGGTCCAGCGGCCCGCCCTGCCGTGGCATGTTTGCCGCCTGTGCACTGGTGACCCCGATTCCGAGCGCAAGTGCGCCGGCGGCAATTAGCCGATAAGGATTGAGCATGTTTTCCTCGTTATATCTTCTGGTTTTTACAAACAGGCAAAGAGGGAGTCTCGACGGTAAGACAGGCATCCGTGAGCCATCCTTGGCCCGCAACGGTCGACTTTATTAAAGTCGCCACAGAAGTAACGAGTAACGAACAAGAATGCGTAATGAAAAGCGCGCCTAAATGCTGGAAGCAGGAAAAATACTGGATTTGCCGGGGATTTTTGCAGGAAATTCAAAGTAAACGATACGAGGGTACCATTTAAGCCGGGCATCTCGGGTGGGATTGTCCCGTCACTTGCAGTCTGTTTGGGAGCTCGGCGTATTCTGACTCAACCGGCGGGTTTCCAGGGAAGCCACAGCCGCACCTGCAGTCCGCCATCCGCGCGATTATGCAGGCGGATATTGCCACCGTGTGCGTCGGCTATTTCCCGGCACAGGGCTAATCCGAGCCCAACGCCATGGGGTTTGGTGGAGAAAAATGGCAACAGTGCCTGCTGCAGAATCTTGTCGTTCATTCCGGGGCCGCGGTCGCTGACGGTAATCAACTGGCCGTGGGCGTCGGTCTCTATCTGCAGCGTAATATCCTCGGCACTGCTACCGGATTCTGCAGCGTTTTTCAGCAGGTTCAATAGTGCCTGTTCGATTTGTGCCGGATCGAAAAATCCCGCGCGTTCAGGCAGGCTGCCGACCAGCCGAAACGGATGCAGTGGCTGGACGCCGTTGATCAGTCTGGTCCAGGTTACTTCTTCGCAGACCGGCGGCGGCAGTTTGGCAAAGCGTGCGTAACCCTGGGTGAAGTCCGTGAGGTGACGGCAGCGCTCGGCAATGACATCGAACACCCCTGCGAGTTGTTGTGACTGCAGTTTTTCCGACAGCAGCTTGCCGCTGTGGGCCATGGATGAGATGGGGGCGAGGGAGTTGTTCAGCTCGTGGCTGATCAGGCGGATGACTTTTTTCCACACCTGCACTTCCGCCCGCGTCAGTTCCCGGGTCATTTCCCGCAGCAGTACCAGCCTGTGCTTTTGTGAATTGAGCACAAAGGTGCTGTTGCTGATGTGCAGGGTGTGGCTGCTTTCCTGGTCCAGGTAGCTGGTCAATCCGTCCTGCCGCTGTTCGATGGCCTGGGCGATTTCCGGCGGGCAGTGGGGCAGCACCTGCGCCAGGGTATGTCCCTGCAGTGGCCTGCCGCCATACAGCAGGTGGCGGGCACTGGTGTTGGCATAGATGATGTGCTCACCCTGATCGATCAGCAGCAGTGCCAGCGGTGAACTCTGGATCACGGTATCCAGCAATAGTTCCCGCTGGTGGATGTGCGCCCGTTCCTGCCGCAGGATCTCTCCCACCTCGTTATACAGCGCTGCCAGTTCCCCCAGCTGGTCCCGTTTTTTGATTGCCAGGGAGATGGAAAAGTCACCGTCGCGAAAATTCAGCAGGCCGCCGTGGATACTCTCCAGCGCGCGGTTGAGTCTGCTGGTGAGTGGCCGCAACAGTATCCAGATGGCGATGATTGCCAGTAGCAACCCCGTGCTCCAGGCGAGCCAGGGATCGGTGCCGAACTGCTGTAGCGCGAGCGGGGCGGATGTTCCCAGAATCACCGCGATCAGGGCGTTGGCAAAAATCCGGCCCTCGATGGATGTGCGCCCGGCCATCAGTAGGGAATACCGAATTTGTCGAGGCGGCGGTAGAGCGCCTGCCGACTGAGGCCGAGTTCGCGAGCGGCCTGGGCGATGATGCCGTTACAGTTGGCGAGGGTCTGCTCCAGCAGTTCGCGGCTGGGTTCGAAACTGTGTTCCGGTGCTTTCTGCAGCGCCTCGTCCGGCAGTGCGAGGGTTTCCTCATCGATGGTGTCGCCGCGGGTGAGCACCGATGCGCGCTGCATGACGTTCTGCAATTCGCGCACGTTTCCGGGCCAGGGGTAGCGCAGCATGCGCTGCTGGGCCTGCGGGCTGAGTTTCTTGCCGCTGTGGAAGAGGAAGGCGCGGGCCAGCGGCAGCAGGTCTTCCGGGCGCTCACTGAGCGCGGGAAGCTTCAGTTCGATCACGTTGAGGCGGTAGAACAGGTCCTGGCGGAAGCTGCCGTCTGCGATCATCTGCGGCAGGTTGCTGTTGGTGGCGCTGATCACGCGCACACGCACCTTGCGGGTGTGGCTGCTGCCGAGGCGCTGGAATTCGCCGGTCTGCAGTACCCGCAGCAGTTTTACCTGGCCGCTGGCTGAGAGTTCGCCGATTTCATCGAGAAACAGGGTGCCGCCGTCGGCAGCTTCAAAGCGTCCCTGGCGGGCTTTGTTGCCGGAGCCGGTGTAGGCGCCGGCCTCGGCACCGAAGAGTTCCGCTTCCATCAGTTCTTCCGGCAGGGCGCCGACGTTGACCTTGATGTAGGGGCCGTTTTTGACGCTGGAGTTGGCCTGCACGATGTCGGCAATTTTTTCCTTGCCGGCGCCGTTGGGACCGGTGATCAGTACCGGGACGTCGGAGTGCGCTACCTGGGTGGCCATTTCCAGCAGCTTCTGCACGCTGTTGCTGCGGTAGACGATTCCCTGGAGGTCGAATTGCTGTTGCAGCTGTGCCCGCGCCTGTTGTTCGCGGCTCTGGGCCTGGCGCTGCTGTTGCTGCAGTTCGTGCAGTTCCATCAGGTTTTTGATGGTGGCGATGAGTTTGTTGTCGTCCCAGGGTTTACCGACGTAGTCGGCGGCACCGGCCTTGACCAGCTCCACGGCCATTTCCAGCTGGGTCCAGGCAGTGAGCAGGATGACCGGGATATCCGGCTGCAGTTCACGCAGGGCGAAAAACAGCGCGCGGCCCTCTTCGCCGGAGGTGGTATCGGCGGTGAAGTTCATGTCCTGGATCACCAGGCTGATATCCGGGTTTTCCCGCAGCAGTTGCAGGCCGGCCTGGGGCGTAATTGCGCTCAGGGTTTCGATATCGTGGAGGGACAACAACAGGGAGAGGGCGGAGATGATGCCGGCGTTGTCGTCGATGATCAGTATTTTGTCCAACACACGTTCCCTGTTGCGGTGTTCCTATTTTATTTCAGTGGCGGTCCTGCACCCGATAGGGGATTACGGGACACGCCGTGAACCCATCCATGGGGGCTCTTCTAAAACATCCCTGTTTTAGAAGGTCCCGTAATCCCCTATCGGGCGCGGGACCTTAGCATCGAGATTCTACTTCGTAGCGGCTATTAAACGCTGCGGGTTGCCATGGCCGGTGAGATATTTGCGGCGCGCAGTGCCGGCACCAGCGCTGCGGCGACGCTGACAGCGAGCAGTATAAAGGCACAGACCACGGTTGTAGACAGCGGCAGTGCCGGTTGTCCGAATTCGCTGGCCAGGAACTGGTTGAAAATCTGTGCCGCGGCAACGCCCAGCAGGATACCGGTTGCGGCGATCATCAGGTTTTCCAGCAGGAAGTAGCGGCTGATGGCGGTGCGGGTGGCGCCGAGGGCGCGGCGCACGCCGATCTGCTTCTGCCGCTGGGTGATCCAGAATACGGTCAGGCCGACGATGCCGAGGGCGACGATAAAGGTCAGCAGGCCGACAACACCACCCAGTACGTTGATCATGGTGTTGTCGCCGGCATAGTAGCGGGACTTGCGGTCTTCCAGGGTTCTGACAGTGATCACTCGCTGGTTGTCGCGCTCGGCCAGTTTTTCTTCCACCAGTTTCATCACCTCGTCGCGCTGACCCTTTTCGGCGCGAATGATGTAGTAGTGCCATCTTTCCTGGATTGCCGGGAAGAAGACGCCGCGACCTGCCACTTGAGAGTTGGGCCATGACCCCAGGTTGCGCTCGACGATACCGATGATTTCCATCGGCTGGTCGGCGCCACCGAAATAGACCGGTTTACCGAGGGCATCGCCTTCGGGGTAGAGGGCATCGGCAAGTTTCTGGGTGACGATGGCAATGTCCGGGCGCCAGTTGCTGCTCGGCGACATCTCGCGAATTTCATTTGCGCGGAAGTTGCGGCCGGCAATCAGCTTCATGCCCAGCGCGTCGATCAGTTGCTCGTCAGCGGTGAAGTAGTTGGCACCGGTGGCGCCCACTTCCTGGTTCGGCTGGGTATAGAAGCCGCTGGAGGAGCCACTGCCGGAAAGCGGCAGATGGTTGCTGATCGAGGCGGCAGCGACGCCGGGCAGGGCGCGGATCATGTCCAGGTCCAGGCGAAACGCATGCTGCATGTCGTAATCTTTCGGAATGGCCATAAAGTTTGCGGTGACAATATCCTGTTCTGCCACCCCGGTGGGGCGATTGATATTGTGCAGACGCTCCTGGATAACCACCATGGCATTGCTCACGATGGCGAGGGTAAGTCCCAGCTGCAGGGCGATTAGCAGCGCGGAAATTTTGTGGCGCCAGAGTGCGGATAAAATGGGTCTCAATTCCAGCATGACGGGCCTCACTGGGTTTTCAGGTAAATGGACGGGTTGGTGCGGCTGATGCGCCAGGCTGGGTATAGCCCTGCAAGCAGGCTGGCGAAGATGGCGAGGCCGATGGCGGAGAGCATCATCATCCAGTCCATCGACGCGATGCGATCCAGGTAGCCCTGTTGCAGGTGCCGGATCAGGGTCAGCCCGCCAAGGGTCAGCAGAATGCCAAACAGTCCGCCGGCAAATCCGATGCAGGCACTCTCGACCAGGTGCTGGCTGAAGATGGCGTTGCGACTGGCGCCCAGCGCGCGGCGCACGCCGGCTTCGGGGGCCTTGCGCAGGAACTTGGCCAGCAGCAGGGCAACCGCGTTCACCAGGCATACCAGCAGGAATGCCAGTGACAGCCAGCTGAGCATGCGGTCGTCACCGTCCACCACTTCGTTCAGCAGCAGCCATTCGGAGGGATGGCTGAGGCCAAATTTGAGCGGGCGTGGGAAGCGGCCCTGTTCTTTCTGTTCGCTGATAAATCCGGTGAGGTATTCCCGGTATTTTTCTACCTGCTGCGGTGTGTCCAGCTGTACCCAGTACTGCAGCCACACCGATTCGCTGCCGAGGCGATCCTCGTAGCTTTTAATATCTTCATTTTTCCAGCCGTTGGTGTTGCCCCAGGGATAAATCTCGAAATTGCGGTGCAGGCCGAACGGGATAAATATCTCTGCGGAGTCGTTGAAGTGACCGTTGTTGAGGTCGTGCACTTTCGGGCTCGGGTTCCAGTTCTTGGTAACTCCCACCACGGTAAACGGTGCGCCGTTGAAATTGACGGTGCGACCCACACTGTTTTCGCCGCCGAACAGTTTTTCGTTGGTGGCTTGTGACAGCACAATTTGTTTTACGGGGCTGGTATCGGCTTCTTTTTCCCAGGTGTTACCGTACAGGAACGGAATGCCAAACAGGGCGAAGAAATCCCGGCTGGTTACGCGGCCATCGGCGGTAAACGGACGTATTTCCGAGTTTTCCAGACTGATGGGCCCGCCCCAGCGGTGCATGGCGACCTGGTGGGTGGGAATATCGGAGCGCAACAGGCTCGTCGCATCCTTGTAGGTGACCTGCCACGGCATCTCGCTGGGGTTGTCCGCGGCCTCGTGGGGATCCCAGCCGTCCAGCTGTACGGCATACAGCACATCGTCTTTTGCTTCCAGTGCGTTGCGGGACATCATGTAGTTGAGTGTGAGGGTGGTCATGGCAGCCCCCACGCCGACGGCGATGGCAGCGACCATCAGCGCGCTCAATATGGGGGTGCGGCGCAGGCTGCGCAGCGCCAGGGACATGTAGTATCCAATCATTGTGGTACTCCTTTACGCGGTGGCTACTTCGGCCGCGGCCGCTGTCTGGCGCAGGTCGGAAACCTGGCCGTCGACGATCTGAATGTTGCGCTGGGCGCGACGGGCGAGGTCCGGGTCGTGGGTGACCATGATGATGGTGGTGCCCCATTCGTTGATGAATTCCAGCAGTTCCATGACCTGGCGGGCCATCAGTGAGTCGAGGTTTCCTGTCGGTTCGTCCGCGAGCAGGAAGCGGGGTTCGCCGGCCAGGGCGCGGGCGATGGCGACGCGCTGCTGCTGGCCGCCGGACAGCTGTGCGGGCAGGTGCTTGGCGCGCGCGGAGAGGCCGACCTGTTCGAGGGATTTTTCGATGCGACGGCGGCGCTCTTTGGCGTTGAAGCCGCGGTAGCGCAGGGGGACGTCGATGTTATCGAACAGGTTGAGGTCGGGGATCAGATTGAAGCCCTGGAAAATAAAGCCGATTTTTTCGTTGCGCAGGTGTGAGCGGTCGCGATCGGAGAGGCCGCCGACTTCCTGGCCGTCCAGCAGGTATTCGCCGCCGGTGGGGGTTTCCAGCAGGCCGGCGATGTTGAGGAAGGTGGTTTTACCGGAGCCACTGGGGCCGGTGACGGAAACAAATTCCCCTTCGTTCACTTCCAGGCTGAAATCCCGGAGTGCGTGAGTCTCGATGGTATCGGTACGGTAGCTTTTGCGGATGTTGTGCATTTTCAGCATGGTGGAGTTCCTTGTCTGCTAGTTCGTATGTAGTTATCTGATAATTCTGTGGCGGTGCAGCTGCCGATTGTTGTTTGCGAGACACGAGCTAGGCGCCCCCTCGTGAATCCATCCCCGGGGACTTGTCGAAAAGGTCCCTCTTTTCGACAGTCTCGCAAACAACAATCGGCATCAGCCCCTTCTCGTTTAACTTCCTAGTGTTCGAAAACCCTATTCTTTCAGCGCAACCAGCTGCGCCTTGTCCAGCTCTTCTGCGGAAGAGGTAATAATCTGGTCGCCTTCCTTCAGCCCGGACACAATCTCAACCTGGTTGAGGCCCAGCGCGCCGATGGTGATCGGTACTTTTACTGCCTGGCTTTGATCGTTCAGCTTCCACGCAAAGCGGCCGCCGGTCTGATCCAGAAAAGCGCCGCGCTTGACCAGGATGACGTTGTTGCGGTTTTCCAGCAGGACGCGGGCGGTAAGGCGCAGGTTCTGGCGCAGGTTGCCGGGCTGCTCGCCGGTGAAGCGCACGCGGGCGACCACCTGGTTGTCGATCACTTCGGGAGCAATGGCGGTAATTTCGCCCGGCAGTTTCCTGCCGCCCATGTTGATTTCCACCGCCATGGCGAGGCCGAGGTCGTCGGCGTAGTTTTCCGGTACCGCGGCTTCCAGTTCGAAGCTGGTAAGGTCGACCACGGTGAGCAGCGGTGTGTTGGCGGCGACGGCGGAGCGCTGGGTGGCGGCGAGGCTGCCGATGGTGCCGTCTACCGGGGAGACGATGTGCAGTTCGTTGACCTTGCGCTGCAGTTCTTCCATTTGCAGCTTCTGCTGGTCTACCTGCAGCTGCAGGGTCTGGGTCTCGAACGAGAGGGCTTCGTTTTCCAGTGCGGCGTTCTGCACTGCCTGTTCGTATTCCAGTTCGGCACGGGCGAGGTCGTCGCTGGCCTTTTCGTAGTCGAGCTGGGAAATGATCTGTTTTTCCATGGACAGCTCGGCGCGCTTCAGTTCGCGCTGGGCCGCGGCGAGGTCCACCTTGGCGAGGTCCGCCTTCTGGGTGTTTTCCAGACGCTGGCGCTTGGCCTGAATCTTCTGCCGCTCCAGTTCCACGCTGAGCTTGCTGTACAGGGCGCTCTCCTGTGCCAGCTGGTTTTGCAGTTCCGGGCTGTCCACTTCCGCCAGCAGCTGGCCGCGCTCTACCGTGTCACCGGCCTTGACCGCGAACTTCACGATGCCCTGTGCCGGGCTGAACAGGGTAGGGCTGTTGGCTGCCACCACCTTGCCCTGAACCACCAGGTCCCGCACCAGGTCGCCGCGCTCCACCTGGGCGATATTAATGCGCGACAGGGACAGGCTGGCGTCCACCGCGTTGGTGCTCTGCCAGCTGAACAGCCCCCAAACCACAAACGCGCCCGCGGCCAGGCCGAGCCCAGCGCGTTTCAGCAGTTGTGGATTTTTCCAGTAGCTGGTCGGTGCAAGTCGGACGTCTTGCCCCGAGGTATCTCTGATCATGTGTTTCCCAAGTAATCTTCTGCTGGCTCTATTGGCCTTGTGCCTTCTATGACGCAGTGGTTTTGGCCGTTGGATGCAAATGCGGATTTCGGTTGCATTTGCGGATGCACAGGCCTTATCGCAATCGCCGTGCCAAGATGGTTTTATTTGTTAACTCATTGAAAATTAAAGGAAAAATATTTTTTCAGGGTTGCGCGGAGTGAAAGCAGGTGTCCGCTAAAAGTGTCCGCTGTCCCCCTGTCCGGGGGATCGGACACGGGTTGATTCAAGCGTCAGGCCGTCGGTCTTACGGGAACTCAGAGGTAAATGCGAAGGTGCCGCCACAGAACTTAAAACATTGTCCCGAAGCTCTGGCTGTTCTTTAGCCATTAAGGCCAGCATGCTAGAATCCGCGCCCATTTTTCCGGGCTTCCGGCAAGACTCCCCAGACAGGCAAATCCAAGTTATGCAGTTTTCCAACACCCTGCTGTCGTCCACCAGGAACGACTGGTTTGGCAATATCCGTCGCGACGTACTCGCGGGCCTCGTGGTCGCACTGGCGCTGATCCCCGAAGCCATTGCCTTCTCCATCATCGCCGGCGTCGACCCGCGAGTGGGCCTGTACGCCTCTTTCTGTATTGCCGTAGTCATCGCCTTCGTCGGCGGCCGCCCGGGGATGATCTCCGCCGCCACCGGCGCCATGGCCCTGCTGATGGTGACCCTGGTCAAGGAACACGGCCTCCAGTACCTGCTGGCGGCGACGCTATTGACCGGGGTACTGCAGATCTTCGCCGGCTACCTCAAGCTCGGCAGCCTGATGAGCTTCGTGTCGAGGGCCGTGGTCACGGGCTTCGTCAACGCGCTCGCCATCCTCATCTTTATGGCCCAGCTCCCCGAACTCACCGACGTCACCTGGCATGTCTACGCCATGACCGCCGCGGGCCTCGGCATCATCTACCTGTTCCCCTATGTGCCGGTGGTGGGCAAGGTGCTGCCGTCGCCGCTGGTGTGCATCCTGCTGCTGACCGCAGTGGCGGTATTCCTGGGGCTGGATATCCGCACCGTCGGTGATATGGGCGAGCTGCCGGACACCCTGCCGGTGTTCCTGTGGCCGGAAGTACCGCTCAATCTCGAGACCCTGAAGATCATCTTCCCCTATTCAGCGGGCCTCGCGGTGGTGGGCCTGCTGGAGTCCCTGATGACCGCCACCATTGTCGACGACCTGACCGACACCAGCAGTGACAAGAACCGGGAGTGCAAGGGCCAGGGGATTGCCAACATCGGTGCGGGACTGCTCGGCGGTATGGCGGGCTGCGCGATGATCGGCCAGTCGGTGATCAACGTTAAGTCTGGAGGCCGCGGCCGTCTGTCCACACTGGTGGCGGGTGTGGGCCTGTTGACCCTGGTGGTGTTCCTGAGCGATTACGTGGCGGTGATCCCGATGGCGGCACTGGTGGCGGTGATGATCATGGTATCCATCGGTACCTTTGACTGGGGTTCAATCCGTAATCTGAAGCACCTGCCGCTGTCCACCAATCTGGTGATGCTGGCTACGGTGATTGTGGTAGTGTTTACCCATAATCTGGCATTCGGTGTGTTCGTGGGTGTGCTGTTGGCTTCGCTGTTCTTCGCCAACAAGGTGAGCCACTTCATGTATGTGCAGACGGAGCTGGATGAGGAAAGCAATTGCCGGACCTACAAGGTGGTGGGGCAGGTGTTTTTCAATTCGGCGGACAAGTTTGTGGCACAGTTTGATTTCAAGGAGGCGCTGGACAAGGTGGTGATTGACCTGAGCCGGGCGCACTTCTGGGATGTGTCGGCGGTGCATTCGCTGGACAAGACGGTAGTGAAGTTCCGACGCGAGGGTGCCGAGGTTGAGCTGATCGGCCTGAACGAAGCCAGTGCAACCATCGTCGACCGCTTCGGTATACACGACAAGCCGGAAGAGATTGAGAAGGTGCTGGGGGGGCATTGAGTCCCGGAGCTCCGTTCCGGAGCTTTGTTTTAGCCCCGGTGGCGCCGGAACACTGGGCGGAAGTTTTTGAAAACGCACAAGTACATCCCTGTATGCTCCGGCGGCGACTTCCCTGTCGCCGACGGTTTCAAAAACTTCCGCCCAGCATTCCAGCTTCCATTCCTGGTCATGTGCTTCATAAGCATTTGTCGCTTCCGTTCCAAGATAGTTGGTTAGTGATAGAGAGAAAACAATAATGACCGAACAGAAAGATCCCCTGGTACTCACCTGTATCGATGGCTCCCACTACAGCGCCGCCGTGTGTGATTACGCCGCCTGGATTTCCAGCCGCACCGGCGCGCCCGTCAAGCTCCTGCACAATATCGAACGCGCTGCGGCGCCGGCGGTGGCGGACCTGTCCGGCAGTATCGGTCTCGGTAGCCAGGAGGAGTTGCTGGAAGAGCTTACCCTGCTGGAACAGCAGCGCTCCAAACTGCAGCTGGAGCAGGGCCGGCTGATGCTGGATGACGCCCGTGCGCGCACCGCAGCTGCCGGCGCCGAGCGGGTGGTGACCTGTCAACGCCACGGCAGTCTGGCGGAGTCGCTGGTGGAGCTGGAGGATCATATCCGTGTGCTGGTACTGGGGATTCGCGGTGAGGAGCACGGGGATTCAGACAAGGGATTGGGGACGCAGCTGGAGACGGTGGTGCGTTCGCTGCACAAGCCGATCCTGGTGGTGAACCGGGAGTTCACGGCGCCGCAAAATATCATGTTGGCTTACGACGGTAGCGAGGCGGCACGCAAGGCGCTGGATATGGTGGCTTCCAGCCCGCTGTTCCGGGGCATTGCCTGTCACCTGGTCTACGTAGGCCAGAGCGCGGCGGCGGAAACCGTGCTGGCGGAGGGGGCAGCGGCGCTGAGCCACGGCGGGATCGAAGTCACCAGTGCCAACCTGCAGGGCAAGACCGTGGAGGCGCTGGTGGCTTACCAGCAGGATCACGCAATCGATCTCACGGTAATGGGCGCCTTCAGTCACAACCGCCTGCGGGACCTGCTGCTGGGCAGTGTCACCGCAAAGATGCTGCTGAGCACCAATCAGCCGCTGCTGTTGTTGCGCTGAAGACAGCGATTAAAAGTATAAAAACAGCGCCCTCTAGCGCTCTGTTTCGAGCGATCCAGGGCGCTGCCAGTCAATATTGATTGCGCGTGAATATCAGCTGGCCATCTTCTGGCCAGCCGCGGAATAGTTTGCCGCCTGCTCGAGCGTCAGCCCGGCTTTCTTGTGCGGTGCGGGTTTGCCGTCGGCATCCAGTGCCACAAACACAATCCGCTCCACCCGCACAATCAGATCCCGGGTCTGCTTGTTGCGCATCTCACAGTGCACGGTCAGTGACGTGCGGCCGATGCCCACGACCTCGAAACCGAATTCCACAATATCCCCGCAAACCGCCGAGCTGACAAAATCGATCTCCGACATCAGCTTGGTCACGATGTTTGCGGTGCCCATCTGGCAACCGGCGAAAATTGCCGCTTCCTCATCTATCCACGCCAGTGCCTGACCGCCGAACAGACGTTGCGCGGGATTCAGGTCTCCAGGTTTTACAAAATGACGTGAGTAGTACTTCATGAGTGATTACCTCTTTGGTTACCCCTTGCCGGGCAATAGAAAATGCCGCATTCCGTAGCGGTCCCAATACAGGAATTGCATGAAGTGTGCCAATAAGCCGGGGGAAACTTGGGGTGGAGTACTTGTCTGGGAATTGAAGGAAAGGGTCCGGGTAAAAGGTTTCAGAAGCGTCGGCAACAGGGATGTTGCCGACGCAGCGTACAGGGATGTATTCACAGCGGTTCTGAAACCTTTTGCCCGGACCCTTTGCGCCACCGGGCCGGATTCATGGAAACTATTTCGCGGGAATTGGTCAAAATTGTGCGTTATTTATTCAGGCTGCACTTGTTGAGGGCAAAAATTATTCTGCAGGTTTGGCTAAACTGGCCGTGAGTACGGATATTCTGGCCGTGGAATTCTCATAGCGTGACCTGGGACTATGGGAGTTGCCGGCAACTGCCATTAGAATGTGCCGCTTTAGTGGCTGGCCAGTCGGCAGCCCTGACGGCGGAACTTCTGTAACACTTGGTGAGAAGTTCCCAGAAGAATCACCCAACGGAGAGAGCCCCCGGCATGATCATCCAGCCGAAAGTACGCGGATTCATCTGCACCAACGCCCACCCGCAGGGCTGCGCCGCCAACGTGCGTGAACAGATCGACTACATCAAATCCCAGCCCGCCATCCAGGACGGCCCCAAAAACGTCCTCGTGGTCGGCGCCTCCACCGGCTATGGCCTCGCCTCCCGTATCACCGCCGCCTTTGGCTGCGGTGCCAAGACCCTGGGTGTCTTCTTCGAAAAGCCGCCCACCGACAAGAAAACCGCCTCCGCCGGCTACTACAACGCCGCCGCGTTTGAAGACGAAGCGCACAAGGCCGGCCTGTACGCGAAAAGCATCAACGGCGACGCCTTCTCCGACGAAGTCAAAGCCCAGGCCATCGACCTGATCAAACAGGATCTCGGCAAAATCGACCTGGTGATCTACAGCCTCGCTTCCCCCCGTCGCAAAGATCCGAAAACCGGCGAACTGTACTCCTCGGTGCTGAAGCCCATCGGCAAGTCCTACACCGCCAAGAACCTCAACACCGACAAGCTGGAAATCTCCGACATCAGTGTTGATCCGGCGAACGAAGAGGAAATCGCGGCGACCGTAAAAGTCATGGGCGGCGAAGACTGGGAACTGTGGATGCAGGCCCTGAATGACGCCGGCGTACTGGCGGACAACTGCAAAACCGTTGCCTACACCTACATTGGTGAAAAACTTACCTGGCCGATCTACGGCCACGCCACCATCGGCAAGGCCAAGGAAGACCTGGACCGCGCCGCCAAGGCGATCACCGACAGCGGCAGTGCCGACGCCAACGTTGCGGTGCTGAAGGCCCTGGTAACCCAGTCCAGCTCCGCGATTCCGGTAATGCCGCTGTACATTTCCCTCGTCTACAAGGTGATGAAGGAAGAGGGTACCCACGAGGGCTGTATCGAGCAGCTGTACCGCCTTTATACCGAAGGTCTGTACACCGACACACCGCGCCTCGACGATACCAACCGTTTCCGCATGGACGACAAGGAACTGCGCCCGGAAACCCAGGCCAAGATCGAAAAACTGTGGCCGGAAGTGACCGAGGAAAACCTGTTCGAGCTGTCCGACTACAAGGGTTACAGCGACGACTTCCTCAAGCTGTTCGGCTTCGGTGTCGACGGTGTCGACTACGAGGCGGAAACCAGCCCGCTGGTAGAAGCCGACTTCAAGTAATAACTTGTTACCGTCAGCCCGAAAAAACGCCGGCCTCACCCGCCGGCGTTTTTGTTGTAGGCTGCGGCGTTTGAATGATTATCGTCATCGCATGTAAATGGGGAGAGCAATGGAACATCGTCAGCTCGGCAAAACCGACATCCAGGTCAGCAAGATCTGCCTCGGCACCATGACCTACGGCGAACAGAACAGCGAGTCCGAGGCGTTCGAGCAACTGGACTACGCGCTGGCCAACGGCGTCAACTTTATCGACTGTGCGGAGATGTACCCGGTGCCGCCCAAACCCGAGACTTGCGGTCGCACCGAGGAATACATCGGCAACTGGCTGGCGCAGCGGGGTACCCGCGAGCAGGTTGTGCTGGCCACCAAAGTCACCGGGCGCAGCAGTGCCAACTCCGGTGTCGGCCATATCCGCGGCGGCCCGCGCCTTAGTCGGGAACAGATTTTCAAGGCCTGCGACGACTCTCTCGCCCGCCTGAAAACCGACTATATCGACCTGTACCAGGTACACTGGCCGGAACGCCAGGCCAACTTCTTCGGCCAGCTCGGTTACGAACACGGTGAAGATGATGGCATCGACATCAGCGAGACCCTGAGCGCCCTGCAGGAACTGGTGGCCGCGGGCAAGGTGCGGCATATCGGATTGTCCAACGAGACCCCCTGGGGGATGCACCGCTACCTGCGTCTGGCAGCCCACGGCAACAAACCCCGCGTGGCATCGATCCAGAACCCCTACAGCCTGCTGAACCGCACCTTCGAGGTGGGGCTGGCGGAAATGGCGATCCGCGAGCAGTGCGGCCTGCTGGCCTATTCGCCACTGGCGTTTGGCACCCTGAGTGGCAAATACCTCGGCGGCGCCAAGCCGGCCGGGGCCAGGCTGACCCTGTTCGAGCGCTTCCAGCGCTATACCGGCCCCCGCGCCGTGGCGGCTACCGAGGCCTATGTGGCGCTGGCCCGGGAGTTCGGGCTGGACCCGGCGCAGATGGCACTGGCGTTCGTCACCCAGCAGCCGTTTGTCACGTCGAACATCATCGGCGCCACCACCATGGCCCAGTTGCGCAGCAATATCGCCAGCGCCGATATCACCCTGAGTGCGGAGCAGCTGGAAGCCATCAATCGCGTACACAGTGAGAGTCCCAACCCGGCGCCTTGAGGCGTCGGCCAGGGGCGGAATTGCGCGGCCGGCCTTCTATACTCAAGCAGGGACACTCGAGCACGGCAGTCAGGCAGGGTTGCCCAGGAACACCCGGCGGCCCGGGCTGTCGGATCCTGTTGAGAATCGGGGGATAGCGGGGCCATAACGCCAATCCGCGCGTTCCGCCTGGCGCTCAGCCTGGTCCCTGTCGCCATCCCACCACAGTGAAGCGGAGGAAACCCATGGAAACCGGCCACCACACCCTGAACGACCTGTTTGCCCAGCTGGGGCTTAGCTCTGACGATGAGTCGATCGAGGATTTTCTGGAGCGCCACCATCTCGCCGGCGAAGAAAAGCTGGCCAAGGCCCAGTTCTGGAGCGATGGGCAGCGCCGCTTCCTGCACGACGCCATCGCCGAGGACTCGGACTGGTGTGAAGTGGTGGACGAGCTGGACGCCCTGTTGCGCCACTGAGCCCCGCGGGCGTACCGCCCCAGCTTGCCACCAAAGCCGCTCGGACAGCCGTTTCCGCGCTCTCCGGGGTGCACGAGTATCCCCCCGCCGCGGGCGCGGCTATAATGCGCCGCTTTCCCCATTCCCAGCGGCATCTCAGCTTTTTTATGGAAAAACCGCATTTTCGCGCCGCCCTGTTGCATCCGCGCTACTGGTTCACCTGGTTACTCTTCGGTATCTGGTTTCTCGTCGCCCAGTTTCCCTATCGCTGGCAGATAGCGTTGGGGCGCGGCCTCGGTCGCCTGATGTTGCGCCTGGCGAAAAGTCGCCGGCGTATCGCCGAGCGCAACCTGGCCCTGTGTTTCCCCGAACTTTCCGCGCACAAGCGGGAGCAGCTGTTACGGCGCAATTTCGCCTCCAACGGTATCGCCCTGATGGAAACCGGGATGGCCTGGTTTCGCTCCAGCCGCTGGCTGCGCAGGCGCTTTACCATCGAGGGGCTGGAGCACCTGCAGGAGCCCATGAGCCGCGGACAGGGTGTGGTCATGCTCGCCATGCACTTCACTACCCTGGAAATCGGCGCCGCCTTTATGGCCATCAGCCATCCGGTGGACGGCATGTATCGCCCGCACAAGAACCCGGTGTACGACTATATGCAGCGCAAGGGCCGCGAGCGTCACGGCGAGGACACCGACGTATTCCAGCGCAAAGATGTACGCGGCATGCTCAAGGCGCTGCAGAAGGGGCGGGCGGTCTGGTATGCGCCGGACCAGGACTACGGCATCAAGCAGGGAGTGTTTGCGCCGCTGTTCGGCATTCCTGCGGCAACGGTCACCGGCACCTCGCGCTTTGCGCGGGTGGGGCGGGCACTGGTGGTGCCGTATACCGTGACCCGGCTCGAGGAGCGAGGGCATTACCAGGTACGGGTCTACCCGCCGATCAGGGAAATTCCGTCAGGTGACGAACTGCGGGACGCAATTCTGGTCAATCAGTTTGTGGAAGCGCGCATGCGCGAGAATCCGGCCCAGTACATGTGGGTGCACCGCCGTTTCAAGACCCGCCCCCAGGGCGAGGAAAGTTTCTACGATAAGAAAGTCAAACGGCGCAAGAAGCACAAAAAGTAGACAGGGCAAAAAGTAGGCAGAAAAGTTTCGCGGGTCAGTATTCATGCCGGGCAGCCGAATTGCGCTGGCATCAGACTGGCACGCTCAGTAACATACCGCATTCATTTTCAGGCGGTACAGACCGGCCCCGGTGCCGGTTTCAGAAGGAGTGACGATGATTACCGGCAGTATGGTGGCATTGGCCACACCCATGTATGCAGATGGCAGCCTCGACTGGGAGAAGCTGCACGATCTGGTGGAGTGGCATATCGAGCAGGGCACCCGGGCAATAGTGGCCGTGGGTACCACTGGCGAGTCCGCCACCCTCGACGTACACGAGCACCTGGAAGTCATCCGCCGCGTGGTGGACCAGGTTGCAGGGCGCATTCCGGTCATTGCCGGTACCGGAGCCAACTCCACCACCGAAGCCATCGAGCTGACCGCCACCGCCGCCAAATGCGGCGCTGACGCCTGTCTGCTGGTCACCCCTTATTACAACAAGCCCACCCAGGAAGGCCTGTACCAGACCTACAA
>NZ_CAJXKH010000038.1 GCF_913055755.1 uncultured Microbulbifer sp.
AGTCTGCGCCATCGATATTGGCGACAAAGTGTACGCTCAAGTCCGCCTTGTGCCACGGACGCAGAGCTTCACTCACCATGCGCGGGCCAAGGTCGGAACCGCCGATGCCGATATTCACCACATGGCGGATGGGTTTGCCGGTATATCCGGTCCAGCGTCCGCTGTGGACTTCCCCGACAAATTTTTCCATCTGCGCACGGCATTCCGCCACGGCCCGTTCGTGCTCTGTTTGGGGTTCCCCCTGGAAGCGCAGTGCGGTGTGGAGGGCGGGGCGGTGCTCGGTATTGTTGACACTGACACCGGAAACCAGATCGTTGATCGCCTGCTTCAGTTGGGCGGTTTCGGCATATTCCAGCAATTGGGAGAGGGTGTCTTCCCGCAACAGGTTTTTGCTGTAGTCCAGGTAGATACCCGCGGCCGAAGCGCTGAACTGCTGTGCGCGATCCGGTGATTCTGTGAACAGTTCGCGCAGGGACCAATGGTGTTTTTGCTGATGCTGTTGCAGCCGGGCGATTGCCGCTGAGAGGGGGAGTACGTCCATGAAATTTGCAGCCGTGTGAGTTTGTTATAAATCTGGAAACTTCGAAAGACGTAAATATTAGCGACAATCCGTGTCGGCGGCCAGCGACAGCGGTCATTCATGGGTGCACATGGGGTTGCAGGGTGCAATGTTTGGTATGTGGAGGCGAGCGAGGGAGACGTTGCTGATGAGGGGCAGCGGCGGGAGATGCCGTGGTTCAGGTAATCAGCCTGAAACGCCTGGCCAGTAGCCGGAAAAACAAAATGCCGTCCCACTGAAGAACGGCATTTTGCATGTCCTGTAAGAATGTGGTTATTTGACCACCTTCATGCAGCGAACGCTGTCGGATGCCATCCAGCAATCCGCGTCCGCAGGACAGGCCATTGAAGTCGGAATCTGTTCAGAGCCCGGAGGGCAGGCGGCCGGCATCGGAGCCGGTGCACAGCAACCTGCGAGGACCAGTGCACAAATAATTCCGGTTAAGTACTTTGCTGGAGTGAAATTCATCCCCTAACTCCTTTCCGTTGATGTCAGTCAATAGCATAGACAATAAAACGTCACCTGTTTGGTGTGCTTTGTAAAAATATTTTCTACAAACATACCGCCCAATGGAGTGTAATAGGCACACGGTTAAAATAGCTGCCAAGGGTCAATTCAGGATAAAACGTCCGCCAGTTTGTCATGGCAAAATACCTTGTTTTAGAGGGTTTTACGCCAAATTTTCATTTTCGCTATTGCGCGGCGGACAACTATTTTTTTATGAAATAAGAAGAAAATATTTTTTTCGCGTGGGGAAAAATATTTCTGAAAATTCTGGCGCCAAAACCGGTGTGCAGTTGTGATTGCGATGACTCAGAATAGGTTGTCGGCAGGTGTGTGCGAGGCGGGCTGCGCCGGACTTTCGTGTGGAAAGCTCGGAAGCGGGCGGCGGTGATTGCCGCCCGAATTGTCACTGTTCCCCGGGGTTGAGGAAGCTGCCAAAGGCGCGCGCAACGCTATCGGGGCGCTCCGGGTTGCGCAACAGGTCCAGCAGGATGCTGCGGATCTCTGGCAGGAACAGCAGGTCGGTGAGCAGCAGGTTAAAGGTTTCCTGGGGCTGGCTGCCGGCGAGGTTTTTCAGCCACAGGTCCGCCAGCTCCACATCCTGCAGATCATCGCAGCAGCGACTGGCAATGGCCGCGAGGATTTCGCCGCTGCTGCCGGTGTCCGACTCCAGCAACTGCAGTAGAAAATCCCGGCGCATACCGGTCGCCTGACTGTAGGAGATACCGCGCACCGCGGCGGTGAGCTGCGCCAGATCCGGTTCTTGCCCGTGCAACTGTTGCTGGGCCCGGGCACAGATGGCCTGGGTGAGTCGGTGGTCGATGGTTTCGCTTTCCAGGCACTGGCACAGGGTGTTGAACACCGGAGCCGCATACACCGGCATATGTCGCTCCAGTGCCGGCTGCACCTCCTGCCAGCGCACGCACAGATCCGCAATCCCCTGCATCGCCAGTTGCTCCCAGGGCCGGGAGGCCGGGTCTGCTGCGTAAGCCCGTGCCGCCGCAAGGTGTTCTGACGCCGGCCGCTGCAGTATTTTCGCCGCTTTGGCGTGAAACACGGCGCGTCGCTCCGGCGGCGGGGTATAGGTGAGTTCGCTGCCCTCCAGGGCCTGTTGCAACTGTTTTGCCGGATCATGGCCATTGGTGGTACCGGCCTGCTGTGGGGTCAGGGCGGCGGTCACCTGGTGCAGGAAGCGATCGCGGATGGGGAGCAGCAGTTTGCCCTGTTCATCCAGCGGCAGGCGCAGGAACCACACTGCCGGCTCGCCCTGGCTCTTGTCGCTCGGCCACATCAACAGGCCACACCAGGCCTGGCGCAGATAGGGGTAGGGCCAGGGAGCGGTGCCGGCCTCGAACTTGTCGATGGCGCTGGCAGGCAGCGGCCGCACCCGGCGCCCCAGGTCGAACC
Organism: uncultured Microbulbifer sp.; assembly: GCF_913055755.1. Taxonomy (GTDB): domain Bacteria; phylum Pseudomonadota; class Gammaproteobacteria; order Pseudomonadales; family Cellvibrionaceae; genus Microbulbifer. The sequence goes on from NZ_CAJXKH010000038.1 coordinate 2,471, forward strand.
AGCGCTGGTGGAAATCCGCGCTGGCGATCAGCTGGGAAATAGTGGTCGGGGTACCGGTGGCGGCAGTGGATTGGGAGCCGTTGTCAGAAGTGTTCACGGTGTCGTTTTGGCGTTGTTGTTGAATGCGTTGTTGTTGAATGCATAGTTGTTGAATGCATTGTATGGGAAGGCCGGAAGAGAAACGGCGGCTGCACTTTCGATGGAATCAAAAAGCGCGGCCGCCGCCATAGCATTGATGCTGTAGCCGGAAATTTCCGGGCTCCGGGGATTATTGGGCGCGAACTTCCTCGGCTACCGGCAGTTGCTCCTGTTTGCCCAGGGGCATCTGCTTGAAATGCAGCCAGCCATAGGCGATGGCCAGCAGCGGGCAGAGGATGTTGAACAGGGCATAGGGCGCATAGGTGAACGTGGCGATGCCCAGGGTCGCGCTCATGTAGGCGCCACAGGTGTTCCAGGGAATCAGCACCGAAGTGATGGTGCCGGAATCTTCCAGGGTGCGCGACAGGTTCAGGCCGTGCAGCCCCTTGTCGGCGAAGGCCTCGCGAAACATGCGCCCCGGAATGATGATGGCCATGTACTGGTCGCCGGCCGCGGCGTTCATGCCGAAGCAGGTCAGCACGGTGGTGGTGATCAGGCCGCCCACGGTTCTGACGCCGGACAGCGCCCAGTTGACGATCCGCTCGAGAAAGCCCGCGCGCTCCATCACGCCGCCGAATGCCATGGCGGAAATAATCAGCCAAATGGTGTTGAGCATGCTGCTCATACCGCCCTTGGACAGCAGGGAGGCCACCGCTTCGTTGCTGGAAGTGGACTTGTATCCGTCGAACAGGCTGTGCCAGGCGCCTTTCACCAGGCTCAGCGGGCCTTCACCGCCGGCCAGCTGGCGGGTGGCGTTGGGCTCGAAAATGACCGCGATCAGGCAGCCCACCAGTGCGCCGATAATCAGCGTCGGGTAGGCGGGGACCTTCTTCCACGCCATGGCCAGCAGCAGAGCCAGCGGCAGCAGGCTCATCAGGGAAATGCTGAACTCTTCCTGCAGGGCGCCCAGCAACTGCTGGATATCCGCCGCGGAAGCCTGGCCGGTTTGGCTGCTGAGGCCGATCACAGCAAAGATGATCAGCGCCAGGCCAAATGCGGGCATGGTGGTCCACAGCATATGGCGGATATGCAGGAACAGGTCGTTGGAGGTGACCGCTGCGGCCACGTTGGTGGTATCCGACAGGGGAGACATCTTGTCGCCGAAGTAGGCGCCGGAGATCACCGCGCCGGCGGTAATGGCCGGATCCAGGCCGAGGGCGCCGGCGATCCCCATCAGCGCCACACCCAGGGTGCCGGCGGTGGTCCAGCTGGAGCCGATGCTGAGACCGACAATGGCACAGATCAGGCAGCTGGCGGCGTAGAACCACTGCGGCGACAGGATCTGTACCCCGTAGTAGATCATCGACGGCACGGTACCGGCGAGAATCCAGCTGCCGATCAGGGCACCCACCGCCAGCAGAATCAGGATGGCGCCGAACACCAGGCCGATGCCGTGCAGCATTCCTTCTTCCATTTCTTTCCAGGTAAACCCGTTTTTCATCCCCATCAGTGCGGCGACGCCGGCGCACAGCAGCAGGGCGATCTGATTGGGGCCGTAGGAAGAATCGGCACCGTAGAAAAATACCGACAGGGAGAGCAGTGCGATAAGGATCAGCAGGGGGATCAATGCGTCCAGCAGGGTGGGACTGCGGTGGTGGCTACTGCTACTACTGGTAGCGTCGCTGGAACTGGTCTGGCTCAAGAGGGTCTCCTGATTGTCTGGCGCCCGGCTTGTGGCCGGGGCAGGGTCGGATTGTTATCGTTTTCAGCGGTACTCGCGCATTCGCAGCCGCAGATGCCGGCGGGTTCCGGCAGCAAAGCGCACTATTCTCGGGGGACCCATGGCAGATGTCTATAGTGGTGGACTCACAGGCCGCTGCCGGCCATTCCCCGGGTAAAGGCGCAAGTTAGCTGGTCGTGTCTAACCGGTCGGTCCGCCGCAACGCTGGCAGTTCCCCCCTGCTTCCGGTATGTTCTGCGCCGGTTTCGCCCCGGCGACGTCGTGCGGGGCCACAATAAGAACGAGCCAGGGCGCGGTGCTCAGGGTCTGGTCGAACACGGCCGGGCCGGTGAGGCCGCGCGCCGCAGTAGGCAAAAAGCGAATTCCAATGAGTGCAAGTAATTTGGACCCCAGTCAGTTTGATGAAATCCGCCCCTATCGGGATGATGAAGCTCCCGAGGCGATGCGGCGCCTGATCAGCGACCCGGAGATGTCCCGGGTGGTGGCGCACTTCCTGTTGCCGGGGGCGGCAAGCAAGCTCGAGCGACCGCTGGCCTGGCTGGTGCGTCAGTTCCTGCGTTTTGAATTCCGCAAGGCGCACAATATCCGCGGCGTACAGGATGTAGTGGCCCGCTATCTGGAAAAAACGGTCAACCGCACCAGCTGCGGCCTGACCATCTCCGGGCTGGATACGCTGCCGAAAAACCGCGCCTGCCTGTTCGTGAGCAATCACCGGGACATCGCCATGGACCCGGCGCTGGCAATCCTGGCAATGTACAAGGAAGGGCACGAAACCTCCCGCATCGCCATCGGCGACAACCTGCTGTCGAAGCAGTTCGCCAGCGACATCATGAAGCTGAACAAGTGTTTCGTGGTGAAGCGCAGCTCCGGCAGCCGCCGCGAAAAACTGCAGGCGGCGATGACCCTGTCCCGCTATATCCACCACTCCATCGTCAACGACAACGAACACGTGTGGATCGCCCAGCGTGCGGGCCGCGCGAAAGACGGCCGCGACCGCACCAATCCGGCGCTGGCGGCGATGTTCGCGATGGCGAAGCCGAAGGAGCAGCCGTTCGAGGAGTTCTGGCGCGAGCTGCATATCGTGCCGCTGTCGATTTCCTACGAGTGGGACCCCTGCGACCGCAACAAGGCCCGCGAGCTGTACATTACCGAACACCGGGACGAGTACGAGAAAGAGGCCCACGAGGACCTGGCCAGCATCGGCAAGGGTGTTGTGGGCCAGAAGGGCCATGTGCACGCGGCTTTCGGCACTCCGATCGAGGGAAATTTTGCCGATGTGAGCGCGCTGGCGGACGAGATCGACCGCCAGGTGATCAGTAATTACGTACTGCACCCGACCAACCTGATCGCCTACGAAATGATTTACGGTGAAGCCCCGGCAGTGCCGGTGGGTTACCCGGGCAAACCCTGGAACCCTGCCGAGCACCAGGAAATCCGCGAGAAATTCGAAAAGCGCATGGCGGCCATGGATGAACGCTGGCGGGACAAGGCCATCCAGGGCTACGCCAACCCTGTGGTTTCGCGGTTGGCTTTCGAGCAGTAGGGGAGGGAATCGGATTGGCTAAACCCTGATCGAGCGTGGATAATGCCCCGCTGATTTAACCCTTCTGCAGATCCGGTTCCCAGTGCTCAGCGAAAAAGACAAAGAATCCATCCAGACCGCCTATCGCCAGTTTCTCAACGGCCGCGAGCTCAAGGCCCGTTACGGCCAGAAACTGATGATCGCGGCCATCGCCAGGAGCATCGGCGGTATCCAGCGCAACGGCGCCGGCGAGCGGGATCACGGCAAAACCGACGGCGAGCATGTCTGCGTGGTCGAGGCCGGCACCGGTACCGGCAAGACCGTCTCCTACCTGCTGGCGGCCATCCCCCTCGCCATCGCCCACGACAAAACCCTCGTGGTCTCCACCGCCACCGTCGCCCTGCAGGAACAGATCATCTACAAGGATCTGCCCGAGCTGATCCGCCACTCCGGGCTCAAGTTCGAAGTGTCCCTCGCCAAAGGTCGGGGCCGCTACCTGTGCCTGTCCAAGCTGGACCAGCTGCTCACCGAGCTCACCTCCAGCGGCGTGGGTGCCTCCATGGCCCTCTATGAAGACGAGAAGCCCCAGGTCGACGAGACCGGGGTCAAGCTGTACCGGGAAATGGCCGACCAGCTCGCCACCGGCAGCTGGGATGGCGACCGCGACAACTGGCCGGAAACCATCGACGGCAAAGACTGGAGCCTGATCACCACCGATCACCGCCAGTGCAGCGGCCGCCGCTGCCCCCACGTCTCCAGTTGCAGCTTCTTCCGCGCCCGTGAAAGCCTGGGCAAGAGCCGGGTGATCGTCGCCAACCACGACCTGTTGCTGGCGGACCTGGCGCTCGGCGGTGGCGCCATCCTGCCGCCGCCGGAAGAGAGCATTTACGTACTGGACGAAGCGCATCACCTGCCGGACAAGGCGCTGAACCACTTCGCCCACCACAGCCGCGTCGGCGCCACCACCGGCTGGCTGGACCAGGCCAACAAGAACCTGGGCCAGCTGCTGAGCGAGATTGGCGACGGTGGCGAGCTGGAGCGCGCCGGGGAAGACCTGCCCGCGCTGTTTACCGCCGCCAAGCAGAAACTGGAGATGGCCTGGCCGCTACTGGAAGACCTGTGCGAGTTTGAAGACGAGCGCGGCAGAAGCCAGCGTCACCGCTTTGAAGGCGGGGTAGTGCCCGAGTCGCTGATGCAGCTGGCGGACCAGCTGCGGGAAGATTTCGACGAGATGGAGGCGCTGCTCGGCAAGATGGTGCAGTGTGCCCAGCGCATGCTGGAAGACGCCCACAGCCCGGTGCCGGTAGTGGACCTGGAACGCTGGTATCCGGTCCTCGGCAGCTGGCACGGCCGCGCCGAGGGCAACCTGGAGCTCTGGGCAAACTATTCCCGCGCCGATGAGGGATCGGTCCCCCAGGCGCGCTGGGTGACCCTGGTGGACTGGGGCGGCTCGTTCGATTTCGAGGTCTGCAGTTCGCCGATTCTCGCCGGCAAGACCCTGGAGTACAGCCTGTGGCGGCGCTGCTACGGTGCCGTGCTGACCTCCGCCACGCTTACCGCGCTGGGGCGCTTCGACCGCCTGAAGATGCGCGCCGGCACCCCGGACAACGCCAGTTACGAGGTGGTGCCGAGCCCGTTCGATTTTTCCCGCGCGGAATTGCGGGTGCCGCGGGATGCGGTGGAAGCCAATAACGCGGACCTGCACACGGATGCGGTGATCGAAGCGCTGCCGGCACTGCTGGACAGCCCCGGCGGGTCGCTGGTGCTGTTCGCTTCCCGCCGGCAGATGGAAACGGTGTACGAGTCGCTGCCCGGCACCTGGCGCAATCGCATCCTGATGCAGGGGCAGCAGTCCCGCCAGCAGCTGCTGGAGAGCCACAAGACCAGTGTCGATAGCGGCGGCCACAGCGTGCTGTTCGGCCTCGCCAGCTTTGCCGAGGGGCTGGACCTGCCCGGCGATTATTGTCGCCATGTGGTGATTGCCAAATTGCCGTTTGCGGTGCCGGACGACCCCATCGAGGCGGCGCTGGCGGAGTGGATCGAGGCCAAGGGCGGCAACGCGTTTATGCAGGTGACGGTGCCCGATGCGGCGCTGAAACTGGTGCAGGCCTGCGGGCGGTTGCTGCGCACCGAGTCCGATAGCGGCACCATCACACTGCTGGACCGGCGCATCGTCACCAAGCGCTACGGCCGCGCCATGCTGGATTCCCTGCCACCTTTTCGTCGCAATATTGAGTAAGTGCCGACTTTGCACTGAAATGAATGGAACGGAACCAATTTTCCCTTATGAAGTCGATTTATCCCGAAATAGCGACCATGATGCTGGAGCTGGAAGCCGAACTGCGCCGGCTGGACCTGTGGCAGGACCAGTTGCCCCCGGAAGAGGCCCTCGCCAGCACCCAGCCATTCTGTGTCGATACGCTGACCCTACCGCAGTGGCTGCAGTTCGTGTTTCTGCCGCGTATGCGCTATCTGCTGGAAGCCGAGCTGCCACTGCCCCAGAACTGTGGCATTGCGCCGATGGCGGAAGAGTTCTTCCGCGGCAGTGATATTGGCGTGGCAGACCTGATCGCCAAGCTGCAGGAAATCGATACGCGCCTGGGGCAGGGGTGATCGTTGCCCGAGTGGGGGCGCTCCGGCCCTTCCTCAGAGTCTTTTGGCGCTTGAATGATTGTGACCAATTGGTACCATTTCGTCCGGATTTGAACTCCGGCCGGATTCTTTAATACCTGGGTCACAGTGCAGTTGTGCAGTGGATGGGGTAGTATCCGGCCTTTGCAAAAACCGGGCTCAAGGGATGGGTCCGCTCCGGTACACCGCAGGGAACACACTTATAAACATCGCGCAGAGCCGAATCTTCGGCCCTAAGGTAGTCATAAACAAATGCGGTTTTTGCCTTTAATCACTATTTTGCTGGCAGTGCAGCTTGTGGCTGGCTGTGAGTTCCAGCCGCATATGAAATCCACTTCGCCGGCGGAAGAGCCCGCTGAGTCCCCGTCTGAAACCCCGCTGGGTGCCGATCAATGCCCGCCGGTAGAGACGGTGGTGTGTGCCGAGCCCGAGGTAAAGGTGGTGGAGCGGGTGATCGAGCGCAAATTCGAAAAAGTTGTGGAAGTGCCGGTGGCCAAAGACAAGCTGGTGCTCGGCTCTGAAGAGCTGTTCACGGTTGAACCGGGCGGGGTGCGCCTGCTCGCACTGATCGACACCGGCGCCGCAACCTGCTCCCTCAGTGTTGAAGAAATGAAACCCTTCGAGCGCGATGGCAGCGACTGGGTGCGCTTCAGACTCCCGAACGGTGATGACGCCGAGCCGGTAACCATCGAACTTCCCATTGCCCGCCACGTGCGTGTTGCCCGCCCCGGATTCGAGCGGCAGCGGCGCCCGGTGGTGGCCATGAGCCTTACCGTGGGTGAAGTCACCCATATGGTGGAGGTAAACCTGGTCGAGCGCGGCGATTTTGACTTCCCGCTGCTGGTCGGGCGCAATTTCCTCAAGGATGCGGCGGTGGTGGATGTCAGCCGCAAGCAGGTGCAGGGCAAGCCGCAGCTGCCATCATTCAGCAAGTAATCTTTTCCATTGCGGGCAATGTATAGCGCGGCCAATCGCCGTGCGGATTGCCCGAAACCGTGCCTGTGCACTGGCGAACTGCATGATTACAGGCAAGAATAAGCAGCCAAAAGTTGCAAAACCATAACCATTGGGGGTTGGCGAATGTCGCCACGGGCTCAGGTCTATATCCTCGCTGCGCTGCTCGCACTCATGGGCGCCGGTCTCACCGCTTACAAACATTTCCAACTGGGCTTCCCGCTGTTGCCCGGGGAGTACCGTACTGTCTGGACCATTGAAGCCAAGGTCGGCTTCGATGCCGAGGGCGGTCCGGTGAAAGCCGCGCTGACCCTGCCGCGGGCCCAGCGCAATATGGAAGTGCTGGGGGAAACCTTCAGCTCTTCCGGGTACGGTTTCAATGTCATCCATCAGGACGACGAGTACCGCGCCGTGTGGGCGCGCCGTGCGGCTTCCGGGGCGCAATCACTGTTTTATCAGCTGGATGTTCACCAGACCCCGGGCGCGGCACTGGAACAGCCGCTGGACCTCAGTACACAGGTCACCAAGCCATTCCTCGGCGCCCGCGAGCAGGAAGCGGTACGGCTGGCGATTTTTTCCCTGGTGGATACCGCCCGCGAGCGATCGTCCGACACCCGGACCTTCACTTCCGAGCTGCTGACCGCGCTTGGCGATACCCGCAATCAGGACCGCAACCTGATCTTCGGCTATTACAAGAATCGCTCGCTGGTGGATGTGGCGCTGCTGGTGCTGGCAGTGGCGGATATTCCCGCCCACCGCATTCGCGGGCTCTACCTGGAAGATGACCGCCGCCGCCTGGACCCGGAAGACCTGCTGGAAATTTACGATGGCAAACGCTGGGTCGTGTTCGAGCCGGTGAGTGGTTCACCCGGTGTGCCGAAGAACTTTTTTATCTGGCAGCGCGGTGGCAAGAGCCTGCTGGACGTGGAAGGCGGGCGCAATTCCGGCGTCACCTTCTCGGTGATTTCCAATGACGTGCCGGCCCGCGATGTGGCCATGCTGAGTACCAGCCAGGAGAAAGAAGCGCTGGTGGATTTCTCCATCTACAGCCTGCCGATCGAGCAGCAGAGCATCTTCAAACTGATCCTGCTGGTGCCTGTGGGGGCACTGGTGGTGGTGCTGTTGCGGGTATTCATCGGCCTGCGCACTTCCGGCACCTTTATGCCGGTGCTGCTGGCGATTGCCTTTATCGAGACCCAGCTGCTTACCGGCCTGTCGATTTTCGTCCTGATCCTGATCCTCGGCCTGTGGGTGCGCTTCTATCTCAGCCGCCTGAACCTGTTGCTGGTGGCGAGGATTGCCGCGGTCGTGGTGACGGTGGTGATATTGATGGGCGCCATCAGCGTGGTGAGCTTCAAGCTGGGTATCGAACAGGCGCTGACGGTGACCTTCTTCCCGATGATCATTCTCGCCTGGACCATCGAGCGCATGTCCATCGTGTGGGAGGAAGACGGTCCCTACGAAGTGGTCATCCAGGCTGGCGGCAGCCTGCTGGTGGCGGTACTCGCCTGGTGGGTAATGACCAACCGCTATATTGAGCACTGGACCTTCAACTTCCCGGAACTGCTGCTGGTATTGCTGGGGGTGATTCTGATCATTGGCAATTACACCGGCTTCCGGCTCGGTGAACTGGCGCGCTTCCGCCAGCTGGTGCGCTGATGCAACTGCCATCTTTCCTGCGCGGCGGGCTGGTTTCCCCGTTCACCCTGCGCAAGATGGGGGTGCTGGGGATGAATGCGCGCAATGTGCGGTACATTGCCCGCTATAACGACCGCGACAGATACCCCATCGTCGATGACAAACTGAACACCAAGCGCGCGGCCAAGCGCGCGCGCATTCCGGTTCCGGAGCTGATTGCAGCCTTCGAGACACAGCCCAGCCGGGCCCGCGTCATGGAAGTGATCGGGCCGCTGCAGCAATTCGTGATCAAGCCGGCGCGCGGCTCCGGGGGCAAGGGCATCCTGGTGATCGTCGGGCGCGATGGCGAGGATTACCTCAAGCCCTCCGGTGCCCACGTTACCGCGCTGGATATCCAGCGGCACGTGAGCAATATCCACAGCGGCCTTTACAGCCTGGGCGGCAAGCCGGACCGGGTCATGATCGAGGCGCTGGTGGATTTCGATCCGATTTTCGACAAATACTCGTTCGAGGGTGTGCCGGATATTCGCGTGATCGTATTTCGCGGATTCCCGGTAATGGCGATGCTGCGCTGTTCCACCCACTCCTCCGACGGCAAGGCCAACCTGCACCAGGGTGCGGTGGGGGTCGGGATTGATCTGGCCACCGGCAAGTCCTGCCATGCGGTACAGCGGGGGGTGCGTATCCACAAGCACCCGGATACGGAAATGCCGTTTTCCGATCTTGTGGTGCCGGGCTGGACGGACCTGGTCAAGCTCGCCGCCAGTTGTTACGAGATGACGGGCCTCGGTTACCTGGGTTGCGATATCGTGCTCGACCGCAAGCGCGGCCCGTTGCTGCTCGAGGCCAATGCCCGCCCCGGTCTCGCGATCCAGATTGCCAACGGTATCGGCCTGCGCACGCGGCTCGAACATATCGAGCGCATGGATATCGAACACTTTGAAAAGAATGTGGATGAGCGGGTCGAATACTCCATGGACTATTTCGCCAGCCGCTAGCTGGGGCCCGGGCCACTCACAGAAAAATCCTTACCCATAAAAAAAGCGGCCCAATTGGGCCGCTTTTTCGTTTCCGTCGCAGTTTTTACGCTGCAACCGGAGCCAGGTGGAACTGGCCCATCATGATCTGCAGGCGCTTGCGCTGCATCTTCAGGCTGTATTCCAGCTCTTTCACCCGGGTGCGAATGGTGGCGTTTTCCCACTTGGTTACCAGGCGTTCGCGGGCATTTTCATAGCGCTGCTGCTGCAGTGCCTTCCACTCGGTAAGGGAAGCGGAGAAATCCTGGGCTTCCCGCTCCAGCAACTGTTTCCAGCTTTCCTTGTGCTTGGAGTTTTCCAGCTTCTGCTCCGCGCGCTTGAATTGCATGGTCAGCATGGCGCGCTGAATGCGCATTGCCGGCACTGTCTTCAGGTTGCGCGCCAGCCCCAGCCAGCTTGCGGTCTTGATCAGCCACTTGGTGGGATCCCACTGGTACCAGCGGATGCCGTTGCGGTAATCGGTCTGAAAAATGTGGTGGTAGTTGTGGTAGCCCTCACCAAAAGTGAAAAACGCCAGCAGGTCATTGTCGCGGGCAGTGTTTTCGTCGGTATAGGGGCGACGGCCCCAGATGTGGGCCAGGGAATTGATGAAGAAGGTGGTGTGGTGGTTGACCACAATGCGCAGTACACCCGCCAGCAGCAGCATGCCGATCACGTCGCCGGTCAGCAGGCCCAGTACCAGGGGGACACCAATGTTCATCGCCAGGGTAACGGGGATGTAGTGGTTGTGCTGCCACATCACGATCTTGTCCCGCTGCAGGTCCTTGGCGTTGTCAAAGTCCACCGCACCGCTGGGGTATTCACGCAGCATCCAGCCGATATGGGAGAACCAGAAGCCGCGGTTGGCGGAGTAGGGGTCCTGGTCGTTGTCGTCGCAGTGGCGGTGATGGCGGCGGTGACCGGAACACCAGATCAGGGCACTGTTCTGCAGTGCTGCGGCGCCGAACAGGGCGAAAAACAGGCGCAGGGACCAGTGTGCTTCATAGGTGCGGTGAGACCAGAGGCGGTGGTAACCCGCAGTAATCGAGAATCCACAGAAAGCGCCCAGTACCGCGAATGCCAGCCACTGGTACCAGTGGTAGCCGACCAGGATGCCGTACAGGGGCACCAGGACCAGGGCAGCCAGGCCGGTGCTGGCGAACAGAATGGTCGTCAGCCAGATCCGGGGGGCTTCTTGGGGAGCAGTGTTCATAGTTACAACCTTACGTGAGCCTAAATCCATTGCTTGGGCCAGCTGGCGCGAGTTGAACCCGGCGGCCTGGTGCATCACACACCAGCCATATGGCCTTTTGCAGAGCGTGAATCCTAGCGCAGATGCACCGGTCTGGCATCTTCCCTAAAGGACAGCGGCGGCAAAAGTGAGAATAGATAGTCAGTTATTTTCGTAAAGTTAGGTTGGCGCTCCGTTTTGGTGCGTGGCGGGAATTTTGCGTTCACTGTTGGGTCAAGCGCTGTCATATTGCGGTCATAACCGGGTTCTTGGTATGGCGTGTCGCGAAAGGCGGGGCCTGTTTAGGTTGTTTTTTATTCGATATGGCCTTTTTTACTCTTTTTAAAAAGTTGGCACGCCAGTTGCTTTATCTATTGCGTGGGCCAATGGCCCGCGCTCCGGGAAACCATCACGGGTTATGGCAACTGTTGATAATGCGTGACTTCCCGTTTTCTCTCATCATCGCTATTTTGGGCCCCGCTTTGCGGGGCCTTTTTTTATCCGCCAATTAGTGATTCACTAACCGCTGACCATTCCAAAACTGCGCCACGCTGTGGCCCTGGCGTCAATACGGTGTCCAATCCAGTTATTTCCAAATCGGTTGCCACAGGACTCTGTCTCGCTACAAGCGGTGAGCTGGAGAACCTGGATCCCAAACAGGCGATAGTGCAGGCAGAGTACCTGCAGGGCCTGTTATTGAGTGCGGAGCGGGGAATCTGGGAGTGGCATCCCGCAACGGGAGCACAACACGCGGTCGGTAATTTCTGGCTGCAATTCCACAAGGATCCCGAGCTGGCACTGAGCAATGTCTGGACCGGTGAGTTGAGCCAGGTGCACTCCGAGGACCGGGACGCGCTGCTGGCGGTGCGCCATCGCCTCTGTGAGCAGGGCGGGCAGGTCGATACCACCATTCGCGCCTACTCCGTGAACGGGCAGCCGATGTGGCTGCGGTTGTGGGGGCGAACCTATACCGATGATCGCGGTGAACGCTTTTACCTGGGTGGCTGTACCGATTACAGCGAACCGCTCGCCGCGCGCTACCTGTCCTATTTCTCCGGAGAGCGCTTTCATTACGCGCTCGAAGCGGTGGGGGACGGGCTCTGGGAGTGGGACCTGCGCGTCGATGAAATAGTGATCGACAGTATTTGCTGGCGCATGCTGGGCTATACCCGGGGCAAGCACGATACCGACGCGCGCGCGGGCCTCGCGCGCTGGAAATCCCACATGTTGCGGGAGGATTATCCGGCGGTCAGGCAGGCCATGGATGACCATGTGCGCGAAGAGTTGCCGCTGGATGTCGAGTTCCGCCTGAAACACCGGGATGGCAGTGTCATTTGGGTGCGCTGCCGCGGCAAACTGCAGCGGGACAGTGCCGGGCGGCCGCTGCGAGTGGTCGGCACCCTGCAGGATGTGACTGCCAGGCGCAAAGAGCAGATACGCCAGGAAGAGGAGCTGCAGCGCCTGCGGGCAGAGAGCCACGAGCGCTCGGAGTTGCTGTCCAGCCTGAGCCATGAGTTGCGCACCCCGCTGAATGCGATTCTCGGTTACAGCCGGATGGTGGAGATGGATCGCAGCCTGAACCCGGACCAGCGCCAGCGCCTGCTGGAAATCCGCAAGGCGGGACAGCACCTGCTGCATCTGGTGGGCGACGTACTCGACCTCGCCAGGATCGACAGCAATCGCCTGGCACCCTCTATCGAGCCAGTGCAGCCCGCGACCCTGGTGCGCGATTGCCGCCAGTTGCTGGATCCGCTGGCAAAAACCCGCAAGGTCAGTCTCATTTTCGAGGCGCTGGGTTGGGACGGCGCCTTCATCCTGGCGGATCCGACGCGCTTCAAGCAGGTGGTTCTGAACCTGGTGGGCAACGCAATCAAATACAATCGCGACAATGGCCGAGTTGTCATCAATTTTGCACCCCAGGCAGAGGGGTGGCTGCGACTTTCGGTACTGGATACCGGCCAGGGAATTGCGAAAGAAAGGTTCAATGAAGTGTTTGAGCCGTTTAATCGGCTGGGCGCAGAGAGTAGCCAGATAGAAGGTACCGGTGTGGGCCTGGCAATCGCCCGCCAGCTGACGGAGGCGATGGGCGGGCGTATCGGCTTCGACAGCGAGGAGGGACAGGGCTCGGTATTCTGGATCGAATTCCGGATGATCGACGCCCCCGAAGAAGTCCTGCAGATGGCACCGAGGCCCGACTACAGTCGCATGTTGCCACAGTGCAAGGTGTTGTATGTTGCCGGCCGCTCATCCGCCGCCGCGTACCTGAAAAACATTTTGTCGGATGTAACCCAGGTTGAAGTGAATATTGTCGAGGATGCGATGAAGGGTATTTTCACCGCGCGCACCATGTCCCCGGATGTGATCCTGTTCGATGGCGATATCCCGGGCATTGCAGCGGCGGAATTTGTCGCGATCCTGCGCAGTGATAATGCTGCGCAAAGGGTGCCCCTGATTGCGGTGGATGACAAACACCGCCACGGCGCCGATGTTCGCCTGCCCACAAGCTTTGATCTCAACCTGGTGGCGGAAAAGCTCCGCTACTGCCTGCACCGCGCCGGGAGCGGCCAGGACGACCGCTAACAAAGCGATAGCGCCTGGAGATACAGCGCTAGGAAATAACGGTGCCAGGGGGAAGCGCTGGTGTCTGAATCTGGATTCAAATAACAACACAAGGGTGTGTGCCACGAGATGATCGCCCCTGCAGTCTCCAACAGTGTTCAGCTCGCGCCGGCGCGGCTGCTGCTTATTGCGGTAGCACTGCTGGCGGGCAGTTTCTGTCTGGCATTTTTCTGCAAAAGCATACTCGTGGTTGGCGATGGTGTGGCCGCCATCTGGCTGTCTGATGCACTGGCAATCGCGCTGCTGTTCCGCTACCCGGTGAGGTACTGGCCCGTATTGCTGGTCGCGTCATTTGCCGGCACGGCCCTCGCGGCCCTCAACGGGGGCACGCCGCTGCTGTTTTGTGTGCTCTACTCACTGGCGGGTTCACTGGAAGTGCTGGTGGCCGCGGCGCTGCTGAGGAAATTCTGTGCCGAAGGGCAGTTTTTCAACAGCATGTCCGCCTGGCTGCGTTTTCTGTTTTTTGGCGCCCTGTTGCCAACCATTGTCGGCGCCGGGCTCGGGGCGTCTACTGCCGAATTATTCGGGCGCGCGCCGTTTGCGCCGGTATTCCTGTTCTGGTACCTGTCGGACGTCGCGGGGATCTGCATGTTTTTGCCGCTGATCCAGGTGATGGACCGGAAAAATATCGCGCGCCTGGTTTCCCCGGCTGTTCGCATGCGCGTGCTGTCCGTTGGTGTGGCAACACTGGCCTGTATCGGGCTGATTCTTTTTATATTGCCCTATCCCTATATTTTTATATCCCTGCCACTGATCTGGGCGGCCGGCCGGCTGGAGTTGTCCCAGGCCCTGCTGGTGATCTTTTTCGCCGTCCTCCTGGTGCTTTACCTGCTGACCGGCGGCAGCCCCCTGCTGCCCCCGGGCGTGGTAGAGCCGCTGGCTACCCCGGTTGACCTGTTGCCCGCATTTGCGGCGTTTATCCCCGCCTATGTGATGGCCATATCTTCCACCATTGAGCGGCAGCGCAGCCAGCGGATTATCGAAGTGGAAAGCAGCTTTCGCGCGGCGATGGAAAACTCGCGTATCGGCATGCTGCTGGTTTCCCTGGATAACCGCATCATTCAGTCCAATGTCAGCTTTCGTCGCTTTATCGGCTTTACCGAAGTGGAACTGCGGGGTTTGAATATCCGCGAGGTCATCTTTCCGGCCGACCTGCCGCTGCTGCAAAGCAGTGCCGGGAATTCCTCGCTGGAATCCTTTGCCGGGAGCGGGGCGCTGGACCACGAGTGGCGCTTTGTGCGCAAAAACGGGGAAGTGGTCTGGGGGCACTGGTCCAGTAGCCTGGCGCGGGGGGCGGCCAATGAGCCACTCTATGCGGTGGTCCAGATTGAAGATATCGACTGGCGCAAGCGCAGTGAGGTCGCGCTCACACGCGCGGAGGAGCGCTGGAAGTTCTCGCTGACGGTGACCGGTCAGGGAGTGTATGACTGGGATCTGGTCACCGGAAAAACCTTTTTTTCCCACTGGCTGATCAGCGAAATCGGTATCGATCACGAAGCGTTGACCACCCGCGGAGACTGGCTCGCGCGTATCGTGCCGGAGGATCGCGCGCGGCTGATGCAGGCACAGCAGGCGCACTTCGGGGGCCGGGAAAAGAACATCGATTGCCAGTACCGGCTGCGTACCGATGCGGGCGGCTATCGCTGGATACATGAAGTCGCGCGGATCCTGGAGTGGGGAGAGCGGGGACAGCCGCTGCGGTCCATCGGTATTTTGCGGGATATCACCGAAAACAAGGATATGGCCCAGTCGCTGGCGGAAGAGAAAGAGCATCTGCAGGTGACCCTGACCGCAATTGCCGACGCGGTGATTGCCACGGACCTGCAGCAGCGGATCACTTTTATGAATCCGGTGGCGGAGTCCCTCACCGGCTGGGCCACGGAGGCCGCAATCGGCCTGCCCGTCAGTCAGGTATTTCAGATCTCCAGCGGCAGGCTGGGAGCCTCCGTGGTCAGCCCCATTGATGCCTGCCTGGAACAACACGCACCGGCGTTTTCCGCGGAAGGCGCGGTACTGCTGAGCCGCGGTGGAGTGGTGCACGATGTCAAATGTTCGGCTTCGCCACTGAAATCCGACAGCGGACAGCTGCTGGGTGCGGTGCTGGTATTCCAGGACGTTACCGAAACCCGCCAGCTGATCCAGCAGTTGAGCTACCAGGCCTCCCACGACGACCTCACCCATTTGCCAAACCGCCAGGCATTCCGCCGGGAAGTGGACGATGCGGTGGAGAGTGTGAAGGGCGGTGATGAAGTACATGTGCTGGCGTACATTGACCTCGACCGCTTCAAGGTGATCAACGATAGTGCCGGGCACCAGGCCGGTGATGCGCTGTTGAAAAATGTCGCCAAGTTTCTGCGCGGCCAGCTGCGCGCGACCGACAGTGTCGCGCGGCTGGGGGGCGACGAGTTCGGTTTGCTGTTGCGTAATTGCGACAAGGAGCAGGCGCGCCTGCGCTGCGAGCAGCTGGTGCGCAAGATCGGGGCGCTGCGTTTCCCCTGGAACAAGCGCGTATTTGATGTGGGTGCCAGTGTCGGGCTCACGGAAATTCATCGCAGTAATAACCGGGTTGCGGAGCTGATGAGCCAGGTGGATGTGGCCTGTTATTCCGCGAAGCACGCTGGTCGCGGCGCGGTGGTGGTGTATGAAATGGACAGCAGTGCCATCGCAGACCAGCACCGCCAGATTTACATGGCGTCCACCATACGCGAGGCGCTGGATGAAAACCGCCTGCGACTATATGCCCAGCCCATTGCGCGCGCGGGCAACCATTCACAGATCAGCCACTACGAATTGCTGGTGCGGATGGTGGATGACGAGGGCAATCTGATCCTGCCCGGTGCCTTTATCCCCGCGGCAGAGCGCTATGGCCTGATGCTGCAGGTTGACCGTTGGGTGCAGCAGGAATTTCTGCAGCACAGGGCGCAAGAGGTGGCGGCCAGCGGCCTGAATTTCGCGTTGAACCTTTCTGCGGAGGCGATCGGCGACCGGGAGTTCCAGCAGCAGTTGCTGGGTGCACTGGCCAGGTCACCGCTGTTGGCGGAAAAGCTCGGCATAGAAATCACAGAGACGGCGATGGTCAACCAGATGGACAGCGCCAGCCAGTTTGTTGCGCGCTTGCGCGAGCTGGGGTGCACGGTGGCGCTGGACGATTTCGGCAATGGCCTCAGTTCGTTCAACTACCTGAAGGCCTTCGCCATCGATTACATCAAGATCGATGGCAGTTTCGTGCGCGAAGTGGAGTCCAACTTTGTCGACCTGATGATTGTGGAGTCGATCAACCAGGTGGCCCATCGCCTCAAGGCGCGCACCATTGCGGAGTTCGTGGAGGACGAGGCTACCGCGGAGCGCTTGAACCGGATTGGTGTGGATCTGGTGCAGGGGTATTACATCGGCCGGCCGGTGCCGCTGGAGCAGGTGCTGGCCGAGGCGGCCAGAAAGAGGCCGGTTGAGGCGTTGGTGCCAGACTGCGAATAGTGTGATTAGGTATTACGGTGGCGGCGCTGCTGCCGGGTACTCCCTTGCGAGACACGGGCTGGGCGCCCCCCCCTCAACCCATCCCTGGGGGCTCTTCGAAAAAGTCCCTTTTTTCGAAGGTCTCGCAAGGGAGTACCCGGCATCAGCGCCTTCTCATCGAGCTCAGTCAGTTCGCGAGATTTATTTACTGACGAATCTTGCCCAGATGCTTGCCAACAATCTGCAGCAGCGGCTTGAAGGTCTTGGGTGTTGCGCACACCAGGTTGCCGGAATCCAGGTAGTCGTTGCCGCCGCGGAAGTCGCTGATCAGGCCGCCGGCTTCTTTCACCAGCAGTGAGCCCGCTGCGATATCCCAGGTGTTCAGGTACATTTCCCAGAAACCGTCAAAGCGACCCGCGGCAACGTAGGCCAGGTCGAGGGCGGCGGCGCCCGGGCGGCGGATGCCCGCAGTCTGGCCGGCCACTTCTTTCATCACCGCCAGGTAGGCGTCGATGTTTTCGTAGGACTCGCCATTGAACGGGATGCCGGTGCCGATCAGTGCGCCTTTCAGGCCCTGGCGGTTGGACACGCGGATGCGGCGGCCATTGAGGGCGGCGCCGCGGCCGCGGCTGGCGGTGAATTCTTCGCGCTTGATGGGGTCCAGCACCACTGCGTGCTCGATCTGGCCGCGGTATTTGCAGGCGATGGAAACGGCGAAGTGCGGCATGCCGTGGATAAAGTTGGTGGTGCCGTCCAGCGGATCGATGATCCACTCGTATTCAGGCTCGGCACCTTCCTGCAGGCCACTCTCTTCAGCGCGGATGCTGTGCTTGGGGAAGGCCTTGCGCAGGTGGTAGATGATTTCCTGCTCGCTGGCCCGGTCAACTTCGGTCACGTAATCGTTACGGCCTTTTTCTTCGAACTTCATCAGGTCGCCGCGCTCCCAGGCGCGTTCGATCAGTTCACCGGCCTTGCGCGCTGCGCGCAGGGCAATATTCAGCATGGGTTCCATAGCGATTCCGCGGGTCAGTTGAAATTGGTAAATAGCAGCTCCGGGCTGGCCGGGCGGGCGCGATTGTAGGGATTCCAGTGCAATTTTGCTACACTCCGCGCCCGATTTGTAACAGGCATTGTAGCCGCGATAGCCCGGTAACCCATATGGCGACTTCTCCCTCCGAAACCGCAGCCCAGCAGGCCTCCCAGTCGGCACTCGCCGCACTGGCCAATATCCGCGTGGTGCTGGTAAACAGTGCCCACCCCGGCAATATCGGCGGTGCCGCCCGCGCGCTCAAGAATATGGGGCTGAGCCAGCTGTACCTGGTGCAACCGCGGGAATTCCCCGCGGCCAACGCCGTGTGGCGGGCCGCCGGTGCCGCGGAGCTGCTGGACAGCGCGGTGGTGGTGGACACCCTGGAAGAAGCGGTGGCGGATTGTGGACTGGTGGTCGCTACCAGTGCCCGCGAACGGCGCATTCCCTGGCCGCTGCTGACCCCGCGGGAGTGCGGCCAACGCGCGGTGGCCGAGGCCCGCGAGCACCCGGTGGCGCTGGTATTTGGCCGCGAGGACCGCGGGCTGACCAATGAAGAGCTGCAGGCCTGTAATTTCCATGTGCATATCCCCGCCAACCCGGAGTACAGCTCCCTGAACCTGGCCACCGCGGTACAGGTGCTGGCGTACGAGGCGCGCATGGCGGCGCTGGAAGCGGAGAAGGGCGGCGAGCTGAGCTATTCCGACTGGGACCGGCCGCCGGCCAAGGCCAGCGATATGGAGCTGTATTTCGAGCACCTGCAACTGGCGCTCGGCGAGCTGGGCTTTATCGATCCGGACAACCCCCGCCAGACCATGACCCGGTTGCGCCGACTGTTCAGTCGTGTGCGTCCGGATGATATGGAGCTGGGTATCCTGCGGGGCATGCTGACGGCGATCCAGAATCATATTCACCGCAGTGGTGGCCAGGGGCGCCCCGAGTAATCGCCAGTCCTGCTGGTCAGAACTGCCGGTCATAACCGCCCGGTCTCAGGGCAGTCTCAATCGATATAAGCCCGGGCAAATACCCTACTGGTTTACTGGGCTATATACTTGACTGAAGTGGTGGGTTATTCCATACTCGCGCCCCGATTCAGTGGTACCCGGCGGTATCACGCGGCCCACATTCCGGGGCCCGGCAGGAGGGCATTATGCGTTTGACAACCAAAGGGCGGTACGCGGTCACAGCTATGCTGGACCTGGCGTTGCACGCCGAGCGCGGCCCCATCAGCCTGGCGGACATTTCCAAGCGCCAGGAGATTTCCCTGTCTTATCTGGAGCAGCTGTTCTCCCGTCTCCGCCAGTCCGGCCTGGTGTCCAGTGTGCGCGGTCCCGGCGGTGGTTACCGCCTGGCGAGTCCCGCCGCCGATATCTGTGTGGCGGAAATCATAGATGCAGTAAACGAATCCGTTGACGCCACCAGCTGTGGCGGCAACAGCGACTGTTCCGGCGGTGAACAGTGCCTGACCCACTACCTGTGGATGGATCTGAGTCGTCAGATTCACGGATTCCTGAACGGGATCAGCCTGGCTGACCTGGTGCGGCGCGCCGAGGTTCAGGAAGTGGCCCGCCGCCAGGAGCAGCGGGGTACGCCGGAAGATCCGGTGGAACAGAAAGTGGCGATTATTGGCGGCTTGCAGTAAGGTGCCGGCCGCGCGGTCACTGGCTCGCCCGTAGCCAGTTACACAGAGCAATGCAGTAAGGCGCTGGCAGGGTGCCGGCGAGTGGAGATTAGAGATTATGAAGCTTCCCATTTATCTGGATTATTCGGCAACCTGCCCGGTGGACCCGCGCGTCGCCAGTAAGATGGCGGAGCAGCTGACCATGGACGGCAACTTCGGCAACCCGGCGTCCCGCTCCCACCTCTATGGCTGGAAGGCGGAAGAGGCGGTGGAAGATGCCCGTCGTTACGTTGCCGAGCTGGTGAATGCGGACCCGCGCGAGATCGTGTGGACCAGCGGCGCCACCGAATCCGACAACCTGGCGATCAAGGGTGCGGCGCACTTTTACCAGGGCAGGGGCAAGCACATCATCACCTCCAAGATCGAGCACAAAGCGGTGCTCGACACCTGTCGCCAGCTGGAGCGCGAAGGCTTCGAGGTCACCTACCTGAACCCGAAGGAAGACGGCATCGTCTACCCGGAGCAGGTGGCGGAAGCCCTGCGCGAAGACACCATGCTGGTAAGCCTGATGCACGTCAACAACGAGATCGGCGTGATCAACGATATTGCGGCGATCGGCGAGCTGTGCCGCGAGCGCAAGATCATCTTCCACGTGGATGCGGCTCAGAGCGCCGGCAAGATCGATATCGACCTGGCGGAAATGAAAGTGGACCTGATGTCCTTCTCCGCCCACAAGGTCTACGGCCCCAAAGGTATCGGTGCCCTGTACGTGCGTCGCAAGCCGCGGGTGCGTATCGAAGCCCAGATGCACGGCGGTGGTCACGAGCGCGGCATGCGCTCCGGTACCCTGCCTACCCACCAGATCGTGGGTATGGGTGAAGCCTTCCGCATCGCCAGGGAAGAAATGGCGGAAGAGCGCAAGCGCATGACTGCACTGCGCGACCGTTTCTGGAGCCAGATCAGCGATATGGAAGAGGTGCACATCAACGGCTCCATGGAGCAGCGTGTGCCCGGCAACCTGAATGTCAGCTTCGCTTTCGTGGAAGGCGAGAGCCTGATCATGTCCCTGAAGGATCTGGCGATTTCCTCCGGCTCCGCGTGTACTTCCGCGAGCCTGGAACCGAGTTATGTACTGCGCGCCCTGGGCGTGAACGACGAGCTGGCCCACAGCTCCCTGCGCTTCAGCTTCGGCCGTTTCACCACGGAACAGGACGTGGATACTGCGGCCAAAGAAGTAAGGCAGGCGGTGGAAAAGCTGCGCGAACTGTCTCCCCTGTGGGACATGTACAAGGATGGTATCGACCTGAATACCATTGAATGGGCAGCGCACTAATCGCTGCCTGAAGGCGGCAATGGAAACGAATTGAGAGGGTTTAGTCATGGCCTATAGCGATAAAGTAATTGATCACTATGAACACCCCCGCAATGTCGGTCGTCTCGACGACAAGGCGGACAACGTGGGTACCGGCATGGTCGGCGCACCGGCCTGTGGCGACGTGATGCGCCTGCAGATTCAGGTGAACGACAGCGGCATCATCGAAGATGCCAAGTTCAAGACCTACGGCTGCGGCTCCGCGATTGCCTCCAGCTCCCTGCTGACCGAGTGGGTCAAGGGCAAGTCCCTGGATGAGGCGGCGCAAATCAAGAACACCGAGATCGCCGAAGAACTGGCGCTGCCGCCGGTAAAAATTCACTGCTCCGTGCTGGCGGAAGACGCCATCAAGGCGGCGGTGCGCAATATCCGCGAAAAGCGCGGTGAAAAGGTTGAAGAAACCGCGGGTTGATTCCGTTTGCGGGAACCCAAGCGGTAAGGAGTAGGCAACCGACATGGCAATTACCATGACCGAAGCGGCCCAGGCCCACGTAGCCAAGCAGCTGGCCAGCCGCGGCAAAGGTATCGGCATTCGCGTCGGCGTGAAGACGGCCGGCTGTTCCGGGATGGCGTATGTGCTGGAGTTTGTGGATACGGCAAACCCCGAAGACGAGGTGTTCGAGGCCGGCGGCGTAAAGCTGATAGTGGACCCGAAAAGCCTCGCCTACCTGGACGGCACCGAGCTGGACTTTGTCAAAGAGGGGCTGAACGAAGGGTTTGCCTTCAATAACCCCAATGTGAAAAACGAGTGCGGCTGCGGCGAAAGCTTCCACGTTTGATCGGGGAAACCTGCTGGCAGTGAAAGGCCGGGTGCGCAGCGCATGCCGGCCTTTTTAGTATTTACCATGTAACTGAAAAGTAACTGAAAACGGCAGGCATCGCCGGGCGTACTGTCGGAATAGAGAATATGGAACTGCAACAGAACCATTTCGAGATTTTCGGCCTGCCGGTCTCTTACGAGGTGGACCGCCAGGCGCTGGCTGCCCGCTACCGGGAGTTGCAGCAGGAATTCCACCCGGATCGCTTTGCGGCCAAATCGGATCGCGAACAGCGCCTCTCCATGCAATACGCGGCGCAGATCAATGAGGCCAACAACACCCTCAAGGACCCGGTGGCCCGTGCGGCCTACCTGTTGCAGCTCGCGGGCGTCGAGATCAGCCCCGAACAGACCACCGCCGACGGCGAATTCCTGATGCAGCAGATGATCCTGCGCGAGCGCCTCGAAGAGGTGCGCGATGCCGCGGATCCGGAAGCCGAGCTGGGCGAACTGGGAGACGAGACCAGCGCCCTGTTCCGGGAGCAGCAGCGGGTGTTCGCCGATGCGCTCACCGCCAACGCCCTGGACGAGGCCAAAAGCGCGCTGCTCAAACTGCAGTTTCTCGGCAAGCTGCAGCGCCAGATCGAAACGCTCGAAGAAGATTTACTGGACTGATACAGACTTATGGCATTACTGCAGATTTCCGAACCCGGCCAGACCCCCGAACCCCACCAGCGCAAGCGCGCGGTGGGTATCGACCTGGGCACCACCAATTCCCTGGTGGCGACCGTGCGCAGCGGATCCGCAGAGGCGCTGGCGGCGGAAGACGGCAGCGTGATCCTGCCCTCCGCAGTGCGTTACAGCGGCGCCGGTGTCGAGGTGGGGCTGGCGGCGCGCGCAGCAGCGGGCGACGACCCCTACAACACCCTGATTTCCATCAAGCGTTTGATGGGCCGCGGCCTCGCGGACATCAAGAGTTTCGGTGAACAGCTGCCGTACAGGTTTGCGGAAGACCGGGGTGGTATGCCATCCATCGAGACCGCGGCGGGCGCGGTGAACCCGGTGCAGGTTTCCGCGGAGATCCTCAGAGTGCTGGCCAAGCGCGGTGCGGATTCCCTCGGCGGCGCCCTGGACGGGGCCGTGATCACGGTGCCGGCCTATTTCGATGAGGCCCAGCGCCAGGCCACCAAAGACGCGGCACAGCTGGCGGGGCTCAAGGTGCTGCGCTTGCTGAATGAGCCCACTGCAGCGGCGGTGGCCTATGGCCTGGACAAGTCCGAAGGTGGCGGCGACGTGGCGGACAAGACCGTGGCGGTCTACGACCTCGGCGGCGGTACCTTTGATATTTCCATCCTGAGCCTTTCCCGCGGTGTGTTTGAAGTGCTCTCCACCGGTGGCGACAGCGCCCTGGGCGGGGACGATTTCGACCGGGTGATCGGCGAGTGGATGGCCGCGGAAGCGGGACTCGGCAACGATCTGGATGCGGCTACCCAGCGCAAGCTGCTGAACGCCGCCTGTGCGGCCAAGGAGGCGCTGGCGCAGGAAACCGTGGTACCGGTTGCCTACGGCAATTGGGCCGGCGAGTTGAGCCGGGAGAAGCTGGCGGAGCTGCTGGACCCCCTGATCAGCAAGACCCTGCGCGCGTGCAAACGCGCCCTGCGCGATGCGGACCTGTCTGCGGAGGATATTGCCGAGGTGGTGCTGGTGGGTGGGTCTACCAGAACCCTGCGGGTGCGCGAGCGGGTAGAGGAGTTTTTCGCGCGCGAGCCCCACGCGGATATCGATCCGGACCAGGTGGTGGCCATCGGCGCGGCGCTGCAGGCGGATGTGCTGGTGGGCAACAAGTCCCGCGAGGACCTGCTGTTGCTGGATGTGATCCCGCTGTCCCTGGGGATCGAGACCATGGGTGGTTTGACGGAGAAGCTGATTCACCGCAATACCACGATTCCGGTGGCCAAGGCCCAGGAGTTCACCACCTTCAAGGACGGCCAGACCGCGATGGCGATTCACGTGGTGCAGGGGGAGCGCGAGCTGGTCAGTGACTGCCGTTCCCTGGCGCGCTTCGAGCTGCGCGGCATTCCGCCAATGGTGGCCGGTGCGGCCCATATCCGGGTGACTTTCCAGGTGGATGCGGACGGCCTGTTGTCGGTGACGGCGATGGAGAAGAGCAGCGGGGTGGCTGCGGAAATCACGGTGAAGCCGTCCTACGGCCTTGAGGATTCCGATATCACCCGCATGTTGCAGGAGTCCTATACCCACGCCGAGGAAGATATTGCGGCGCGGGCGCTGCGCGAGGCCCAGGTGGAGGCGGAGCGCACTCTGGAGGCGATGCTGGTGGCGCTGACGGAGGACGGTGCGGAGCTGCTCAGTGAGGAGGAACTGGGTGCTCTGGAGCGGGCGATGGAGGCGCTGCGACTGGCGCACAATGGCGGTACTGCGGAGGAGATCCACAAGCGTATCGAGTCGCTGAACGAGCTGTCGGAGCCGTATGCGGCGCGCCGTATGGACAAGTCCATCAAGCGGGCGATGCAGGGCCACAGCCTGGACGAATTTGATAAACCCTGAGCTGTTTTGCGGCTGCAGGATTCGGACAAGAGTTTTTGAGCTATGCCTAAGATTGTTTTTTTGCCCCACGCGGAACTCTGCCCGGAAGGGAAGGTGATTGAGGTGGAGCCGGGTGTCAGTGTGTGTGACGCTGCGCTGCAGCACGGGGTGGAGATTGAGCACGCGTGTGAGAAGTCCTGTGCGTGTACGACTTGCCATGTGATTGTGCGGGAGGGGTTTGATTCTCTGGGTGAGCCCGATGAGCTGGAGGAGGATCTGCTGGATAAGGCCTGGGGTCTTGAGCCGGAGTCCCGTCTTTCCTGTCAGGCGATTGTGGATGAGGAGGATCTGGTGGTGGAGATTCCGAAGTACACGATCAATCAGGTTTCGGAGAAGCACTGAGGAGGCGCTCATGAAGTGGACGGATATTCACGATATTGCCATTGAGCTGGCGGACGGCCATCCGGATGTGGATCCGATGCGGGTCAATTTTGTCGACCTGCGCAAGTGGGTGATGGATCTACCGGATTTTGACGATGATCCCGACCGCTGCGGCGAGAAGATCCTGGAGGCCATTCAGGCTGCGTGGATTGAAGAGGCCGAGTAAAGCGGGGGTTGTAGATAGTTGGGTGGCGGTGCCGCTACCGGGTGCAGCCTTGCGAGACACGCCGTGAACCCATCCATGGGGGCTCTGCACCGGCATCCATGCCGGTGAAGGTCTCACAAGGCTACACCCGGTATCGCCACCTTCGCTTTTACCTCTGAATTCCCGGGAGCTGCGCCTTCGCATCCAAGTTCGACACACGTATGAACCTCTGGTCGCTTTTTGTGACCGACTTCGACCATTCGGGCACATCTACAGTACAAAGTTCACACAACACCGCGTATAATCCGCGCTCCGCGAGTCAGCTATTGATCAATAGATAGCCAGTTCGCGCTAAATCGAGAATTCAGGGAAGAGCAACTCCGGTGGTTGCTCTTTTCGTATCTGATACTTAAGTATCTGTTTTTAAACGTTAATTTTTACTAAACGTCATATTTGGAGAAAACCATGGCCCAGGAACGCACTCTGTCCATCATCAAGCCGGACGCAGTAGCCAAGAACGTAATCGGTGAGATCGAGAGCCGTTTTGAGAAAGCCGGTCTGCGCATTGTTGCCATGAAGATGGTTCAGCTGTCTCAGGAGAAGGCTGAAGGTTTCTACGCCGAGCACAAAGAGCGTCCTTTCTTCAAGGATCTGGTTGAGTTCATGACTTCCGGTCCGGTTGTGGTTCAGGTTCTGGAAGGCGAGAACGCGATTCTGGCTAACCGCGATCTGATGGGCGCTACCAACCCGAAGGAAGCGGAAGCTGGCACTATCCGTGCAGACTTCGCTGACAGCATCGATGCGAACGCGGTACACGGTTCCGACAGCCCGGCTTCTGCCGAGCGTGAGGTGAGCTACTTCTTCTCTGCTGAAGAAATCTGCGCACGCTAATTTCCGGGTCTTTTGATCTGGTTGTCGTCATCCCGGCGCACGCCGGGATCCAGTTTTCTGGGCGCCGGCCTGCGCCGGTGCGACGCGGTTGATTTTTCGCATCGACAACGATGCAAGGTGAATCCATGACTGACGTACAGGCTGTACAAGCCGAAACCGCACAAGTAGAAAGAGTCAATCTGCTGGGCCTGTCGCTGGACAAGCTTGCGGACTTTTTTGCCGGTTTGGGCGAGAAGCGCTTCCGCGCGGTACAGGTGCTGAAGTGGATCCACCAGAGCGGTGTGGACGATTTCGAGCAGATGACCAATGTCAGCAAGGCGATGCGGGCCAGGCTGGCGGAGATTGCCGAGGTCCGTGCACCGAAGGTCCTGAAGCAGATGGATTCCTCCGATGGCACCCGCAAGTGGCTGATCGAGGTGACCGGTGGCAATGTGATCGAGACGGTGTATATCCCGGACGGCGATCGCGGCACCCTGTGTGTGTCCTCCCAGGTGGGCTGCTCTTTGGACTGCAGTTTCTGTGCAACTGGCAAGCAGGGCTTTAACCGCGACCTGACTGCGGCCGAGATCATCGGCCAGGTGTGGATTGCGTGTAAGTCTTTTGGTCAGTTGCAGCCGAATGGTCCCCGCAAGGTGACCAATGTGGTGATGATGGGCATGGGCGAGCCCCTGCTCAATTTCGACAATGTGGTCGATGCCATGAACCTGATGATGGAAGACAATGCCTACGGCATTTCCAAGCGTCGGGTGACCCTGAGTACTTCCGGTGTGGTGCCGGCGCTGGACCGCCTGGCACAGGTGACCGATGTGAGCCTGGCGATTTCCCTGCACGCGCCCAATGACGAGCTGCGCAATGTGCTGGTGCCGATCAACAAGAAGTATCCCATCGCCATGCTGCTCGACAGCGCCAAGCGCTATATCGAGAATATGCCGGACAATCATCGCAAGATGACCATCGAGTACACCATGATCCGGGAGGTGAACGACCGCCCGGAACACGCCGAACAGCTGGCGGAGTTGCTGCGTGATGTGCCGGTGAAGATAAATCTGATACCCTTCAATCCGTTTGAGCTGTCCGACTATCAGCGGGTCAGCAACAACGCTTTGCGACGTTTTCAACAGATTTTGTTGGACGAAGGCTATACCGTAACCGTGCGTACCACCCGGGGCGATGATATCGCTGCGGCCTGTGGTCAGCTGGCGGGCCAGGTAAACGATCGCACCCGTCGCTCCGAGCGCTATCGCAATGCGAACGCCGAGCGTCCCGTACGTATCGTCAACCAGGTCTGATACTTGCATCGCCGAACTTTGTACGGCGTGCGCCAGTGAACTACGCACCCGATAACAACAAGGTGAGGCTCGTGTTAGCAAGAATTTCCAATCCGGCGGCTCTCGCCGGATTACTGCTTACCCTGGTACTGGGCGGTTGTGTAACCACCGGTCCCGGCGGCAAAGAGGTCGATCTCGACAAGGCCCGTAAAACCCACGTGCAGCTGGGGCTGCGCTACCTCCAGAGCGGCGACAACCGCGAGGCCGCCCGCCACCATTTCCAGGAGGCGCTGAAGCTGGGCAAGCGAGACCCGGAGGCCCACCACGGCCTGGCCCTGCTGTACCAGGTGGATGGCGAGCTGGATGTGGCCGAGGAGCATTTCAAAAAGGCGCTGCGCTACGACAGTGCGTTTTCCATGGCGCGGGTCAATTACGGGGTTTTCCTGTATCAGCAGGAGCGCTACCGCGATGCCCGGGAGCAGTTCCAGGTTGCATCGGAAGACCTGACCTACAACCGTCGTTCCTACGCACTGGCCAACCTGGGCCGCGCGGAGCTGCGCCTGGGGGATGCGGACGCTGCCGAACAGGCGTTCCAGCGGTCGCTGGCCCTGAGCCCCAACCTGCCGGTGGCGCTGCTGGAGCTGGCGGAACTCAAATTTGCCGACAAGAACTACGAGCAGGCAAAACACTACCTGGACCGTTTCAGTGAGCGGAACCGCCAGGTGCCCCAGTCCCTGTGGCTGGGGATCCGGATCGAAAAAATCTTCGGCAATCGGGACAAGGAGCGGAGCTACGCCCTGGCGCTGAAAAACCTCTTTCCCTATTCAGAGGAATCTCTGAAGTACAAGAAGATGGTGGCCGAAAATGAGCAGCCCTGAATCCACAGCCCGCGTTATGGAAGAGGCGGCTGAAGTAACCACCGGCCAGACCGCCGGCAGCCTGATTGCCAGCGCCCGCGAGTCCGCGGGGCTGAGCGTGGACGAGCTCGCCGGGCGCATGTGCATGACCCCGAGCAAGCTGCGCCACCTGGAACAGGACGACTTTGAACGCCTCGCCGGCGCTACTTATGTGCGCGGTTACCTGCGCAATACCTGCAAGGAGCTCGGCATTGACGCCGCGCCGGTGCTGGAGGCGTTCGAGCGCCAGCTGCCAGCGCAGGTGAAAACCGACACGGTCCCCCAGCCGCCCCGCGGTCCGGTGATCGGTCACGGCAAACAATCGTCCGGTGGTGGCCTGTTTCGCCCGATGTTGCTGGTCGCCATGGTCGCTGCGGCGGGTGGCTACTGGTGGATCAACCAGGGCGCTGCGGACCTGAGACTGCCGCGGGCCGCGGTAGCCGCCATTCAGGCGGATTCAGTTCAGGCGGAAACAGTTCAGGCGGAAGTCGCGCAGCCACAGGCGAGCGAACCCGCAGCCCCGGCGGCAGACCCGTACGCTGCAGCGGTGGTGGACGCAGCGGAAGTGACAGAAGCGCTTCCGGAATCCTCCGCCCAGCTGGAAACCGCAAGCGCCCCGGAATCAGAGCCGGAATTGGAACCGGAACCGCAGCAGGTCGCCGCAGCGGAGCAGGCTCCCGAGGCCCCGGAGCAGGTGGCACAGGTCGCGCAGCAAGAAGTTGCCGAACCTGTCGCAGCCGCGCCCCGCCAGCTGTCCGCCGAGGACGAACTGGTCGAAAGCCTCGCGATGACCTTCACCGAGGAGTCCTGGGTGGAAGTCAGCGACGCCAGCGGTGCCAAGCTGCTGTCAAAGCTGCAGCCCGCGGGCTCCAGTGTGGAGCTGGAAGGCGAGGCGCCGTTCAACCTGATGCTGGGTAACGCTGCCGGTGCCGTGGTGAGCTATCGCGGGGAAGTGGTCGATACCGCGCCCCGGGGCAATCGCCGCACCCGCAAGCTGACCGTCGGCGGCTGACCCGGTATTCCCGATTCCCGATCAATTTCCCGGCCAGCAGGCCGGCTCCGAGGGCGCAGCCTCTGTAGGTTTGCGCCCAATCTCTCTATAATCCTCCCCCGGTTTTTATCTATGTTCCGGACCCGTCGGTCGACGGTCCCGGGCAACCTAACAGTCGCAGGGTTTACGCTATGCAATTCGAGTCACCCATAGTTCGCCGCGTGTCACGCCAGATCATGGTGGGCAATGTGCCGGTTGGTGGCGGTGCGCCGATTTCGGTGCAGAGCATGACCAATACCGAGACCTGCGATGTGGCCGCCACCGTGGCGCAGATCCAGCGCCTGGAACAGGCGGGCGCGGATATCGTGCGGGTTTCGGTACCGTCCATGGACGCCGCCGAGGCATTCGGCGAGATCAAGAAGCAGGTGAGCGTACCGCTGGTGGCGGACATTCACTTCGATTACCGCATCGCCCTGCGGGTGGCGGACCTGGGGGTGGACTGCCTGCGCATCAACCCGGGCAATATCGGCCGCGAGAAGCGCATCCGCGCGGTAGTCGACAAGGCCCGCGACCTGAATATCCCGATCCGCATCGGCGTCAACGCCGGTTCCCTGGAAAAGGACCTGCAGAAGAAATACGGCGAGCCCACCCCGGACGCGCTGGTGGAATCCGCCCTGCGCCACGTGGACATCCTCGACAGCCTGGACTTCCAGGACTTCAAGGTGAGCGTGAAGGCGTCGGATATCTTTATGGCCACCGCCGCCTACCGCAAGCTGGCGAGCCAGATCGAGCAGCCCCTGCACCTGGGCATCACCGAAGCCGGTGGCCTGCGTGCCGGCACCGTGAAATCCGCCATCGGCCTGGGTGCACTGCTGCTGGACGGCATCGGCGATACCCTGCGGATTTCCCTGGCGGCGGACCCGGTGGAAGAGGTGAAGGTGGGCTGGGACCTGCTCAAGAGCCTGCGCCTGCGCACCAAGGGCATCAACTTTATTGCCTGCCCCAGCTGCTCGCGCCAGAACTTCGACGTGGTGAAGACCATGAACGAGCTGGAGACCCGCCTCGAGGACATCACCACCCCGCTGGATGTGGCGGTGATCGGCTGTATCGTCAACGGCCCCGGGGAAGCGAAAGAGGCGGATATCGGCCTCGCCGGTGGTACCCCCAGCCACGCGATCTACGTGGACGGCCAGCCGGACCGCAAATTCAAGAATGACAATCTGGTGGATGATCTGGAACAACTGATCCGCGAAAAGGCGGCAGCCAAGGCGGAGCAGGAAGCGAGCATCATTGCCAAAGAAACCATCGACTGAGCCGGGCGTTGCCGGGACCGCGGAGCTTTTATTGAAGCTGAAGGTTCTAGCTCCGCTTTGCGGACGCAGTCCGCACCCAGAATTTTGACGCGTGCAACGCACGCGAAGCGGAGCTGGAGCTCCGCGCTCCAAAAAATTGTCAGTTGTAGGGTGGATAAGCGCAGCGCATCCACCACTCGGGGAGCTCCGCGCTCCCGACGCTAACTGGATTTATCAGTAAGGATTAAACTTGAAACAACTTCGCGCCATCCGCGGCATGAACGACCTGCAGCCCACCCAATCGCCGGTGTGGCAGTACGTGGAAAGCACGCTCTCCGAACTTTTCGGCCGTTACGGCTACAGTGAAATCCGCACGCCGCTGCTGGAGGCCACTCAGCTGTTTGCCCGTGCCGTGGGTGAAGCCACCGATATCGTCGAGAAGGAAATGTACACCTTCGAAGACAAGAGTGGAGACAGCGTCACCCTGCGCCCGGAAGGCACCGCCGGTACCGTGCGCGCGGCGATCCAGAACAACCTGCTGATCCAGCCCCAGCGACTGTGGTATTTCGGCCCCATGTTCCGCTACGAGCGTCCGCAGAAAGGGCGCCTGCGCCAGTTCCACCAGTTCGGGGTGGAAGTGTTCGGCATCGAGGGCCCGGATATCGACGCCGAGATCCTGATGATGACTGCGCGCCTGTGGAGGGAGCTGGGTATTGCCAATCACGTTACCCTGCAGCTCAACTCCCTGGGCAACAGCGAAAGCCGCGCCGCCTTCCGTGAGGCACTGGTGGAGTACCTCTCCGCGCGCAAGGATCAGCTGGACGAAGACAGCCAGCGCCGCCTGGAGCGCAACCCGCTGCGGATTCTCGACAGTAAAAATGCCCAGACTCAGGAACTGCTGACCGATGCGCCGTGTCTACTGGACTTCCTGGATGAGGAGTCCAAAGCGCATTTTGAACAGCTGCGCGCG
>NZ_CAJXKH010000039.1 GCF_913055755.1 uncultured Microbulbifer sp.
TTCTACCTGCCGCCGGAAGACAAACTGTTCGTCAACGAACTGGTGAAAAACTTCCCCAGCGTCAGCATCATCGAACTGGACAAAATCCTCGAACGCATCCGCGAAACCATCGGCCAGGTCGCCATCGCCATCGAATCAGTCCTCGGCCTCATGCTCGTCGCCGGCGTCCTGGTGCTGATCGCCGGCGTGCGCGCCAGTATCGCCGAGCGTTTGCAAGAAGCCGCCGTAATCCGCACACTTGGCGGCCGCCGGCAACTGCTGATCCGCAGCCTGATGATCGAATTCGGCCTGCTCGGCATCGCCGCCGGCCTGCTGGCCGCCGCCGGTACCGAGGCCACGCTGGCAGTACTGTCACAGCGGGTGTTTGAACTGCCGTTCAACTTCCACCCGGGACTGTGGCTGCTCGGGCCGCTGGTCGGGGCGTTGCTGGTAGGTACTGCGGGTACACTGGCGTGCCGCAGTGCCGTTAGTCAGCCACCGTTGAAGGTATTGCGCGAGCTGGCCTGACTCCACTTCGTAGCGCTGGATTCCGGCCTGCGCCGGAATGGCGAGAATCAGACTGCTTACGAAGTAAATTTCTCAAATGCGAAGGCCGGGTACCGGGGATGCATTTTCAGAAGCGTCGACGACAGGGATGTCGTCGACGCAGCGTACAGGGACGTATTCACAGCGGTTCTGAAAATGCATACCCGGTGCCCGGTCGCCACCCCACCCGCTTAAGAAGATTTCCCACTGAGTCATGATGGATCTAGAGTTCGACAAAAATCATATCTGGCACCCCTACTCCTCCCTGATCAATCCCCCTCCGGTCTATCCGATTGCACGCGCAGAAGGCGTTAGGATTTATCTGGAAGACGGCCGCGGACTGATCGACGGCATGAGTTCCTGGTGGAGCACCCTGCACGGCTACAAGGTTCCCGAACTAAACGCCGCCATGCAGGCACAGATGGGAAAAATGAGCCACGTCATGTTCGGCGGTCTCACCCATGAACCCGCCATCGAACTGTGCAAGAAACTCGTCGCCCTCACCCCGACACCACTGCAGAAAGTCTTCCTCGCCGACTCCGGCTCCGTATCCGTCGAAGTCGCGATAAAAATGGCCCTGCAATACTGGCAATCCCAGGGCAAGGCCGGGAAAAACCGCCTGCTCGCCCTGCGCAACGGCTACCACGGCGACACCTTCGGTGCCATGGCCACCTGCGACCCGGTCACCGGCATGCACCACCTGTTCGCCAGCCAGCTCACCCAGCACCTGTTCGCACCGGCCCCCAGACCTAAATTCGACGAACCCTGCAGCGACGAAGACATCGCCGAACTGCAACAGATCATCGAACAAAACCACCAGAAACTCGCCGCCGTCATCCTCGAACCCATCGTCCAGGGCGCCGGCGGCATGCGCTTCTATTCCCCGGAGTATCTGCGCAAAGTGCGCGAGCTTTGCGACCGGTACGACCTGTTGCTGATCGCCGACGAAATCGCCACCGGCTTCGGCCGCAGCGGAAAAATGTTCGCCTGCGAGCACGCCGGTATATCTCCCGACATCCTCACCCTCGGCAAAGCCCTCACCGGCGGCACCATGACCCTGGCCGCCACCCTGTGCACCGACAGGGTCGCCAACGGCATCTGCAGTGGTGAGGCCGGCGTGTTCATGCACGGGCCAACATTCATGGGCAACCCCATGGCCTGCGCCGTGGCCAATGCCAGTATCGAATTGCTGATTGCCCGCGACTGGCACACCCAGGTGGGCAGCATACAGTCACAGATGGAACGGGAACTGGCACCACTGAAGGACGCCAGCGGCGTGGCCGACGTGCGGGTACTCGGCGCCATCGGCGTGGTGGAAATGAAACAACCGGTCGATAACCGGACATTGCAGGAGAGCCTGATCGAGCGCGGTGTCTGGCTGCGGCCATTTGGCAAACTGGTGTACGCCATGCCGCCGTATATTATTTCAAACGAAGACCTGAGCTGTTTAACCGGGGCCATGGTCGAGACGCTTTCCGCACTCTGAGTCCCCATACTGAAACCCCGGCAGCCATCCCGCTACCGGGGCATCTTTATATTCATCGACGAGAAGTATATTCATCGATGCGAAGTCGCCCGCTTCAGAACTTCATCACCCTGCCATCCGCCGGAACCAGAACCCGCTTTTGCAGAGACTTTTCCGCCACGAATTTTCTGAGCTCCTTCCGGCTGAGCGCCGCATGGTTCACCGTATCCATATGAACGGCGACAACGGTGGCCTGTGGTGCATGTTCAAGTGCCCGCAGCGTGTCCTGCTTACCCATGATGATCGAGTCTTCAAAGCCATTCACGCGGGCATCCCCGGTATTCAGCACCACCACGTCCGGGCGATACCGGGAAAACGCATCCTGCACCTCGTCGCGCCAGATAGTGTCTCCCACAAAATATACCGTCTTGTAATTTTTCGCCCGCAACACAAACCCCATGGCCTCACCAAGTACTTTGGCGAGCGGCGCTACCGCATACATGGCATCGGTTCCGTGCTGACCGCCGGTCTTGCTCAGGGTAATGCCATTGAACTCGGAGTTCTCCCCCAGCACGCGGACATCCTTAAAGCCCTGGGAGCGAACCAGCGCAGCATCCGCCGCATTCTGGACAAACAGCGGGATCGCTTTCGGCAGCTTCGCCTGTGCGACGTCGTCCCAGTGATCCAGATGGGTATGGGTAACGATTACAGCATCCACATGCGCCATTACTTCACTTGCCGGCATAGGCAAGTCGATCAACGGATTGCGTAGCTCACTGCGATAGGTTCCCTCAAACCCCGGATACGCCCCTTTTCCGGCCAGCATCGGATCAACCAGGAACGTCGTATCCCCGTAGGTGACTTTGGCAGTGGCATTGCGGATATGTTGAATCTGTACTCGCGCGACTTCCGCATCTGTAACGGTCGCGGGTTCGGCCCGGACCGGCGCAACGCCCACGATGGTTGATACGGCCAGGCTAAACAGGCCAGCGATAACATTGATCTTCATAACGTGACTCCATAGTTCAAACGAGATCAACGCCATTATTGATCAAGTCCTTCCGCCAGAATGCTGACCTAAATGCCATATATCGAAAAGATTGGGCCAACCTGTTACACTGCCCGCGCCCGCAGAGAGGAGCATCAGCATGTCCATTCCCACCGTAGCGCTTGTTCTCTACCCGCATTTCAGCCTCTTCCACGTATCGATTCCCCATGTGGTATTCACCGCGACGCCACATGATCAGCAGATCTTCGATCTGAAAGTGGTCTCCACTGATGGCCAGGAACAACAGGCAGACAAATCGCTGACCATGCAGCCAGATGGTGGTCTGGAGATTCTGGACACGGCGGATATTGTGGTAGTGCCCGGATGGCACGATTTGGCTGAACCGCCGGCGCCAGCGCTGGCAGCTGCGTTACGCCAAGCACACGCGCGAGGCGCAACCGTGGTGGGGCTCTGTTATGGCGCCTATGCCCTGGCTTACGCGGGCTTGCTGGATGGAAAAGAAGCGGCGACGCACTGGATGGCGGAACAGGATTTCTGTCAGCGTTTCCCGGCGGTAAAACTCAATACCAATGCCCTGTATGTCGACAAAGACCGGGTCATCACCTCGGCGGGTACCGGCGCCGGGCTCGACTGCTGCCTGCATATCGTGCGCGCACACTACGGAACCCGAATAGCCAATAGCGTCGCGCGCATCCTGATCATCCCGCCGCACCGGGAGGGAGGCCAGGCGCAGTTTATCGAACAGCCAATCGCCAGTTCTACGCAGGACGCCGAGATCAATCGTTTGCTTGACCACTTGCGTGCAAATTTGGCGCAACCGCATCAAATCAATGACTTGGCCGCACGCTCTCATATGAGCCGCCGCACCTTCACACGGCACTTTCACAAAGCGACCGGCATGGCGTTCGGAAAATGGCTGGTGAATGAACGGCTGCAGCGCAGTCTTGAACTGCTGGAAACCACTCCCCTTTCCGTAGAGCAAATTGCCGAAGCAGTGGGGTTCCAGACAGCCACATCATTCAGACAGCACTTTCGCCAGCGCTTTCAGGTTAGCCCGAGCGTCTGGCGAAAGACTTTTAGTGAATTTGGCGATGACAAACTGGCGCAGCCATAGCAGAGAAAGACAGCTCAGCCCGCGGGCTGGATAAAGCGGAAGTCCTTCACATCGATAAAGTTTTCCGCGTTCACCAGCGCCGCATCGTCGGTGCGCACAAACAATCCGACCTTGGCGCCCACCCAGCGTCCGCGACGGGACTGGAACAGCTCACCGAGGGCGCGGAAACGGCCATTTTCCTTCTGGTAGCTGAGCACCGTCTGCCCGCCCTGGCCTACGGTCATACGCAAGGTCAGTTCGCCGGCCTTGACCCGGGTGTGGGGTTCGAAGTGCTCGGTACAGTCCTTGCGCACATCGCGACAGCTTACCTCGCCGATCTCCACCTCGCCGGTGCCGGGCAGGTTGCGGAAACCGATCCAGGCGTAGTCTTCGCCGAACATCAGCAGGCCGCCCTCTGCTTGCCCCAGGGTTTCCGGGATTTCCAGGGTGGTCTGCACGATAAATTCCGGCGCCGGCAGTTTCTGCAACAACAGTGAGGGCTGCATCCACAGGTTGTCACCATCCGGGTCGATATTCTGCTGCGCGAACAGGCGCAGATAGCCCTCGCGCGCGTCCAGGCTGTACCAGTCTTCGTCGTAATTGGCATTCCACTGCCACTGCAGTGCCAGCTCGTCAGCGGAAAAATCGTCGGCGAACGGCAGGGTTTTCACCGGGCTCGGCTTGCTCACCTCGGGTTTGCGGTAGCGGGTCACCGGGTTGCCCACACCATCACCATCCTTGTCCACGCCGATCACCGGCCAGCCGTCTTTCCACGCCATTGGCTGCAGATGCACGATACGGCCGTAGGGTCCGCGCGCCTGGAAGTGGATGAACCAGTCTTCCCCGGCAGGCGTGTGCACCCAGGCACCCTGGTGCGGACCGTTAGTGATACTGTCTCCCTGCTCCATCACGATGCGGTCTTCATAGGGGCCGTAAATGTTCTTGGAGCGGAACACAGACTGCCAGCCCACGGGCACGCCGCCGGCCGGGGCGAACACGTAATAATATTCGCCGCGCTTGTAAAACTTGGGCCCTTCCAGGGTACGGTAACCCTCCAGCTCGTGGCCGTTGATGATGACTTCGCCCTCGGCCGCCACTTCGGTGCCATCGGCGGACATCTTGTGCAGCGTCAGGATATTGTTTTTGCCCGAACGACTTTTTGCCCAGCCGTGCAGGAGATAGGCCTGGCCGTCATCGTCCCACATCGGGGTGGGGTCGATGATGCCCTTGCCCGGCAGAATCAGTTTCGGCTCGCTCCACCCCTGCTTGGGGTCGGCGGTGTTGGTCATGTAGATGCCGTGATCCGGGTCCGGGAAAAAGATCCAGATCTTGTCGTCGTGATAGCGGATATTCGGTGCCCAGATGCCGTTGCCATGCTGGGGCTTGGCAAACCTGTCCGCGGGGACATTCTTGTCCACCACATAGTCAATCAGTTCCCAGTTCACCAGGTCGGTGGAGTGCAGCAGCGGCAGGCCCGGGGAGGCGTTGAAGCTGGACGCGGTCATGTAGAAATCATCGCCCACCGCGACCACATCCGGGTCGGAATAATCCGCGTAGAGGATCGGGTTCTGATACAGGCCGTCGCCGAGGTCCGCCTGCCACAATGCCGTGGCAGCCTGTGCTTGCAGTACCTCCGCCACATCGGCTTCACTCTGTGCCACCGGTTTTTCACAACCCCAGAGCAGTGTTGCCAGGACGCAGGCCACCAGGCCGAGAGGTTTTTCGGGTAGTTTCATCATCCGTTTCACTCCAGTTTTTATGCTTTTATGCGTACTTATTTTTCCAGCTCGAGGCTCGCCAGGATAAATGGCCCCACCCCCTTGGGATCATTGTCGCGCACCGGCTCACTGATGTAATACTCGTAGGAACCGTCGCGGTATGGGTCACCGCCAAGGCCGGCCACCGCGCAGTTCTTTTCCAGGTGCACGGAGCGATCATCGGCGTCCACACGAATCAGGTTTTCCAGCAGGCCGTTATAGCTCTGTTCCGCAAGGTCCCGGTAGCGGTCTGGCAGGTAGCCGCGATTGGCTCCCCGGGCCATGGCGTATACAAACATCACGCTGCCGGTAGCCTCGAGATAATTCCCTGTGCGGCCGCCCTGGTCCGTCACCTGGTACCAGAGCCCGGTTTTGTCATCGCGGAATTTGAGCGTCGCGTCCAGCACCTGCTGCAGATAACCCGCCAGCACCTGACGGCCGCTGTGGTCTTGCGGGAAGTACTCGATGGCATCCACCAGCGCCATCACATACCAGCCGATGGAGCGGGACCAGAAATTGGGGGAAACCCCGGTTTCCGGATCCGCCCATTTCTGCTCGCGGCTCTCGTCCCAGGCGTGATACGGCAGTCCGGTCTGCGGGTCGATATGGTGCTGCATCACCAGGTCGAACTGGCGCTGCACATCGTCGAACGCAGATGCATCCGCGCCAGTCGCATTCAGGTACTGGGCGTAGAAAGGCGCGCCCATATACAGGCCGTCCAGCCACATCTGGTGCGGGTAGCGCCGCTTGTGCCAGAAGCCCCCGTCACTGGTGCGGGGCTGGCCTTCCAGCTGGGTTTTCAGGGTCTGCAGCGCCTTGTGGTAACGGGGCCTGGGGCTGTACTGCTGCAGGAACAGCAGCATCCGCCCCGGAGTCAGGTGGTCGATGTTGTAATTGCCGAGCTTGTAGGTGGCGATATTGCCCTCGGCATCGATCAGGGTGTCGGCGTAGTCGCGGATATAATCCGCGTAGCGCCGGTCACCGGTTTTCTCGTAGAGGCGCTGATAGGCAGTCATCATCAGGCCGTGGGTGTAGTTCCACTTGGGAGTCTTGCGGAAGTCGATCTGCCAGGGCTCCGGATTGCGCTGCATGTCCGAGTGCGCCATGCGCAGCGCCCAGCTCTCAGGCTCCGCAGGCGCTTCACTTACCTGCGCCTTGGCTGCAGCCGTTGCCGCTGATGCGGCAAACAGACTCGCAAACAGCGCCACCAGGCCGGCGGCAAGCCTATAAATGAAAACGTTTACATTCATCATCGTACCCATCCGCCATTATCATTTTCTGCGGTTCAGTTTGGGGAGCAGCGGCCGACCGATCACATCCGTGGCCGTGAGGCCCTTCTCACAGCTGTCAGGCCGAAAAGGGCAATTGGCCGGCCATGATAACGTTGGTCTTACCAAAATCTCAACAGGCAAAATTGTGCGCCATACCAATAGGAACAACGCTCGCCGGAGTGGAGCTGGAAAAGGGGAGCCGCCGGGATAAACCCCGGCGGTGTAGGGGAAAAATCAGTACTTAACGCTGCAACCATAGGCGCGGGAGGAAGCGGTGCCCACTGCCTTGCCCGCCAGCGACGCATCCAGGGCGGCGGCGACAAAGTTGTTGGAATCCGGAATCACCGCCGGATTGGCGGAATCGTTGTCATCGATGGCGCCGGCATAGACCACCACCCCTTCCGGGTTGATGATGAACATATGCGGCGTGGTCTTGGCGCCGTACGCGCGCCCCATGCTGCCGTCCGCATCCAGCAGGAAAGGCGCGCTGGCATTGAGGTTGTGACTCTCCGCCACGTCCAGCGCCTGTGCCGGCTCCAGGTAACCCTGCTTGCCCTTGGCGGAAGAAATCACCGTCAGCCAGTTGATGTCTTTGTCGGTGTACTTTTTCTGCAGCGCCTGCATATTGCCGCTGCCGTAGTGTTTGCGCACATAGGGGCAATCCTTGTTGAACCACTCCAGCACCAGCCACTGTCCCGCATAATCTTCCAGGCTGCGTGTTTCGCCGGCGGCATCCACTTCAGTGAACGCCGGCGCCTTTTCCCCTGGCACCGCTACCGCCAGCGCCCACATCGGCAGCGCTAACAGCACCGAGCCGCCAAGCCATTTTCGGATCGAACGTTTACCACTCTTACCTTGTGTCATCACGATTGCACATCCTCTCTGGTTGAAGAATTTCACTTACCGGCCGCAAACAACGCTTCGATCATGTCCGCCTGCAATATCTGCGGCAACAGTACTGGTGTGCGCTCCCCCGGTGCGTACCATGCGTAAACCGGTACCGAGTTGCGCCCCAGTTCTGCCAGTGCGCGGGTAATTTCCGGGTCCTGATCGGTCCAGTCCGCCCGCACCAGATACACATCGTGCGCGCGGAACAGGGCCTCGACGCCCTCGGATTCCAGCACCAGTTTCTTGTTCACCTGACAGGTGATACACCAGGCGGCGGTATAATCGATAAACACCCCCTGCCCCCGCGCCAGTGCCTGGCCGATGGCGTTGCGGTCATAGGGCCGCCAGCCCGCTGCGGACTGCGCCGCCGCACCCTGCGCGCCTTGGCCGCTGCCGCTGCCGCTGCCGCTGGCCTGCAGCCTGTGCGCCGCACCGAAACTGGCAACCAGTGCCGCCAGCACCAGCCCCCAGGCGATCCAGCGGCTGCCGCGGAACCCGTGGCGCCCGAGCCAGAATGCAAACACCACCGCCAGCATCAGCAGTGTGCCGATCAGCCAGCCACTCTCGCCCACAAGGCGCCCCAGCACCCACAGCAACCAGATCACCGTGGCGTACAGCGGGAACGCGAGCAACTGCCGCAGCGTTTCCATCCACTGCCCCGGCGCCGGCAGGCGGTTGAGCAGCGCCGGGAAAGCGCACAGCAATACAAACGGCAGTGCCAGACCCACCCCGAGACCGAGGAAGATCGCCATGGCGCCGTAGGCCGGCAGCAGCGTTGCCGCACCGAGGGCCGCGCCCATAAACGGACCGGTACAGGGGGCGGCGACAAACACCGCCAGCACCCCGGTGGCAAAGGCGCCGCCGCGGCTGCGGCCGGCGAGATTCATCAGGTGGTGGCCAAATTCGTACAGGCCGCTGAAAGACAGCGCCATTACCCAGAACAGCAGGATCAGCCCCAGCACCACCGGTGCCGACTGCAACTGGAACCCCCAGCCAATGGCGGCGCCACCGGCGCGCAATATCAACAACAGCGCGCCCAGTGCGGCAAAGGTTACCAGCACGCCGGCGGCGTAGCGCAGGCCTTCCTGCAGGCGACCGGAGGCCTCTCCCTGCGGTCCTACCAGCCCCAGCAGTTTGATCGACAATACCGGGAACACGCAGGGCATCAGGTTGAGGATGGCACCGCCGGCAATGGCGGCAAGCAGCAATAGCCACAGGGGCTGGCCGCTGCCGCTGGCAAGCGGTTCGCTCGCGGCTGCAGCCTGTATCTCCAGCTCGTCCAGTTGCCACGCGCTGCTGCCATCGCTGATCACAAACCCGGTGGAGGGTGGCACTACCGCACCGGGAACCCGCTGGAAGGTGTAGCGAACAACATCTCCTGTTTTCTCAACCTGCGGCGCCTTGGCGGTCAGAAACCCACCGTCGAGGGGAAACACTTCAGGGGGTGAAAACTCCGCCTCTGCGTCGCCGGTGTCGATTACCAGCTGCAGCGAATCCCCCTCTGGCGCGGCACTGACACCCGCCACACGCCAGGACATGGAAGAGCTGTCTTGCACTGCCAGCGGTTGCGGCACCCGCGCGGCAAACCGGTCCCGCAGGGCCCGCTCCCCGGGCGACCATTGCACCGCATCGGCCACCGGGCGCGACAGGCTCATACTGCCGTAGCCGGGGATACAATCCACCTTGCACACCAGCCACTCCAGGTTCACCACGATTTCCATGCGCGACGCGTCGGGAGTTACCGGGAACAGGTAAACCACGTTGCCTTCGTACCCCAGGTTGGTGAGGTGTTCGATGGGCAGGCGCACCGGAAGTGGCCACTGGATATCTCCCACCTCGCCACTGGCGGCGACAAAATCGAATCGGGGGGCGGCGCCGGAATCGCCTGCATTGCGCCAGTACACATGCCAACCGGGATCCACTTCAAAGTAAAAACCGATGGTTTCCCGCCCCGACTCAAACTGTTCCGGCGCCAGCCAGCGCACCTGAACGTGATCGCCCTGCGCGGTTTCCTGTGCGGCAACAGCGCCGCTGCCGCAGGTCAGTGCCCACAGAAAAACCGCAACAACAATTCCAATCAAAGATTTATGTGACAACCGTCAACCTGCCCTGCAGCAATTATTAAAATACCGGTAACGTTTTTATACTCTTCCGGTATTCAAATGGATTGCCGGCACCACCGCAAGGCAGATACGCTGAAACGCGCAATGGAAACGGGAGCAGGTGAAATGCCCCCACCTTCTCAATTCCCCTTGACGCCTTTTTCGATGCGATCGCCGATATCCTTGTCCACATTGCGCCAGTATTCGAACGCACGCTTGAGGACTGCATCCGATACGCCGGCGGACAGATGCCCCACCACGTTGGACACCAGTCGCTCGCGCTCTTCATCGCCCATCACTTCCCGCACCAGGGTGCCGGCCTGCACAAAGTCGTCGTCTTCCTTGTGCGGCGTATAGGCGGCGTGCGTGAACTCGCCGCTGGCTTCCCATTTTTCCGTATAGGTGTGGTTGGCGGTGGGGCCGCCCTTGGTATTCGGCGCATACACCGGGTCGGAGACATTGTCGACGCGCAGCGCGCCGTCCTTGCTGTAACTGTGTACCGGGCACTTGGGGCGGTTTACCGGGATCTGCTTGTAGTTCACCCCCATGCGCGCGCGGTGGGCATCCGCGTAGGAAAATACCCGCCCCTGCAGCATCTTGTCCGGACTGAGGCCAATGCCCGGCACCAGGTTGTTGGGCTCGAAGGCCGCCTGTTCGATCTCGGTGTGGAAGTCGGTGGGATTGCGGTCCAGCACCAGCTTGCCCACCTCGTGCAGCGGATAGTCGCCATGGGGCCAAACCTTGGTCAGATCGAAGGGGTTGAAGCGATAATCCTGCGCCTCCGCGTAGGGCATGATCTGCACGTTCAGGGTCCAGCTGGGGTGGTCGCCCCGGGCGATGGACTCGAACAGGTCGCGACGGTGGGCGTCGGAATCCTGCCCGGCAATTCGGTCCGCCTCTTCCTGGGTCAGGCTCTCGACACCCTGATCGCTCTTGAAGTGGTACTTCACCCAGAAGCGCTCGCCGCTGGCGTTTACCCACATATAGGTGTGGCTGGAGTAGCCGTTCATATGCCGGTAGGTCTTGGGAATACCCCGGTCCCCCATCAGCCAGGTCACCTGATGCGCGGACTCCGGCGACAGGGTCCAGAAATCCCACTGCATATCGTGGTCGCGCAAGCCGGAATCCGCGCGGCGCTTCTGCGAGCGGATAAAGTGCTGGAACTTCATCGGGTCGCGAATAAAAAACACCGGGGTATTGTTGCCCACCAGATCGTAGTTGCCCTCGCTGGTGTAGAACTTGAGCGCAAAGCCGCGGGGGTCGCGCCAGGTATCCGGACTGCCCTTCTCCCCGGCGACGGTGGAAAAGCGGATCAGGGTGTCGGTTTTTGTGCCCGGCTGGAATACCGCCGCCTTGGTATAGGCGCTGATATCCCTGGTCACCTCAAAGTGGCCGAAGGCACCGGAGCCCTTGGCATGGGGCTGGCGCTCGGGAATATGCTCGCGGTTGAAGTTGGCCATCTGCTCGATCAGGTAGTGATCCTGCAGGATGATGGGGCCATCGGGGCCGACCGTCAGGGAGTATTCGTCGCTGGCGACCGGGATCCCGGCATCGGTGGTAGTGCGGTTGTCCTTGCTCACGCGGGCTTCTCCTCGGAGTTTGACCATTGCTCCAAATCAGAGAAAACCATAGTGCAGATTGGTCTGCCGTGGATGAAATCCCCCGCCATCCACTGGTAAAATGCCCGGCTTTCGACCGGTGCGCCCTGCCCCTGCACCGGGCACATTCCACGAGAGCCCCGATGACCGACACCGCTGCATCCACTCCAACAAGCCCGCAACCGATCCGCCTGACCCAGTACAGTCACGGTGCCGGCTGCGGCTGCAAGATATCCCCGGCGGTGTTGGACAAGATCCTGGCGGACAGCGGCTCGCCCCTGGTTGACCCCAACCTGTGGGTGGGCAATGCGTCCCGCGATGACGCTGCGGTCTACGCCCTCGACGACGCGCGCGGCGTGGTCTCCACCACCGACTTCTTTATGCCGATCGTGGACGATCCCTACGATTTCGGCCGTATCGCCGCCACCAATGCCATCAGCGATATCTACGCCATGGGCGCCGACCCGCTGATGGCCATCGCCATTCTCGGCTGGCCGGTGAATGTACTGGCGCCGGAAGTGGCGCGGGAAGTGATTCGCGGCGGCCGCGCCGTGTGTGCCGAGGCCGGCATTCCCCTGGCCGGCGGCCACTCCATCGACGCCCCGGAGCCCATCTTCGGCCTGGCGGTCACCGGCGTGGTGGAAAAAGACCTACTGAAGCGCAACGACACCGCCACCGCCGGCTGCCGTCTGTACCTGAGCAAACCCCTCGGCATCGGCGTGCTTACCACCGCGGAAAAACAGGGCAAGTTGCGCGCAGAAGACGCCGGTGTCGCGCGCGACCTGATGTGCACCCTCAACCGCCCCGGCAGCCGCTTTGCCCGCCTGCCCGCGGTGAGGGCCATGACCGACGTTACCGGCTTCGGCCTGCTGGGCCACCTGGTGGAAATGGCGGACGGCAGTGGCCTGCACGCGCGGATTGATTTTGATGCCGTACCGCGCATTGATGGCGTCGACCACTACCTGGCACAGGGCTGTGTCCCCGGCGGTACCGGGCGCAACTTCGAGAGCTACGGACACCGCGTCCAGCTCGGGAATGACACCCACATGTCGCTGCTCGCCGACCCGCAGACCAGCGGCGGCCTGCTGGTAGCGGTCGAACCCGATGGCGA
The DNA here is from genome assembly GCF_913055755.1 of uncultured Microbulbifer sp. GTDB lineage: Bacteria > Pseudomonadota > Gammaproteobacteria > Pseudomonadales > Cellvibrionaceae > Microbulbifer. The sequence continues at coordinate 12,820 of NZ_CAJXKH010000039.1, forward strand.
GGCAGAATTTCTCGCCGCCGCCGCGGAATTCGGCCTCGAGCTGGCCCCCATCGGGGAACTGGAAAACCAAAAGGCCGGCGGCCCCGCGGTGACCGTGGCATGAGTAAGCAGGCACCGACACAGCAACACCGGCCCGACACCGACAACTACCGGGAAATATTCCTGCGGGACCTGCCGCTGATCGATACCCGCGCGCCGGTGGAGTTCAACAAGGGCTCCTTCCCCAACGCCATAAACCTGCCGTTGATGACGGATATCGAGCGCCAGAAGGTGGGCACCTGCTACAAGCAGAAAGGCCAGCAGGCCGCCATCGCCCTTGGCCACGAGCTGGTGAGCGGCCAGGTAAAGCAGGCGCGGATCGATGCCTGGGCGAAATTTGCCGGGGCCCACCCGGACGGCTACCTGTTCTGTTTTCGCGGTGGGCTGCGCTCCCAGATCAGCCAGCAGTGGCTCACCGAGGCGGGCGTGGACTACCCCCGCATTAGCGGCGGTTACAAGGCGATGCGCACCTTTCTGATCGAGGAAATCGAAACCGCCGTGCGGGATTGCCAGTTCACCCTGGTCGGCGGCATGACCGGCACCGGCAAAACCGAAGTGCTGATGCAACTGGACAATGCCGTCGACCTGGAGGGCCACGCCAACCACCGCGGCTCCAGTTTCGGCAAGCGGGCCACCCCACAACCGCCGCAGATCGCGTTTGAAAATGCCCTGGCGATCGATTTCCTCAAACGTCGCGCCGCCGGGCAGGATCACTTTGTACTGGAAGACGAGAGCCGGCTGATCGGCCGCTGTTCCGTGCCGCTGCCCCTACACCAGGGCATGGCCACCTATCCACTGGTATGGCTGGACGACACCCTCGAGGGCCGTGTCGAGCGGATCCTGAAGGATTACGTCATCGACCTCTGCGCCGAGTTTGTTTTGGAGCATGGCACGGAAGAAGGACCGCAGGTATTCGCCGGCGCACTGCGCCAGAACCTGGCCAATATTACCAAGCGCCTGGGTGGCGCGCGCTATCAGCAGCTGGATGCGATCATGCAGGAGGCGCTGCAGCGGCAACTGGCCGACGGCACCGTCGACCGCCACCGGGACTGGATTAGCGCGCTGCTGCGGGATTACTACGATCCCATGTACAAACACCAGCTGGACAAGAAAGCCGGGCGCATCGTATTCCGCGGCAACCAGCAGGAAGTGGTGGCCTACCTGCGCGAACGGGCCCGCCAAAACTAATTGCGGTTGCCGACAAAAAGTCGGCAACCAACCCACACAATCCGTTAACCGTTTTTTCCACTATTGAACTGGAGAACTCGCATGCTCAAATACGCAAAGGCGCTTGCCGCCCTGTGTCTGCTGCCATTTGTTTTTCTGACCAGTGTTATCGCCGTTGCCGATAACCCTGGCGCTTCCGCCAAATCTACCCCCAAAGTACTGCGGGTTTCCGCCATCCCCGACGAGGCACCCACCGAACTATTGCGCAAGTTCAAGCCCCTGGGCCAATACCTGGAACGGCAGCTGGGGATGCCGGTGCAGTTTATCCCGGTGACCGATTACGCCGCGGTGGTGGAAGGCCTGGCGGCGGAGCGCGTGGACCTGGCGTGGCTCGGCGGCTTTACCTTCGTGCAGGCGCGCCTGAAAACCGGCAATGCGATTCCGCTGGTGCAGCGGGAACAGGACCGCCGCTTCACCAGCAAATTCATCACCGCCGACCCGAGTGTAAAATCCCTGCGGGATCTCGAGGGCAAGCGCTTTGTGTTTGGCTCCATTTCCTCCACCTCCGGCAGCCTGATGCCGCGCTACTTTATGGCCAAGGAGGGCATCAAACCGGAAACCTTCTTCAGCCGGGTTGCCTACTCCGGGGCTCACGATGCCACCGCTGCCTGGGTGCAGGCGGGCAAGGCGGACGCCGGAGTGCTGAATGCCTCGGTGTGGGACAAGCTGGTGGCCGCCGGCAGGGTGGACACCGACAAGGTACGCGTGCTCGCCACCACCCCGCCCTACTTCGACTACAACTGGACCGCGCGCGGCGACCTGGACCCGGCACTGCTGACAAAAATCCAGCAGGCATTCCTTTCGCTGGATCCGGCAAACCCGGCACACAAGGCGATCCTCGACCTGCAGGCGGCAGAGCGCTTTATTGAAACCTCGCCGGAAAACTACCGCTCCATCGAGGACGCCGCACGCTCCGTGGGCCTGCTGAAGTGAGCATCGCCCTGCGCCGTGTACAGGTAACGCACAGCGCTGCTTGCGCGTCACCGGTACAGGCCCTCGCTGAAATCAACCTGGAAATCGCCGGCGGCGAGCGGGTGGCGATTATCGGACCTTCCGGTGCCGGCAAAAGCACCCTGCTGCGCCTGCTCGCCACTGCGCAGCGCCCGGACAGCGGCACCGTGGAGCTCCTGCAACAGCAGCCGTGGGCGCTGGGCGGCGGCTCACTGCAGAAGCTGCGTGCGCGTATCGGCCTGATCCAGCAGGCCCCGCCACTGCCGCCCCGCCAGCGTGTGGTTACCGCGGTCGCGGCCGGGCGCGCGGGACAGTGGTCCCGGTGCAAAAGCCTGCTCAACCTGATCTATCCGCTGGATGTTGCCGGTATCCACCTGGTGCTGGGTCGGCTGGACCTGGCGGATAAAATTTTTGATCGCTGCGACCAGCTATCCGGCGGTCAACTGCAGCGCGCGGCCATCGCCCGCACCCTGTACCAGCAACCGGAACTGATCCTCGCCGACGAACCGGTCTCGGCGATGGACCCGGTGCTGGCAGAACACACCCTGGCATTGCTGAATCGCGAGGCGCAGCAGCGCAGCGCCACCCTGGTGGTAAGCCTGCACAACCTGGAACTGGCCCTGCGGCACTTTCCGCGGGTGATCGGACTGCGCCGAGGCCGCATCCTGTTCGACAGGGCCGCCGCCGAAATTGGCGAGGGGGAGCTGGAACTGCTGTACGCCAACGAACAGTTGTTGGCCCCGCAGCAGTCGCCACTGCCGCAGCCGCCAGCCAACCGCTGCTGCTGAGCGGGGCGATTGCCGATGCCGCCAAACACTTCGCACGACATGTCTTCCACAAACGCGCAAACGGCACAGTTCCGCCAGCGCGACCCGGCGGCAGCGCCGCGCCTGCTGCTCGCGCTGACGTTCCTCCTGCTGTTGTGGCCCGGTCTGCACTACAGTGAGCTGGACCTCAGCGTGCTGTTCGACAGCGACAGTAGCAGCGCCATGGGCGCCCTGCTCGGGAACGCCTGGCCACCGGCACACGACCAGGCCTTTCTGGAACTGCTGTGGCACTCGACGCTGGAAACCCTGGCCATTGCCATCGCCGGGATCGCCCTGGCCCTGCCCGTGGCATTGCTGGCCGCACTCCTGGCCACCCGCGCCCTGTCCCGTGCCGCCCTGCACCAAAACGGCAGCCCGGCGCTCGCCGGACGCCTGCTGCGCTGGCCCCTGCGAGCGCTGTTGATTCTGTTGCGCAGCGTGCCGGAGATCGTGTGGGCACTGCTGCTGGTGCGCGCCGTGGGCCTCGGTCCCAGCGCCGGTGTGCTGGCCATCGCCATCAGCTACAGCGGCATGCTCGGGAAGGTATTTATGGAGATTTTCGAGTCCGTGGACCAGCGCCCGGCACGGGCACTGGTGGGAGCCGGCGCGCCGCGACTGATGGCGTTCCTGTACGGGATACTGCCCAATGCCGCGGCGGAAATGCTGTCTTACACCGTGTACCGCTGGGAGTGCGCGCTGCGCGCCTCGGTGGTCATGGGCTTTGTCGGCGCCGGCGGGCTCGGGCAACAACTGGAACTGTCCCTGCGCATGTTTGCCGGCGATGAAGTGCTGACGATTCTGCTGGTGTTCCTGCTGCTGGTACTGCTGGCAGACCAGCTCAGCAGGCTGCTGCGAAAGCGGCTGGTATGAAACGGGTGCCGCAAACACCAAGGCCTCCACTGCGCGCTGCCGGCATCCTGATACTGCTGGCGCTGATGGTTGCGGTAGTGGCCGCGATCCGTTTTCTTGCCCTCGATTTTTCGGGAGTTATGGAACCCGTCAGTCTCCAGCAGATGCGGGAATATTTTGTCCAGTTCCTGCAACCGGACCTGACCGCCTCGCACCTGCAGGCCATTGGTAACGCCGCCCTGGAAACCCTCGGCATGTCCGCCATCGGCACACTGCTGGCGGCCGTCTTCGGTGTGTGCCTGTCACTGCCTGCAGCGGGCTATTTCGGCCGGGTTGCGCAACACTGCGCGCGCGGGCTACTCAATATTCTGCGCGCAATTCCCGAACTGGTATGGGCCGCGCTGATGGTACTGGCCGCCGGACTCGGTCCCAATGCCGGCACCCTGGCCTTGGCCCTGCACACCACCGGTGTGCTCGGCCGGCTGTTTGCCGAAACACTGGAAAATACTCCCACAGGGCCAGCGGATGCCTTGCGCGGCTCCGGTGGTTCGCGGATCACTGCGTTCTGTTACGGCACCCTGCCAACACTCTGGCCACAATGGCTGGCCTATACGCTTTACCGCTGGGAAAACAATATCCGCATGTCCAGCGTGCTCGGCTTTGTCGGTGCCGGCGGCCTCGGGCAGATGCTGTATATCCACCTGAGCCTGTTCCAGCAGGCGCAGGCAGCCAGCGTCATTCTCACCATGCTGCTGCTGGTCTTCGCGGTAGACAGCCTCAGCCTGTGGCTGCGGCAGCGCTATTTAGCCCGGTGACCAGCTATCCAGCCGACCCTGCACAGCTTTCGCTCCTTCCCCCTTTTTTCCACGTTCCGCCGAATCCCTGAATAGAGTACGTGACCATTGGTCGCGGCCATTAATTGGGCAAAAAGTTCATTTTTTTCACAAAAGTTAAAACCGTCTACCAAAAAATCCGACCCACGTCACACGATGTGACAAACCGTGACAAAACACACCTCAGGGTGCTGATCGCGCAACCGTCAAATTCAGTACACCTCTGCAACCACTGCTTTTTGAGCCACCCCACGGAAAGGAAAAATAAATGGTGAGCAGGTTCAACTGTCATTGGTGGGATTTAACAGAAGAGACAAAGGTAAGATTTATGAAGCGCTTTTACCGAGTGAGCAAAATTGCCGCGGCAATCCTCACGCTTTCAGGGGGCCTTTCCGCAACCCCGGCCTTTTCCCAGGTCGACACCCTGAGTGAGCAGCCGTCTGCAGGTGAACTGACCTTCACCCTGATTACCGGTGACAAGGTCACCGCAGTGGTCAAGGCAGATGGAGAACTGGCAGGCGTCCGCCTGGTTGGCGAAGACGGCAACGAAGTCGTCACCAGCATTTACCAGTACGGCAATGAGATCTATGTGGTGCCGCCGAAAGCGCAAAAGCTGGTTGATGCCAAAGCCATCGATATGGAGCTGTTCAACATCAACAAGCTCTACCAGGGCGGGTACGACGACAAGTCTACCGATAAGCTGCCGGTAATCGTCGAATATGTCGACGGCACCCTGGCCGGCGCGGCAACTCCGCAGGCACTTGCCGGCATGTCTCTGACCGGTGAAATCGAAATCATCGACAGCGCCGCCTTCGGCATTGAAAAAGCGCAGGCCGCAGAACTCTGGTCGAAGCTGACCACTGACAGCAGCGTCGAAGGCGTCTGGCTGGACGCGATGGTACACGCCCACGAAGTCTCCGCTTCTGCAGCCCTTACCCCGACCGTGCCGCTGACCGGCGCCCACGGCGAATTTGCCGCAAACTTTGACGGCGACGGCGTGACCGTCGCGGTACTGGATACCGGTTACGACGTCGAGCACCTGGACCTGGCCGGCCAGGTCATTGCTTCCAAAGATTTTACCTATTCCCGCAACGGTGTTGACGACCTGAACGGCCACGGCACCCACACCGCATCCACCGTTGCCGGTACCGGCGAAATTTCCGGTGGACTCTGGGCCGGTATGGCACCGGGCGCCGACCTGGTGATCGGCAAGGTCCTCGGCAACACCGGTGGCGGTTCCACTTACGGCATTCTGAACGGCATGCTGTGGGCCGTTGACCAGGGAGCCGACATCGTCAGCATGTCCCTGGGTGGCAGTGCGACTTCCTGTGACGGCCCGATGGTGGACATGGTGGAAGCGCTGAGCGATAAAGCCCTGTTCGTAATTTCCGCCGGCAACAGTTTCACCCGTGAAACCGTGGGCTCTCCGGGCTGTGCGCCGAGCGCGCTGACCGTGGCGGCGATCGATCGCGACAACGAGACTGCAGTATTCTCTTCCCGCGGTCCGTCTCCCGACGGCCACTCTCCCAAACCGGACATCGCCTCCCAGGGCGTTGACGTGGTGGCCGCCGCCTCCGGTGGATCCGGCGATACCGGCTACACCGCCCTGTCCGGTACTTCCATGTCGGCTCCGCACGTCTCCGGCGGCGCCGCCATCCTGAAGCAGGCGCGCCCGGAACTCAGCCCGCGCGAACTGAAGAAAGTTCTGACTTCCTCCGTTACCCCGAATGACTCCCATGTACTGGAGCAGGGCGCGGGACCGATGGACGTCAACGAGGCCATCGTTCAGGCCGTAGTCGGCGCCCCCAACATCGAGCTGGGCTTTTTCGGTGCCGGCCAGGAGTACGAGTTCACCGAAACCTCGGTAACCCTGGAAAACCTGTCTGCCGAAGACAAGACCTTCAAACTGAAATTGGACCTGATCGGTGAAGACGGCTCCACCCAGGTGCCCGCGACCCTCGCCGGCCTGGGTATCAAGTCCATCACCGTACCGGCACACGGCAGCGCCGAAGTTCCGCTGTGGATTGACCCGCTGGTTGGCCTGAACAGTGGCGCCTATGGCGCAATCACCGGCCGCATCGAAGGCACCACTACCGGCAACAACGACGAGCGCATAACCGTGTCGGTCTCTTTCTGGATCGACCAGCCCAGTGTGGAACTGAATTTCAGCGTCACCGACCACCGCGGTAAGCCCGCGACCTCACCGTCCAAAATCTACCTGATGAACGACGAAGACGACTGGGGCCGCTACGTGAGCGTCAACAATGGCGAGGCCAGCGTTACCGTACCGGAAGGCGAGTACAGCATTGTCGCCAACATCATGACCTACGATAACGACAGCGCCTACGGCGGCCTGGTGGAGTCTGCGGCACAGATGGCGGTTCTGCGCCGCAAGGTCGCAAGTGACTCTCATATCGAGTTTGATGCCCGCAATGCTGAAAAAGTGGAGTTCAAGGCCGACCAGCCCCTGGCACCCCAGGGCTATTCCTTCGGCTTTACCTATGCACTGGACGACGCCAAGTTCGCCAAGCTTGCCGCAATCGAGCTGGCCCCGGACTACGTCAATAACTTCTACGCCTGGTCTCAGGGCCATGACGATCGTTTCCGCTCCTTTGTCACTACCCGTGCACTGGCTCCGGAAACCGTAATGACCATGGAAAATGGCGAGGTCCTCGAATACGTCAACCAGGGCGAGGCTCTGTCCTTCCATGGCGAAGGCAGCGCTGAAATCGTGCCTGTTGGCGACGCTGGCTACAGCACAGACTGGTCTCAGTTTGACCTCGAAGGCAAGGTCGCGCTGATCTCCAACCCCTACTACCTGACCTCCTACATGGTCGGCAACGCCATGCAGCAGGGCGCCATTGGCGTGATCGCCTATCGCCCGGGTACCCACGGACGCTACAAGGGCCTGATTTCAGGTACCCCGCGGATCCCGGTGGTTGCGCTGAGCGCCGACCAGGGTGCGCGCCTGCACGCCGAGGTAGAAGCCGGTAACAACCTGGTCAGCTGGTCCGGTATCGCAGCGGAGCGCAGCCCCTACGCCTACTCCATCAACCACATTACCGATGGTCATATCGACGGCGGTCTGGTGCGTATTCACGACGAGCAGATGTACAAAATCACTGCCAAGTACCACACGCAAAATGATGGACATCCGGCGTGGACCGATATGATGGCGATGACCAACAGCACCGGAGAGTTTTACTCCACCGGTAGCCCCCAGATGGTCATGACTCCGGTCGAGCGAGACGAGTTCTACACCGCCACCAGCAAAAATGCCTGGACCAACATCGTGATGCCTAGCTCTCGCCTGAACAGCAATGGTGGCTACTTCGATGGTCCGCGGTTGATGACGCCGGGCGCGGGTGAGCAAACCTCCTGGTTCAAAGGCCCCCGCGGCGGCACCCTGCTGTCCAACGGATCTGCAATCGCCTATCGCAACACCAATGTGGTGCAGTTCAGCATTCCCGTATTCGGTGATGCGAACGGCCACGATGGTACCGGTGGCTACAACACCGTCGGCGCGTACGGTATCACCGTAAATGGCCAGAGCCAGTACCTCGACAGCGGAATGCTCACCGTGGGCAACGGCTCCGATGAGATTAAACTGGAAATTCGCTCCTACCCCCGCGGTGTAGGCGAACGCTCACCGATTAAAGACGAACTGGGTTCTTTCTACCAGGGCATCTATACCTTCACCACCAACGCCAGCCAGCAGGGCGCACAGCCTGTACTGGTTCCCGTCCTCGACACCCCGGTTGCGATCGACAATACCGCACCCGCTGGTGAACCGATGGCAATCAAACTGGCCGGCCTGATGGATGGTATTGGCGAGGTGGACCTGGCTTCCGTATCCCTGCAATACGGCTACGGTCAGGAGTGCGCACTGGAGAACGTATCCGCGTACATCTACTGCCCCGTGAACGACAAATTCTCCGCGAACGACTGGGTTGATGCTGAAATCAAACAGATCGAAGGCGAGTGGGTTGCAATTGTGCCGAACGCCGCAGCGGCTGGGGAATTTGTTCACCTGCGTGTAGAAATGTCCAGCAACTCTGGCAGCCACACCGAACAGACCACCATGCGTGTCTACAAACTGAAATAATTAAAAAAGTTGGAAGTCCCTTGATACCGCTGGTGTGAAAGCACCAGCGGTTTTTTTGTGGGCTATGAAATCTGTCGCCAGACATTCAGTCAAGCAAGCCGAACATCGCCGAGCACACCTGAAAAGCTATCGCCTGCTGACCTCGGCCTCGCTATGACAGACAAAACCATCAGGTTTACCTGTAAAACAGGCGCAGCTACGAGACTCACGTCTCCATGTGCGAACATATGTAGGTTTTATTCCATGCCGGGTACCAGCACGGACACCCAGCACCTCACTCCTCCTGCATGTCTGCGGCCGCCTGCAATGATGCCCTGCGACCATCTTGCGCCATGAATAATGTTCCGAAAGCCTCTTCCAGGGTCGCCGCGCCGGATTCGTCAATCAACTCAAGCATTTCATCAGAATCTGATATGGATTCCTGCGTACAACTAAAACTTCTTTTCAGCGTTGAGTGGCGAGAAAAGGCCTCCCCAATCAACCTTCCCGTTGACACCTCGTAGACATACAGGGTTGCCAATGTATTCAGTGCATTATTTCGAGCATAGTAACCACCGGTAGAGTTATATCTGTGCTCGCCATCCAGAATTACAATGCTTGACACATCACTGGCTATTGCCGGGAAACCCTCAAATTTAATGTTGCTCCAATCCCGGGCCCCAATATCATCATCAATAAAACTTATGACGTCTCTTGATAGAGGTGTTACATCCATCCCTCTCGAGTTAAGTTTCTCGGAAATCCTGGAAGAAAGGTTCTGATTAAAATCTGCGCCAAGCTCATAAGTATTACTTTTATTATTGAAAACAGTGAGTCCTACAAATGAGCAATACAGGTTGTCGCCCAAAGTGGAAACAACCGCGACCCGGTCAAGAAGATTGTGATCATTATCAGCAATCGGCTTGCCACTTTGCATGGAACATCCCGTTAACGCCAGGGCTACCAAAATCAATCTATACATACCCTATTCCTTTTAGGCCATAACGTCTTACTAATCAGCAGACAAAATTACGATGCTTCACCGCTCCACTGCTGTCCAGCCAATGTCAGTTTGGGGGAAGGGTGAAGCGAGCGCTTCAGTTCAGGATCCCAACCACGTCCATATAGTAATCGGTGTAGGTGTTGTAAGTTCCCCGCAGCCACAGGATTGCACTGTGCTCATCTCCAGATGCGAACAACGGTCTTATGTTGTGGCGTGCCGGGTCGTTGCTGAGCTGCTGCCATTGTATGGTATCGGTGCTATCTGCAGCGCTGACGTGCGCACGGAATACCTGGTGCTTGCCACCGAGCGCTTCTCCGGTAGAGGGATTCACGTCCGCGGAAATCACCACGCGCCCGGGGTCTTCCGGATCCAGCGAGACCAGGCCGGTATAGCTGGCTTCACGCTCGTAAAGGCAATTTCCCGGTCATGCCATTCCTTGCCATCCCATGAAGCAAGCCGGTAACGCTGGTCGGTATTACTCAAGTAAAGCGTATAGGCAATATGCGGATGTCCCTGGTCGTCGAAAGCGATATCGCTGGTCCAGGCACTATTGTTCGCGCTCAGGTCCAGGTGACGAAAGGCACCGCCACCGCCCTGAAAGATTTTCTCGGCTTCAGAGGGCTTGAGGGGGCCGTCGTCTTCCAGGTTCTTGATAAAGGTGCCGTCCGCCCGGTAAAAGCTGCCGTTCCTGAATTCGGCGTAGTAGATGCTGTTGCCAAAATCCCTGGGATGGGCATCGGTAAACGAGACGCCCACGGTGTCCGCACCATTGCCGGCATAACGCGCATAGGGACGCTGGACCCCCGCCACCTCGTTCTGGATAAAGTGCCTGGCTTCGCCCCACGTATTGCCGTCGTCACCGGAGGTGACAAAGGTCGGGTTCCACTGGATTCCGCGGTAAAAGTTATACAGGGTATCTTCATCACCGAGGCGGAATAGATTCATATACGTGGCCGGATCACCGGCCTCGATGGTTTTCTCTTCCCCCCAGGACAGGTAATCCTCACTGTCCGAAATCCGAGTGTAATGCTTGTTCTCGATACTATGGCGGGCATAAACCGTGAGCAGGCTGCCATCCCGGCGGGGATAGAAAACCGGTGCATTGTGGTCGTCTTTATCAAAGCCTTGATGGAGCACGCTCCGACCCAGGCGGATTTTCCGCTTCAGGTCGTATACACCGACCACGGCCTCGCCACCACCATTACCGGCAACGCCTCCGATAACCAGCTTGCCATCGTGCACGATCGCCCGCGGGTCCTGGAACCAGCACCAGCCGCCGTTGTGCATAAAGGTTTCCACCTTTACCGGGGAAGCCCGGGGAGCAACTGCGATATCCTGCTCTGCCTGCAGCATTTTGTAGAGCTCACTGCCGGCGGCGAGGAAGGCGCCCACACCGTAGACCTCGGTATAGTCCGGGAAAGAATCTCCCGGTGCCGCGCCCACCGGCTGTACATAGCCCAGCAGCCCTTCGTCGGTCACGGACTCGGCCAGCGCCTGCCAGGCGCGCATGACCGTAGGCTCGTAGGTCTCGCGATCCAGAATCCCCTGGTTGATACCCCAGGCCAAACCAAAAGTGTAAAAGGCCGTACCGCTGGTCTCCTTGATGGGATAGCCCTCGACGCCACCCAGCAGTCCCATAGACCAGGTGCCATCTTCACGCTGGATCGAGCGCAGCCGTTTCGCCATTTTCTTGTACAGGTCCAGGTAGAAATCCCGATGCTCCCAGGTCGCCGGGAGATCGGGAATCATCAGTGCCAGTCCACCAAACACCCAGCCGTTGCCGCGCGCCCAGAAAATATCTTCGCCATTCTTTTCACTCTTGGTGAAGTAGCTGGAGTCCCGCCAGAACAGGTGGTCTTTTTCGCTCCACAACAGGTCGTAGGTAGCGCGATACTCCCGATCCATGAACTCGAGATACTTCTGGTCGCCGGTCACTTTTGCCAGGCGGGCCCAGACTGGCGGTGCCATAAACAGCGCATCGCACCATCCCCAGCGGTCGTGGGCGTGGGTGTTTTCCGCTTCCCAGTCCAGAGTGCCGGTTTTCGGGTTTTGCAGAATCCAGTCGAATTGCTCCCGCACCGGGTTCAGCATTGCCGGATCATTGAAGTCTTCATAGAAGGAAAGATAGAACTGTCCGACGGTGTGATCATCGGCATGATAGGGGCGCTGATGCAGCTTCCAGTGATTGCGCTCGCCGATGTCACGCAGCCATTCCGTGTATTTCGGGTCGTCTGCGATCTTTCGCCACTGGTTCATACCCGCATAGAGCGCGCCGTGATGCCACTCCAGGTCGTGGTACTGTTCCCGGTTCATCCAGTCCGGTGGAACGGTAGGCAACGCGCGATACTTGCCTTCTTCGTCGAAGGTCTCAATCTGCCAGTCAGCAACCTTTTTGGTCAGCGCCTTGACGGAGTCGGGAGTAATGGGGGCATCAGCTTTTGCGGGGGTCCCGGTATCAGAGCCACAGCCCCACAACAGCACAACGACGCTTGCGATCAGAAATCGCGCGATATTATTCATAGTCTTTCTCTCGGCCGCTTACCTTTCCCACCCAGAAGCCGCCCGTGACTGGGCGATGTAAAGTTGTGACCTGAATCGGAAAGGCGTTCTTAAAATTATTTGTATTATTATACTACTCATCCTTTTCCCACGGGTAAAGCGGGTTGACCTCTCAGCCCTAGCTTCCCCGACTCCCGCTGCCCGTACCGAAGCGCCCCGAATACAGAAATTCCGCGCATAAAAAAAGCGGGCCTCGCAAGAGGCCCGCTTTTCTCGAGAAAGTACCGGTTATCTTACCAGCCGGTTACTTCCTTCAGTGCGTTACCGATTTCCGCCAGGGAGCGGACGGTTTTCACACCGGCGTCTTCCAGCGCAGCAAACTTCTCGTCTGCGGTGCCTTTACCACCGGAGATGATCGCACCGGCGTGGCCCATGCGCTTTCCGGGAGGAGCAGTTACACCAGCGATGTAGGAAACCACCGGCTTGGTGACGTTTTCCTTGATGTAAGCAGCCGCTTCTTCTTCCGCGGTACCGCCGATCTCACCGATCATGACGATCGCTTCGGTCTGCGGGTCATTCTGGAACATTTCCAGGATGTCGATGAAGTTGGAGCCCGGGATGGGGTCGCCACCGATGCCCACACAGGTGGACTGGCCGAAGCCGTGGTCGGTAGTCTGCTTGACCGCTTCGTAGGTCAGGGTACCGGAGCGGGAAACGATGCCCACTTTGCCCGGCTTGTGGATGTGGCCCGGCATGATGCCGATTTTGCACTCACCCGGAGTGATCACGCCCGGGCAGTTCGGGCCGATCAGGCGCACGCCCAGCTCGTCGCACTTAACCTTGGCATCCAGCATGTCCATGGTGGGAATGCCTTCGGTGATGCACACGATCAGCTTGATGCCGCCGTTGGCCGCTTCCAGGATGGAGTCCTTACAGAAAGGCGCCGGAACGTAGATTACGGAAGCTTCTGCACCAGTCGCTTCTACGGCTTCTTTCACGGTATCGAATACCGGCAGGCCCAGGTGAGTCTGGCCGCCTTTGCCCGGGGTTACACCGCCGACCATTTTTGTACCGTACTCGATCGCCTGCTCGGAGTGGAAAGTACCCTGGGAGCCGGTGAAGCCCTGGCAGATTACTTTGGTGTCTTTGTTAATCAGTACTGACATGATTATTTACCCTCCGCAGCTTTAACCACTTGCTCTGCCGCGTCGGTCAGGCTGGTGGCAGCGATGATGTTCAGGCCGCTGTCGCTCAGAACCTTGGCACCCAGTTCTGCGTTGTTACCTTCCAGGCGAACAACAACCGGAATTTTTACGCCGACTTCTTTCACTGCGCCGATCACGCCTTCGGCGATCATGTCACAGCGTACGATGCCGCCGAAGATGTTGATCAGAACTGCCTTTACGTTTTCGTCGGACAGGATGATCTTGAATGCTTCAACCACACGCTCTTTGGTCGCGCCGCCGCCAACGTCCAGGAAGTTGGCCGGCTTGCCGCCGTGCAGGTTGACGATGTCCATGGTACCCATGGCCAGACCGGCACCGTTTACCATGCAGCCGATGTTGCCATCGAGGGCTACGTAGTTGAGGTCCCACTTGGCTGCGTGTGCTTCGCGCTCGTCTTCCTGAGACGGGTCGTGCATTTCACGCAGGTCCGGGTGGCGGTACAGCGCGTTGCTGTCGATCACTACCTTGGCGTCCAGGCAGTGCAGGTTGCCTTCCGGGGTGATGACCAGCGGGTTGATTTCCAGCAGGGCCAGATCTTTCTCTTCGAACATCTTGGCCAGACCCAGGAAGATCTGGGTGAACTGCTTGATCTGGACGCCTTTCAGGCCCAGCTTGAACGCCAGTTCGCGCGCCTGGTAAGGCTGCGCGCCTACCAGCGGATCAACGGTCGCCTTGAGGATTTTTTCCGGGGTTTCTTCCGCAACTTTTTCAATCTCAACACCGCCTTCGGTGGAGGCCATGAATACGATGCGACGGGTAGAACGGTCTACAACCGCGCCCAGGTACAGTTCCTGGTCGATGTCGGTGCAGCTTTCTACCAGAATGCGGGAAACCGGCTGGCCGTTTTCGTCTGTCTGGTAAGTTACCAGGTTGTTACCCAGCCACTTCTTCGCAAATTCTTCAATTTCCGCTTTGGAGTCCACCAGCTTTACGCCGCCCGCTTTACCGCGGCCACCAGCGTGTACCTGGGCCTTAACAACCCACTTGTCGCCGCCGATTTCGTCTGCTGCCGCTGCTGCCGCTGCCGGGGTTTCCGCTGCAATGCCTTGGGAAACCGGCAATCCGTATGCTGCAAACAGTTGTTTGCCCTGATACTCATGCAAGTTCATAGTCAATACCAATTCACATTTGAAATGTGTTTACCAATTTGCAGATTGCTCTGCACCTTTAGACAGAATCCTGAAACTGCATCGTTACAAATCCAGGATTCTGAAATGAATCGGCGGGCTCTGGGCCCGCCTCTTGCGGAGGCTTTCGCCTCCGTATTACTTACGCTTTTTACGGTTGGCGATGTGAATCGCGTGACCGTTGGCTGCCAGAGCCGCTTCTTTCACCGCTTCGGACAGGGTCGGGTGGCCGAATACGGTCATGCCGATGTCTTCCGCGCTGGAACCGAATTCCATCGCGATCGCCACCTGCTGAACCAGGTCCGCGGCAGACGGGCCAACAATGTGGGCACCCAGAACGCGGTCGGTTTCGGCGTGCGCGATGATTTTCACCATGCCCGCAGTTTCGTTTGCAGCAACGGCACGGCCGGAAGCAACGAACGGGAACACACCTACGTTGTAGGGCTCGCCGTCGGCTTTTACCTGTTCTTCGGTACGGCCAACTGCGGCGATTTCCGGGTGGGTGTAGATCACGTTCGGAATCACGTCGTAGTTCATCATCGGCTTCTGGCCGGCGATGCGCTCTGCAACCACCACGCCTTCTTCAGACGCCTTGTGAGCCAGCATCGGGCCGCGCACCACGTCGCCGACTGCCCACACACCAGGTGCGGAAGTCATGCACAGGTCGTTGACGTAGATAAAGCCGCGCTCGTCCAGCTTCACACCGGCATCTTCAGACAGCAGGCCTTCGGTGTACGGACGACGGCCCACACACACGATCAGCTTGTCGAAGGTTTCCTGGTGTTCCTTACCGTCTTTGTCTTCGTAAGTGACGACAACTTCCTTGCCCTTCACTTCGCTGCCGGTTACGCGGCAGGACAGACGGATGTCCAGGCCCTGCTTCTTCAGGATCTTCTGGGATTCCTTGGCAATCTGCTGGTCCATGATGGACAGGAAGTTATCCAGGGCTTCCAGTACCACAACATCGGAACCCAGGCGGTTCCATACAGAGCCCAGCTCCAGGCCGATAACACCGGCACCGATCACGCCCAGGCGCTTCGGTACGGAAGTGAATTCCAGCGCGCCGGTGGAGTCGACGATAATCTTGTTGTCGATCGGAGCCGGCGGAATGTTCACCGGTACGGAGCCGGACGCCAGGATGACGTTTTCCGCTTCGTAAGTAGTGGTCTTGCCGTCGCGGTCGGTTACCTCAACCTTCTTGCCAGCCAGCAGCTTGCCGGTGCCCTCGATGGAGGTCACCTTGTTGGCCATAAACAGGCCCGCAACACCGCCGGACATCTGCTTGACCACGCCGTCTTTGCGCTCGATCATTTTCTTCACATCGATTTTTACCTTGCCGGTATCGATGCCATGTACGTCGAGGGAATCTTGCGCTTCATGGAATTTCCAGGAGCTGTCCAGCAGCGCCTTGGACGGAATACAACCCACGTTCAGACAGGTGCCACCGTTGACGACTTTACCGTCTTTGTTGGTCCACTTTTCTACACAGGCAGTCTTCAGACCCAGCTGCGCCGCGCGGATTGCGGCCACATAACCACCGGGGCCGGAGCCGATTACGATTACGTCAAATTTTTCTGACATGGTCTGTTCCAAATTTGGTGAATTCAGTGTGCGAAAGGGGCCAATCCCGGCCCCTGATTTTTATACTTCCAGCAGGATGCGCGCCGGGTCTTCGATCATTTCCTTGATCGCAACCAGGAAGCCAACCGCTTCCTTGCCGTCAATCAGGCGGTGATCGTAAGACAGGGCCAGATACATCATCGGCAGGATTTCCACCTTGCCGTCTACCGCCATCGGGCGTTCCTGGATTTTGTGCATACCCAGGATCGCGGTCTGCGGCGGGTTCAGGATCGGCGTGGACAGCAGGGAACCAAATACACCACCGTTGGTGATGGTGAAGGTACCGCCGGTCATTTCCTCAATGGTCAGCTTGCCGTCGCGGGCGCGTACGCCCATGTCGCGGATGTTGTTCTCGATATCCGCCAGGCCCATATGCTCGGCATTGCGCAGTACCGGAACCACCAGACCTTTCGGGGAGGAAACCGCTACACCGATGTCCTGGTAACCGTGATACACGATGTCGTTACCGTCGATGGAAGCATTTACCGCGGTGTAACGCTTCAGCGCTTCGGTCGCCGCTTTGACGAAGAAGCCCATAAAGCCCAGGCGGGTGCCGTTGTGCTTCTTCTCGAACAGGTCCTTGTAGCTCTTGCGCAGATCCATGATCGGCTTCATGTTCACTTCGTTGAAGGTAGTGAGCATGGCGGTGGACTGGGAAGCATCCAGCAGGCGCTCGGCAATACGCTTGCGCATACGGGTCATGGGTACGCGCTTCTCTACGCGCTCGCCCGCGGCCACGGCCACTTCGGCCGCAGCACCCGGCGCCGCCGCGGCAGCCGGAGCAGAGCCAGCTTTCATCACGTCTTCTTTCAGTACGCGTCCGCCTTTGCCGGTGCCTTCAACACCGCCGAGGTCCACGCCTTTTTCCGCCGCCATTTTCTTGGCGGACGGCATGGCGATTTTCTCGCCGCCAGCAGCTGCGGCCGGCGCTTCGGATTTTTCTTCGGCTTTGGCTGCTTCACCACCAGATGCTTCGGCACTGCCGCCGGCACCTTCTTCAAACTTGGCGATAACTTCGTTGGAGAGAACGGTGTCGCCCTCGCCTTTGATGATTTCAGTGAGGGCACCGTCTGCCGGAGCTACAACTTCCAGTACGACTTTGTCGGTTTCAATATCCACGATCAGTTCATCGCGGGACACGGCTTCACCCGGTTGCTTGTGCCAGGTGGCAACGGTGCCGTCCTGAACGGATTCCGGGAAAGTTGGCGCTTTAATCTCGATGGTCATTGTTCCTGTTTCCTGAGATTGCTCTTGGGCACCGGATTTCCCGGCACCCTGCTCTTCGTTGTACTGCTGCCTTATTTGACAGTCAGCGCCTCATTGATGAACGTATTCTGTTCTTCCAGGTGCGTGGACATATAGCCCGCCGCCGGTGCAGCAGAGGCTGCGCGGCCGACATATTCCAGCTCCAGTTTGGGGTGTGCCTCGTTCAGCAGACGACGCAGGTGATGCTGGCTGGAGTACCAGGCACCCTGGTTCATCGGCTCTTCCTGACACCAGGCGACGCTCTTGATGTTCTTGAATGCGGAAACCGCAGCCAGGAATTCGTCGTCCGGGAACGGATAGAGCTGTTCGAGACGGACAAGCGCCACGTCTTCCTGTTCGCGCTCCATGCGCGCTTCCAGCAGATGGTAGTAGACCTTGCCGGAGCACACGACCAGTCGCTTCACCTTGGCGGGATCCACAGCGTCGTCCTGGATGACGTTGTGGAACTTGCCATTGGCCAGTTCGTCCAGACTGGAGGTGGCCAGCTTGTGACGCAGGATCCACTTCGGGCTCATGATCACCAGCGGGCGACGCATCGGGCGCACGGCCTGACGGCGCAGCAGGTGGAAGATCTGTGCCGGGGTGGTGGCGTTACACACCTGGATATTGTGCTCGGCGCACAGCTGCATGAAACGCTCGAGGCGTGCGGAGGAGTGCTCCGGCCCCTGCCCTTCATAGCCGTGCGGCAGCAACATCACCAGGCCGCACATACGACCCCACTTGTGCTCACCGGAAGTGATGAACTGGTCGATCACCACCTGCGCGCCGTTGGCGAAGTCGCCGAACTGCGCTTCCCACACCACCAGGGATTTCGGGGTGGTAGTGGCGTAGCCGTATTCAAACGCCAGCACCGCTTCCTCGGACAGCAGCGAGTCGTAAATATCGAAACGCGGCTGACCTTCGTACATGTGCTGCAGCGGTACGTAGCTCTGGCCGTCTTTCTGGCTGTGGACCACCGCGTGGCGGTGGGAGAAGGTACCGCGACCAACGTCTTCACCGGTGAAGCGGACCATGTAGCCCTCTTCCAGCAGCGTACCGTAGGCCAGGGTTTCCGCCATGCCCCAGTTCAGCGGCAGTGCGCCACCGGCCATCTTGCGGCGGTCTTCGTAAATTTTGGAGACCTGGCGCTGCATCACGACACCGTCGGGCACCGTGGTCATGCGGGTGGCCACGTCTTTCAGCTTCTGCATCGGGAAGCTGGTGTCACCTTCCACGGTCCACTCGTGATTCAGGTAGGGACGCCAGTCGACGAACATGGATTCGTCCGGCTCTTTCACCAGACCGGTGGCCACGTCTTCGCCGCGGTCGAGTTTGTCGCGGTAATCGTTGGCCAGCTTGTCGGCAGCAGCCTTGTCCAGCACACCTTCGGCGACCAGCCTTTCCGCGTACAGGGTACGGGTGGTCTTGTGCTTGCGGATGGTCTGGTACATCAGCGGCTGGGTGCCGGACGGATCATCGGTCTCGTTGTGGCCGCGACGGCGGTAACACACCAGGTCGATCACGATGTCTTTCTTGAACTCGTAGCGGTAGTCCACTGCCAGCAGGCCGGCCAGCACCACCGCTTCCGGGTCGTCACCGTTCACGTGCAGTACCGGCGCGTCGATCATCTTCGCCACATCGGTACAGTACTCGGTGGAGCGGGCGTCTTCGCGCTTGCTGGTGGTAAAGCCCACCTGGTTGTTCAGCACCAGGTGAATGGTGCCGCCGGTGTAGTAGCCGCGGGTCTGGGACATCTGCAGGGTTTCCTGCACCACACCCTGACCGGCAAAGGCGGCGTCACCGTGGATATTGATCGGCATCACCTTCTCACCGGTGCTGTCGCCGCGACGGTCCTGACGGGCGCGCACGGAACCCACCACTACCGGGGCACAGATCTCCAGATGCGACGGGTTGAAGGCCAGTGCCAGGTGCACTTCGCCACCGGGAGTCATGACGTTGGAGGAGAAGCCCTGGTGGTACTTCACATCGCCGGAAGTATCCAGGGTTTTCTTGCCCTCGAATTCTTCGAACAGGTCTGCCGGGTTTTTACCCAGGATATTGACCAGGGTATTCAGGCGGCCGCGGTGGGCCATGCCGATCACGATCTCTTTGACCGAGTAGGTGCCGGAGCGACGGATCAGTGCATCCATCAGCGGGATCAGGCTCTCGCCGCCCTCGACGCCAAAGCGCTTGGTGCCCGGGTACTTGGAGTCCAGGTGACGCTCCAGGCCCTCGGCGGCCGACAGGCGCTGCAGAATTTCGGTGCGGATGTCGTTACCAAAGTTGGGCTTGGACTGGCTGCGCTCCAGGCGCTGCTGGAACCACTGCTGCTCGTCCAGGTTGGACAGGTGCATGATCTCTGCACCCAGGTTGCGGCAATAGGTGTTCTCGAGCCCCTCGACGATTTCGCGCAGCGTCGCTTCCCCTTTGCCAAAGAACAGGTCCCCGGTCTGGAAAGTGGTGTCGAAATCGCCCTCGGTCAGGCCGTGGTAGTTAAGCTGCAGATCCGGTACCTGCTCGCGGGCCATGATGCCGAGCGGGTCCAGGGTCGCTTTCTTGTGACCGCGGTGGCGGTAGGAATTGATCAGTTGCAGAACTTTGATCTGTTTGCGCTCGTGCTCCACATTGACGGAGCCGGCGCCGGGAGCGGCGAGGGGGCGGGTACGGTTCTTTGCCAGCAACTCGAAATGCTGGCGAATGGCGGCATGGGAGACATCGCCGCCATTTACCCGCGGCAGGCTGTCAAAGTAACTGCGCCATTCTTCCGGTACACCACTGGGGTCGTGCAGATAGGTCTCGTACAGCTCCTCCACATATCCGGCATTGCCACCAGAGATATGCGAAGTACGCCAGAGTTCCTCCATTGTGCTTTCGTGCATTAATGCCTACCTCAATTGTCGACGCGCACCCTTGAAATTTCGCGCCGCTCTTTCCTGTCTTTTCACTCACAAAAGGGGAGGTGCTGAAAGACACCTCCCCTTTTTCGTATAAGCCTGATACCTGCGCTGCTATCGGCTTAATTGTGATTATTTTTGATGGGAACCCGCGTTCCCGCTTGGGGGTTGTCCCCCTACACGGCGCGGGTTATCAGCATATTGCGGATATGACCGATGGCCCGGGTGGGGTTCAACCCTTTGGGGCAAACGTTCACACAGTTCTGGATACCGTGACAGCGGAATACGCTGAAGG
>NZ_CAJXKH010000040.1 GCF_913055755.1 uncultured Microbulbifer sp.
GCTGGTGGTAAAGCCCACCTGGTTGTTCAGTACCAGGTGGATGGTGCCGCCGGTGTAGTAGCCGCGGGTCTGGGACATCTGCAGGGTTTCCTGCACCACACCCTGGCCGGCAAAGGCCGCGTCACCGTGGATATTGATCGGCATCACCTTCTCGCCGGTGCTGTCGCCGCGGCGGTCCTGGCGCGCGCGTACAGAACCAACCACCACCGGCGCACAGATTTCCAGGTGCGAGGGGTTGAAGGCCAGCGCCAGGTGCACTTCGCCACCGGGGGTCATCACGTTGGAAGAGAAGCCCTGGTGGTACTTCACGTCACCGGAGGTATCCAGGGTTTTCTTGCCCTCGAATTCCTCGAACAGGTCCGCCGGGTTTTTACCCAGGATATTGACCAGGGTATTCAGGCGGCCGCGGTGGGCCATGCCGATCACGATTTCTTTTACCGCGTAGGTACCGGAGCGGCGAATCAGCGCGTCCATCAGCGGGATCAGGCTCTCGCCGCCTTCCACACCAAAGCGCTTGGTGCCCGGGTACTTGGAGTCCAGGTGACGTTCCAGGCCTTCTGCAGCAGACAGGCGCTGCAGAATTTCAGTGCGGATGTCGTCGCCAAAGCTCGGCTTGCTCAGGCTGCGTTCCAGGCGCTGCTGGAACCACTGCTGTTCGTCCAGGTTGGACAGGTGCATGATTTCCGCACCCAGAGTGCCGCAGTAGGTGCTCTCCAGGCCCTGGACGATATCGCGCAGGGTGGCTTCGCCATTGCCGAAGAACAGGTCGCCGGTCTGGAAGGTGGTATCGAAATCGCCTTCGGTCAGGCCGTGGTAATTCAACTGCAGATCCGGCACCTGCTCGCGGGCCATGATGCCCAGCGGGTCGAGGGTCGCCTTTTTGTGGCCGCGGTGACGGTAGGAGTTGATGAGCTGCAGAACTTTGATCTGCTTGCGCTCGTGCTCAATATTGACTGAGCCGGCGCCGGGAGCGGAGAGAGGACGGGTGCGGTTTTTGGCCATCAGTTCGAAATGATGACGAATGGCCGCATGTGACACGTCGCCGCCGGCTACCCGGGGCAAGCTGTCGAAGTAATTGCGCCACTCTTCCGGGACGCCATTGGGGTCGTGCAGATAGGTCTCGTACAGCTCCTCCACATAGCCGGCGTTACCGCCGGAGATATGCGAAGTGCGCCAGAGCGCCTCCATAGTGCTTTCGTGCATTTAATGCCTACCTCGATTGTCGGCGCACACCCTCTGAAAATACTGCGCCGCTCTTTCCTGTCTTTTCACTCACAAAAGGGGAGGCGCTGAAAAGACACCTCCCCTTTTTCGTATAGGCCTGACAACTGCACTGCTATCGGCCTAATTGTGGTTATTTTTGGTGGGTAACCCACGCTCCCCGTCCTGGGAAAGCGCTGCACCTGGCTTCAGACGCTGCGCTATACGGCGCGGGTTATCAGCATATTGCGGATATGACCGATGGCCCGGGTGGGGTTCAACCCCTTGGGACACACGTTTACACAATTCTGGATACCGTGGCAGCGGAATACGCTGAAGGGGTCATCCAGTTTGCTCAGTCGCTCGTCGGTTGCCTCGTCGCGGCTGTCCGCCAGGAAGCGGTACGCCTGCAGCAGGCCAGCCGGGCCGATGAACTTGTCCGGGTTCCACCAGAAGGACGGGCAAGCGGTGGAACAGCAGGCGCACAGGATACACTCGTACAGGCCGTCCAGCTTCTCGCGATCTTCCGGCGACTGCAGGCGCTCGATGGCCGGAGCCGGGGTGTCGTTCTGCAGGAAAGGCTCGATCTTCTTGTACTGGGTGTAGAACTGTTCCATATCCACGACCAGGTCGCGGATCACCGGCAGGCCCGGCAGCGGGCGCAGGACCAGTTTGCCTTTCGGCGCGGCTTCGGAGATCGGCATGACGCAGGCCAGGCCGTTCTTGCCGGAGATGTTCATACCATCGGAGCCACACACGCCTTCACGGCAGGAGCGACGGAACGCCAGGGACGGGTCTTCCGCCTTCAGCAGTTCCAGCACGTCCAGCACCATCAGGTCTTTGCCCTGGGTGTCCAGCTCGTAATCCTGCATGTAAGGGGCAGAATCCGTGTCCGGGTTGTAACGGTAGATGCTTACTTTCAACATAATGCTTCCGCTCCCGAATTAGTAAGTACGCGCTTTCGGCTCGAAAGTGTCGACGGTCTTCGGCGCGAAGTTAACCGCACGTTTGCCGACACGCTTTTCAGCCGGGAAGTACATGGAGTGGCACAGCCAGTTCTCGTCGTCGCGCTCCTGGAAGTCTTCGCGGGCGTGGGCACCGCGACTTTCGGTGCGGACCTCTGCGGCGATGGCAGTTGCTTCCGCCACTTCCAGCAGGTTCTGCAGTTCCAGCGCTTCGATACGGGCGGTATTGAAGGCGCGGGACTTGTCGTCGAGACGCACATTGGCGATGCGCTCGCGCAGGCCTTCCAGCTTCTTCACACCCTCGGCCATGTAGTCGCCGCGACGGAATACACCGAAGTGGTTCTGCATCACGTTCTGCAGCTCGGTGCGCAGGCTCGCCGCGGATTCACCGTCATTGGTGGTTTCCAGACGATTCAGGCGCGCCATTGCCGCTTCGATATCGGATTCGGAAGCTTCGCGGTTTTCAACACCTTCGCGCAGCGCCTTCTCGATGAACAGGCCGGATGCGCGACCGAACACCACCAGGTCCAGCAGCGAGTTGCCGCCCAGGCGGTTGGCGCCGTGTACGGATACACAGGCAACTTCGCCACAGGCGTAGAAGCCGTCGACAACCTGGTCGTTACCGGAGGCGTCCTGGGTCAGGGCCTGACCGTGAACGTTGGTGGGGATACCGCCCATCATGTAGTGACAGGTCGGCACCACCGGGATCGGCGCATTGACCGGATCCACGTGGGCGAAGGTCTTGGCCAGCTCACAGATACCCGGCAGGCGGCTGTGCAGCACTTCCTCACCCAGGTGGTCGAGCTTCAGGAATACGTGGTCGCCGTTGGGGCCAGCACCGCGGCCATCGAGGATTTCCAGCACCATGGAGCGGGCCACCACGTCGCGGGAAGCCAGGTCTTTGGCGTTGGGCGCGTAACGCTCCATAAAGCGCTCGCCGTCCTTGTTGATCAGGTAGCCGCCTTCACCGCGACAACCTTCGGTCACCAGCACGCCCGCGCCGGCAATGCCGGTGGGGTGGAACTGCCACATTTCGATGTCCTGCACCGGCATACCGGCACGCAGGGCCATACCGACACCGTCACCGGTGTTGATGTGCGCGTTGGTGGTGGAAGCGAAGATACGGCCGGCACCGCCGGTGGCGAATACGGTGGCCTTGGACTTGATGAATACGACTTCGCCGTCTTCGATACAGATGGCGATCACACCCACCACAGCACCGTCCTGGTTCTTCACCAGGTCGACCGCGAACCATTCGTTCAAGAACACGGTGTTGTGCTTGACGTTGTTCTGGTAAAGGGTGTGCAGCAGCGCGTGACCGGTACGGTCAGCAGCGGCACAGGTACGTGCAGCCTGACCACCGCGACCAAAGTCCTTGGACTGGCCGCCGAACGGGCGCTGGTAGATACGGCCTTCCTCGGTACGGGAAAAAGGCAGACCCATATGCTCCAGTTCGAACACCGCTTCCGGACCCACGGAGCACATGTACTCGATGGCATCCTGGTCGCCGATATAGTCGGAACCCTTTACGGTGTCGTACATGTGCCAGCGCCAGTCGTCGTTCGGGTCGTCACTGGCGATCGCGCAAGTGATACCGCCCTGGGCGGATACCGTGTGCGAACGGGTCGGGAATACTTTGGTGATTACCGCAGTCTTGAAACCGGACTGGGCCATCTGCAGCGCCGCGCGCATACCTGCGCCGCCGCCGCCAATTACGATACCGTCAAAGGTAATAGTTCGCATATTCGACATGTCTTACACACCCCACAGAATTTCAATGCCCCACACCGCGTAGAACACGGCAACCGCGCCCAGCAGCACTTCAACCAGGATGCGCAGGACAGTCGCCTTGCCACCCATCATGCGGTTGGTGAGGTAGTCAGTGATCACGGACCAGAGACCGATCCAGGCGTGTGCAATAGTGGAGATCAGGGCCACCAGGCTGAATACACGCACCCAGCGCTGCTCGAACAGCGCGGACCAGCTGTCGTAGCCGAAATCCTTGGAGAGAAAGATGAAGCCCACTATAAAGAGGGTGTAAGCCACCAGCACCACGGCACTGACGCGCTGAATGAACCAGTCGTACAGACCGCTACGACCAAATCCCGTTACTGCCTTTACCATATCAGTACCCCCGCCAGCAGAATGAGAATGACTGAAAGCACCAGTACTGTGACCGCACCGCGGCGACCACCATCCAGGCTCTCACCAATACCCACATCCATCAGCAGGTGACGCACACCAGCGATCAGGTGGTAAATGAGAGCAGCCAGGGCAACCCACAGAATGAGCTTTGCCGGGACACTGTTGAAAGTATCTGCTACTTCTTGAAAACCCTGCTCGGATTCCAAACTGGCGTCCAGCATGCACAGCAGCAGCGCGACGACAGCAAAAAGCACAACGCCGGAAATACGATGCAGAATGGAAACCAGTGCGGCAGCGGGGAGCTTGATAGTAGAAATGTCTAAATTGACAGGTCTGTTTTTATTCACAGGAAAAACACCTTGTTGCCCTGAAGACGGGGCGCCCGTTGATTCACTGTTAAGAAAGGGCGAGCTTGCTGTTCAATCTGCGCACAACCTGTAGAGGTCTTGTACAAACTGGCCTTACCAAGGCGCAAGCCGCGCGGATTATAGGCATTCGGGTTGCAAAAAACAACGAAGGCCCCGAGGTTTGCGGCAGCTTTGTATCAGTCGACTGCCACGCCACACAACCGACCAAGGTATGACCCGGGTAGAAGTCGGCCACCGAATTTCCCCCAGCGATATAAGCAGGGTAACAGGCAAATTCCCTGCCACCTGGGCCCAGCACCGAAGATCCTGCGGATAGGAAGCGGACTCAAACCCCTAATTTGGTTTGACAATTTGGGGCGCGGCACTTAAGTTTGGCCGCGCTCAAAAGCCCGCTAGCCTCATATCCGCGTCCGGATGCAGCCAACGACGGCCCTCCGAGCTCGTAGAATCCGGCACTTCCCGGGTTTTGCGTGGGCCCAATCGCAACTTGACCCATTAGAAGGTGCTCATAATAAGCGAGGGGCAAACCGCACCCGGCCCGTAGAACCACTGATGTAGTTCAGAGGTTTATGTGGAAAGAAAAAGCTGGCTAAAGAATAGTTTTTAGGAGTCCACAATGTCCGACAAGAAAGCTCAACTCACGGTCGACGGTTTCGACGGCGCTATTGACCTTCCGGTCCACTCTGGCACAGCCGGCCCTGACGTTGTCGACGTCTCAAGCCTCGCCGGCAAGGGCCTGTTTACCTACGACCCGGGCTTCATGTCCACCGCCTCCTGCGAATCCAAGATCACCTATATCGATGGCGCCAAGGGTGTTCTGCTGCACCGCGGCTACCCCATCGAGCAGCTGGCAGAAAAGTCTGACTATCTGGAAACCTGTTACCTGCTGATGAACGGCGAACTGCCGAACGTTCAGCAGAAGAAGGAATACGTCAGCAGCATCATGAACCACACCATGGTGCACGAATCACTGGTCAACTTCTTCAAGGGCTTCCGCTACGACGCCCACCCGATGGCCATGATGTGTGGCGTGGTTGGCGCCCTCGCCTCCTTCTACCACGACTCCCTCGATATCACCGACCCCGAACACCGCAAGATCTCCGCTGACCGCCTGATTGCCAAGATGCCGACCCTGGCCGCCATGTGCTACAAGCACAGCAAGGGCCAGCCGTTCATGTATCCGGACAACAGCCTCAGCTACTCCGAGAACTTCCTGCACATGATGTTCGGCAACCCCTGTGAGCCGAGCAAGATCGACCCGGTTGTGGCCAAGGCCATGGACGTGATCTTCCTGCTGCACGCCGACCACGAGCAGAACGCCTCTACTTCTACCGTGCGTCTGGCCGGCTCCTCCGGTGCCAACCCCTTCGCCTGTATCTCCTCCGGTATTGCCACCCTGTGGGGCCCGGCGCACGGCGGCGCCAACGAAGCGGTACTGAACATGCTGGAAGAGATCGGCGACGAGAGCCGTATCGACGAGTACGTTGCCAAGGCCAAGGACAAGAACGACCCGTTCCGCCTGATGGGCTTCGGCCACCGCGTGTACAAGAACTTCGACCCGCGCTCCCGCGTGATGCAGGGCATCTGCGACGAGGTTCTGGGTGCCATGGGCGCCGAGAACGACCCGCTGCTGCGCATCGCCAAGAAGCTGGAAAAGATCGCGCTGGAAGACGAGTACTTCGTCGAGAAGAAACTCTACCCGAATGTGGACTTCTACTCCGGTATCATCATGAAGGCCATCGGTATCCCCACCGATATGTTCACCGTGATCTTCGCCACCGGCCGTACCGCCGGCTGGATCGCACACTGGAACGAGATGATCTCCAACCCGTACAAGATCGGTCGCCCGCGCCAGCTGTACACCGGCTACACCTCTCGCGACTACGTTTCCCTGGACGACCGCTAAGCGGCAACAGTGAAACCACAAAAAAACCCGGCAATTGCCGGGTTTTTTTGTGCCTGAAAACGCCCTGACATTAAGCCAGAGCGCTTCGGTTACATCAGGGCAGGTTATGCACGTGACTGCCAACCGGGCCGGAGAAGATACCGCCGTCGTGCATGTCCCAGTTGATGGACCAGGTCATCACGCCGTTGAAGGTGGGATAGGCCTGGCTCGGGGTCAGCGTATCGCAGTTCTGCTGCGCGGTGAGGCAGTCCAGCGCACGGTTGATATCCGCAGTCGTAGCAAAGCCGCTGCCCGCAGCGCTCGGGCCTGACGGCAGCGCCAGGCCGATCTGCGACGGTGCGAGTCCGTCGAAGAAGCCGGCGGAGCCACCCCCAAGCGGGAAGCCTTCGATCAGCATCAGCGCCGAGGAGACCATCATATCGACAGAACCGGCCGCATACGCCTGACCGCGATACGGCGTGGACAGGCCGCCGTTGTTGTACAGCTGCACGTGCAGCAGGTCCAGCTCATTGCGCAGCTGGTCGATCATCGGCAGGTAAGCGCCCCAGATGCCGGTGTAGGACACATAACCGCCCTGCACATAGGGATGTTCCGGCGCCATCGACAAGTACATGTTCGGGTAGCGCTGTTTCAACTGCTTTACCGCCGCAACCATGTTCTCGATCACCGGCGCCCCGTGCATCACCCCGGCACCGGATTCCAGGTCGATGTCGATACCGTCGAAACCGTACTCATCCATCATCGCTGCGGTACTGTTGACGAAGTTGGTGACGTTCTCCGCACTGTTCAGGGTCACGGTGCCGTTCTGGCCGCCGAAGGAGACGATCACGATCTTGCCCGCGGCGCGCTTGGCGGCGATATCCGCAATAAACTGCTGCTTGTCGAGCCCCGGATCCAGGTTGAATGCAACACTGCCGTTGCCCGCATCATCCGCAAAGGCCACCACGATCACATCCCACACATCGGAAACTGCGCTGATACGCACCAGGCCGGAACCATTGTCAAAGTTGTGCCAGTAGCCCACCAGTGCGTGCTTGGGCAGCAAGCCGCTGTTCCCTCCAGAAGAGCCGCCAGAAGAACCGCCAGAAGAGCCGCCCGAGGAACTGCCGCCGGAGGAACCGCTGGAGGAGCCTGAAGAGCCCGAGCCACCACTACCGGAACTGCTGGACGAGCTGCTGCCGCAGTCCCCTGCCAGGCTCCAGGCATCCTGCCAGTGCATCCCCACACCCGGCTCGTAAGCCCAGGCCGCGGAAGAGGAACACCAGCCGGCGATGTTGCAGATAAACTCCTGGCCGACGTTCTGTACCACATCACCGGCGCTGTATGCGGTACCCGCCAGGTACTGCGCCGAAGTACAGCTGCCACCACCGGAACTACCGGATCCGCCGGAAGAGCTCGATGAACTTGAAGAGCTCGAGGACGAGCTGGATGAAGAACTGGAACTCGAGGAGGAAGAACTGGAACCACCAGACGATGAGCTACCGTCACAGGCACCGTCGTATTTCCAAAAATCCCAGGTGCCGGAATTGGTCGCCGGGTTGTTGTTCTGGGTCCAGTAATTCGCGGTGTAGGCGTTACCCTGGTGTTGCACCGGATTCCCACCGACATAAATGGCGCTGCTTTCCCAGGTCGGGCGCGCACTGCAATCCACTGCTGCGGCCTCAACCGAGAAAAGCGCGAGGGCGATCAGCCCCAGTAAGCGACTTTTCATTGTTATTTCCTTTTTCGGCTTATCAATAAACAGAAAGAACAGAGGACGCCGTGGCGCCCTCTGCTTACTGCGGTACTACTTAATCAGAGAGGGAGTTAATTACAGGTCGCGGGACCGATTTCTTCCCAGTCGGAAGAAGTGTCCGGCTGCTGGCCCTGGGTCCACCACTTGGCGCGATAGCGCAGGCCGTTGTAATTGACCTCGTCGCCACCGTTGTAGGCAGTGGACGCATTCCAGGGAACTTCGATATCGCTGAGCAGCTTCCAGCTGGCGGCGCCGATACCGGGCTCATCCTGGGTCCAGTACTTGGCTTCCCACACCAGGTTGTCATGGCTCACCTGATCGCCACCGAGATAGGTGGAACCGGATTGCCAGGCCGGGAAACTGCCGGCATTCGGATCGGTGGTTGCACAGGTTTCGCCACTGCCGCCCTCATTGGTCACGGTGACGATAACGTCGGCGCTGACACTGTCCATGCCGTCGCTCACGGTCACGGTGAGAGCGAAGTCGGTGTCGGCGGAGACCTGCGGTGCGGTAATGCCGATGGTGGCACCGGTACCGCTGGCCATACCGGACCAGGTGTAGCTCAGGCTGTCGCCATCGGCGTCGGTAGCCACGGCAGTGACGGAATCAGTGGCGCCTTCGGCAATGGTGATGCTGGCAGGTACAGAGACTTCCGGCGGGGTGTTTTCAGCCAACAGGAACACGCTAACCTGATCCGGTGTTGCATCGCTCAGCTCGCCATCGCTGACGTTCAGCTCGAACACCAGTTCGTCTTCAACCGCGACTTGTGCAGCAGAGAAAGTCGGGGTGGCCGCCGCAGCGTCACTGAGGGTTACCGGGGTACCGCGGACCTGGGTCCAGGCATAGCTCAGGCTGTCGCCATCCGGATCGCTGGAAGCGGAACCATCCAGGGTCACAACAGCAGGCGTCACCACCATCTGATCAGCACCGGCATCGGATACCGGAGCGCGGTTTTCCTGACCTGCGGATACACTCACCACGACCGTGTCGGTGTCTGTCTCGGCACCGTCATTGACGCTCAGAGTGAAAGTCAGGTCACCGGAAACGCCCGGAGCAACGAAAGAGGCAACGGCACTGGTCGCGTTCTGCAGCGCAACCTCAGCACCACCGGTTTGAGTCCACTGGTAAGTCAGCGGGTCGTTGTCCAGGTCACTGGAGTCGCTGCCATCCAGGGTCACGCTCACGCCGCCGTCGACGGACTGGTCGCCGCCGGCACGTGCGGTCGGCTTGCGGTTACCGGGGCCATCACCATGGCCGAGGCTCTCGTGCATGGCATTGAGAATATCGCCGTTGTCCGCATCGATCTCCCAGGAGAAGAGACCGGCCAGGCTTTTCGACTGCACGTAGGCGCCCTTGGCCAGCACGGAGCGGTGGTTGTCATAGGTGATCAGGTCACCGGTGCTCGGCTTGAAGATGTAGGGCGCTTCCGCGGTAGCATCGTAATACTCCTGCCACTCTCCGGTGGCGATACGGCCGACAATATCGCGGTAGTCCACAACCCCCGCTTCCCAGGTGCCGCTAACCATGCCGGTAGCGGTACCGGTCATATGGTCGCCACCGGTCCAGCCGGAAACGCCGGTCCAGCCCCGGCCGTACATGGCAGCCCCCACCACCAGCTTGCCCGGATCCACACCCTCGGCGAGCAGCGCCTGAATGCCGTTGTCGGTGGTGTAGTCGGTGTCCGGGCGCCAGGACGGCGCATACAGCGCGGTCTGGTGACCGAGAACTTCGTTGCTCCAGCCACCGTAGAAGTCGTAGGTCATCACGAAGAAGTAATCCATGTACTGCTGAACAGCCATGTAGTCCACGTCTTCGATCTTGTCAGAGCCGGCACCGATGGCGGAGGTCAGCTCGTATTCACGACCGGTGTCCTGCTCAACCCGGTCCAGCATCGCGCGCAGGTCGCGCATCAGCAGGCGGTAGGTTTCACCGTCCGCCGCCGGGTCGCCGAGGCTTGCATTGGCACCCTGGCCGCCCGGGTATTCCCAGTCGATATCCACACCATCAAAGAATTTCCAGGTGCGGATAAATTCTTCCACCGAGTCCACAAAAGTCTTGCGCTTGGCCGTATCGCCAAAGAAAAAGAAGGGATCAGACAGGGTCCAGCCGCCGATGGAGGGCAGGATTTTCAGGTCCGGGTAGGCCTGCTTCAGAGCCATCAGCTGGCCAAAGTTGCCCTTGTAGGGATCCGAGAACGTCTGGCCGTTCTGGGATTTCTGCACCGCCGCAAACGGGTCGTGCAGAGAAACCTTGAAGTCCTCACGACCGGAACAGGAGCGCTGCAGCGCGGCAAAGCTGCCTTCAATTTCTTTCAGGCTGTCGTTGATGCCGTCGCCACCACAGATGGGTACGAAGCCGTAGATGATGTGCGTCAGGTTGTAGGCCGGGATTTTGTCCACGGAGAACTTGCGGCCGTATACGCCCCACTCCACAAAATAAGTACCGACAACGGAGCCGGAAGTGTTGGTATAAGGCTGGTTGTTTTCTCCGGCAGTCAGGGTAATCGGGTCCAGGTGGCTGCCATCGGTATCGGCGACGACGATATCCTTCGCCGCGGAAGTTGCGCAGCCGTCGTCGTTACACAGCGCGACCTGAAGCGCATACTGGCCGCCCTCGCTCACCTGCAGGGTGGCGGAACCGGTCTGGGTATCGCCGCCGCCACTGAGACTCTGCTCGAACACCACTTCGCCGTTCAGCAGGTACTGGGCGCTGGTGGCCGGATCACCGGACCACTTGGACCAGGCAACGGGTACTTCGGCGTAATCGTTGACGGTAATCAGCTGCTCGTAGGCGGTGGCGGCATCGTCCACCTCGATGATGGCAAAACTGGTTTCCATCCATTCGATGGTCGGCGCACCGGGCGCGGCGATGGCGGAAGAACTGGCAAGGCCGAGCGCTAACAGTGCGCGGCGCCAGTGGCTGGGTGTAAGCCCTTTCATTGATTTTCACCTTGTTCGTTATCTTTTTTTGATCAGGTTTATCAACGGGGACAGCTTGTCTGTGCGCGTTCCGCCATACCTCGGCGGGCACCCTTGCCCCCGATTGAACGGCATGCAACAACTTATGCCGGTACTGCTGGTACCTCTCGAATCCCCAGCTGCCGAGCAAAAACCTGCCGGCTTCCGGGCAATATGACACCGCTGTCATTTTTAATAAAAATATGACAGCGGTGTCATAAGAGCATCACAGTATTGTGGTTTTGGTGGTTTGGCGAGCCCGGTCAGGCGCACTTGAGAGGTTAGTCACAAACAGGCTGCAATTTCTGGCGCCCAAAAATACAAGGCGGCCGATTTGCATCGACCGCCAGTCCCATTTACCCAAACAAGCTGACTGAAAACTACCCTACCTCTTTCCACTCGCTGAAATCACTTTCATGATCAGTGGCTGCCCAGTGCGGGCATATGTCGTAAGGGCATGTCCAGCCTCCGTTACGGACCGCTTCTTCTTGGCACTCCACCTCGTCCTGCGACGGGGGAGTCTTCCCGGGATGCTTCCATTATAGGCTCGCGCTTTCCCAATCCAAACCGCAAAGCCCGGTAGCAAGCCTCCGCAAGGTGCGCAGTAAGCGCAGAACCCAGTTGTCACTCTGGTTCAGGCAACCGGACTTTTCGGCGCGCGCCAGCGCAGGTTCCCCAGCGGGGCCTGCGCTAATGGAACCCCTCGCCAGGACCGGGAGTGGCCGCCGACAATTGCCTGGAAACCATTGTTTGTATTGAGCGTGCAACCGGCTACGCCGAAAGGGTTTCCGGCCAGCGGTAATCCGCCAGTTGGATACGCAGATCTTTTTTACTGATCTTTCCAGTGGCGGTATGGGGGATGGTTTCTACCACCAGGCAGTCGTCGGGAATCCACCAGCGGGCAACCTTGCCGTGAAAGCGATCCAGAATTTCAGTCGTATCCACGGCAGCACCCGGTGTGGGTACCACTACCAGCAGCGGTCGTTCATCCCATTTCTCATGGGCAATACCGATGACCGCCGCCTCACGGATTTCCGGCATGGCTACCGCAATATTTTCCAGCTCGATGGACGAAATCCATTCTCCGCCGGATTTGATCACGTCTTTGGTTCTGTCGGTTATGCCGAGGTAACCGTCTGCATCAATGGTCGCCACATCGCCAGTATCAAACCAGCCATCGGTAGTGAGAGCAGAAGCTTCGGACTTGAAATAGCGTTCGCAGATCCAGGGGCCCCGTACCTGTAATGCGCCAAACGCAATACCGTCGTGGGGCAGGCGTTTGCCGCTGTCATCGACGATGCGCATTTCCACTCCGAATGCCGCGCGCCCCTGTTTGAGCCGTCGTCTCCTGCGCTCTTGTGGCTGGATATTTTCCGGCAGCCAGCCGTTGAAAGTGCCGAGTGGACTCATTTCCGTCATACCCCAGGCGTGGTGGGTATAAACCCCGTGTCTCTTTTCAAACTCCTGCATGATCGACCAGGGACAGGCCGCGCCACCGACAATAACCCGTTGCAGGCTTGGAACTTCCTGTGCGGTTTCGCGCAGGTATTGCAACAGGGCCAGCCAGACCGTCGGCACCCCCGCCGCCACATTGACGTTTTCTTCCTGGATCAGGGCACACAGTGTTTCGCCGCAGCCCATTTTCGGGCCGGGCAACACCAGTTTCGCCCCCATAACCGGTGCGGCATAAGGGAGCGACCAGGCATTGACATGAAACATGGGCACCACCGGCATTACCGCTTCATATTCCTGCAGTGAGAATGCGTTCGGCATCAACACACCGTAGGTATGCAGGGTCATCGCGCGGTGGGAATAAAGCACCCCCTTGGGATTACCGGTGGTACCTGAGGTGTAGCAAAGTGCCGCCGCACTTTGTTCATTGAGTTCGGGCCACGAAAAACCAGATGGCTCGCCGGTAAGCAATGCTTCATAACAAATGGTGTTGCGCAAGGTGGTGGCCGGCATTTGTGCCTGGTCACACAGAATGACAAACCCCTTTACACCGGGAAGGCTGGCCGCGATCGATTCCACCACAGGCACAAACGCCGGGTCGATAAACAGCCAGCGATCTTCTGCATGCTGAATAATGTAGGCGATCTGTTCAGTAAACAGTCGCGGATTAATCGTGTGGCAAACCAGTCCACTGCACGAGGTTGCGTAGTACAGCTCGAAGTGCCGGTGATCATTCCAGGCCAGGGTTCCGATACAGTCGCCGGGTTGTGCCCCGAGTTTCTGCAACGCACTGGCGAGTTGCCCGGCGCGTTCAAAGGCCTCTCCGTAGGTATAGCGGTGGCGTGGATTGTCTGCGGTAATGGATACAATTTCACGGGTGGAAAAATTTTCCTGCGCGTGACGCATAATGCCAGTCAGGGTCAGCTGCCCCTGCATCATCAGGCCGTGCATAGCGTTCTCCCTCAGTTTTTAGATCGAAGCTGCCGGCGGCAGCTCCGGAGAAAAATGTCAGAGATCGATATCCAGCCGCAACGCCCACACCCGGGGATCACCGTAAAATCCGCTTACGATCGGGAATCCGGATCCTCGAAGGTCATAGCCCGTGTTGCGGTATTCCTCGTCGGTCAAATTCCGCCCTTCGAGCGCAAGCTGCCAGTTATCCGACGACACCGGGGTGAAAACCACCGCTGCGTTCCAGAGCCCGTAGGCTTCCTGGAAAACGATGTCACTCAGGTCCGTGGTCGGATAAACGTCATCTCGATAGCTGTAACTCAGACGCGCATCGATATTGCCGAACTCTGCGAGTGCAAAGCTGAAATCACCATTGACCGTATAGGCTAGTTCTGGGGTATTGGTAAATTCCTGATCATCAGCAACATTCACGCCCGCGGAAATGTATTCCCGGTAATAGGCATCCAGCCAGGTAGCATTGCCGCTCAGCGTGAAATAGTCGGTTGGCATCCACTGGTACTCCAGTTCGAGTCCGCGGATCACACCGGCGCCGGCATTGGTAAAATCACCGAAGAAGCTGTCCTTGTTGCCATCGCCGGTGGTGTCCACACCGGTAAAGATGCTGAGCTGAATATCCTTGTAGTCACTGTAAAAGGCCGCGGCATTCACCCGCAGGGATTCGCCAATATCTGCCTTGACGCCCAGCTCGTAACTGGCGACCTCCTCCGGTTTGTAGGGATTCTGTGATTCGGGAACCTGCACGGTGTTGGCGCGGATATTGAAGCCACCGCTCTTGAAGCCCTCACTGTAACTGGCGTAAAGCAGCGTTGTTTCATTGAGCTGGTGATCGATACCAATACGGGGAGAGAAGTCCGTCCAGGTTTCCGCACCTTCGAAATCCGCACTGACCTGACCGTTGGGAATCGTGAAATCTGCATCCGCCATATTCTGGTTAAGCACCACGGCGCGCTTCTTCTCGCGGTTGAAGCGCCCCCCGAGGTTGAGCGCAGTAGCGTCCGTGAAGTTATAGCTGAGGTCACCAAACAGCGCTGCGGCGTCGGTGTCCACCTCGCCACCACTTGAACCATAAATCGCGAGAGTGGGCCCAATGATCGGCACCAGTGCAGGCGCTACCAGCACTGTCGGAACACCGAAGCGGTTGCGCACCTCGCCACCCGCTGTCGCGTCCAGCAGATAAAGCCCGAATACACCGCTCAGGGCATCGCCGTTGTACTGCCACTGGAATTCCTGGCTCAGTTGTTCGTCGTGCTGTACGCCGTCTACGTCGGCAATGGGATAGGGTCCGAGGTCAAAGTCAATGGCCTGGTTGAACTCCCCCTCGCGGCGGGCAGTGATGGACTTGAACGTCCAGTTACCCTCGCCCTGCCAGCCGACAGTGAGAGCAGTACCGGAATTGTCGGTATCGTTGCTCTGGTTGGCGAAGCCATTGTCCACATCATAGCGGTGATCGCTGACCGGCAGCGGCGCCTCACCACTGAAGAAAGACTCGACACCATTGACCACCATACGCTGGGCACCGGGCACGGCCGAGCGATCATAGACCGCATCGTGGGCCAGGTTTACCGACCAGTTGGCGTCAGGGCGCCACTCCAGTACCGCTCGCCCCGCATACAACTGCTTGTCGGAAACCTCCGCGCCGGTGAGACGGTTTTTGCCAAAACCATCGCGCTCGAAGCTGCCCACCGCCAGGCTGGCGAAAAGGCTTTCGGACAGTGGAGTAATGATGGACGCGGCGAAATCCCGCTGGTTATAGCTGCCGAGCGCCGTCTTCAGCGCGATTTCCGTTTCATCACCGATCGGGCGACTCACGTATTTGATCGCACCGCCGATGGTATTGCGCCCGTACAGGGTTCCCTGAGGACCGCGCAACACTTCCACCCGCTCCACGTCCAGCATTTCCAGCAGGGCGCCCTGGGGGCGAGCGAGGTACACATCATCCACGTAGATACCCACTCCCGGCTCCACGCCCCACAGAGGGTCCGACTGCCCCACACCACGGATATATGCGGTCACCGTGGAACTGGTGGCGCGTGCAGGATAGACCGTAAGCCCGGGTACCTGCGACTGCAGATCCGACAGATCGGAAATACCGGCAATCAGCATGTCCTTGCCACTGATGGCACTGACCGCCTGCGGCACTTCCTGCAGGGATTCGTCGCGCCGGCGCGCGGAGACCACAATTTCCTCGATCGCCTGTACCTGACTGCGCTCGGCGGCAGCGCTCTGGGCTGCAGCCTGGGGCGCACCGATCACACCGGTGCCGCCGAGGCCGGCAATGGCCAGGGTGAGCAAACACTTTTGAAATCCAGGTACCACGTTATTTTTATTAGACATACCCAATTCCTCTCTCGCTATTTTTTTATGGTTGAAATCAGTCGACGGATGCCTGCGCCAACAGGGTGCCCTCCTTCGCGGTGTGTTTGCGCAGAAATGTGCGGATATTCAGGTTGCATTGCTCCGGCGCATCCATCGGTGAGGCGTGGCCGGAATTTTCGATGATGGAAAGCTGCGCGTTTTGCATAGTCGCCGCGTAAGCGGCCTTGTAGGAGACCGGGGTGTAATCGTTGTCCGCGGTCATGATCAGTGCCGGAACCGGGCTGCCAGCAATACCCGGCCATACGTTGAAACGACCGATTGCCCGCAGGATTTTCAGGTAGCTGCGACTGTCCGCGGCGGCAATACTCTGCAGGAATTTTTCCCGCAGTGACTGCTGCGCGGGGTCGGGAAACAGCTTCGGCGCGATACTTTTGGCCAGTGCCGGCAAACCCAGGCTGCGAATCATCAGGGTGCGCAATGCGACCAGTAATCTGAGCCGCCAGCGCCCCTTATTCATGCCGGGACCGGAATTGATCACGGTTACCGTACGCAGGCGCTGTGGATGGCTGGCCACCAGTTGCAGCGTCACCATTCCACCGAGGGAGAGTCCGGCCACATGGGCACGCTCGATGGCGAGATGGTCCAGCAGCGCCAGGGCATCTGCCGCGAGAGCCTCTATGGTTACGGGTCCGGTCAGCGTCGCGCTGTCACCGTGCCCGGGAAAATCGAGGGTCAGTATGCGGAACTCACCATTGAGGCTCTCTATTTGGGGTTGCCAGTCATCACCTCTGGAACCGAGGCCGTGCAACAGTAACAGGGGTTCACCCTGCCCCTGGGTATCGGTGAACTGCAGCCTGCGGCCGTCACGGGAAAAATACGGCATGGTTCTGTCTCATATCGCTGTTGTTATTGTTCTGTGGGTGGGGCTGGTCTGTACTTCGCTCTATTCGGCGGCCCCTGGTTCAGCGGCCCCGCCCCAATTTCGCAACCCCGACCCCACTTCCGCTGGCTCGCCCGATCTGGCGGGGAAAACCTAAAAATGGAATCGGAATACGAATTCCGATACCGAAAGCGTACTCCCCGCCCCCACCTCGTGCAAGTGGAATTCATCCACCCAGGTGGAAAATGATGCCAATTAGGGAGAAGACTGGCGTGGGGTTTAACGCGGACCGCGCAGATAGCCCAACAGCAACCGGGCAATTTCCCTTCGCAGGGACTCTGCCGGCAAACCACCCAGGGTGCCGGTTACCGTATGCTGGTTCAGAGCCCCCAGCACCATGTGGACCCCGGTGGCCACCGCCTGGCGGGGATTGTCGTGCAGCACCTGGTCCAGGAACGGCTCGAGACAATCGCAGGCAGTTGAGGATATGTGTGTATTGAGCTGGTGCACCCGATCCCGGAAGGCGGCACTGCGGGAGGCCCGCAAAATAACCGCGCGGAGTACGCCGCGACGCCCGGTATAGACATCGATATAGGTATCCGTAAGCAGGCGCACGCCCTCACCGAGATCGCGACAGTCTGCACCGGCACCACGCAGTGATGCGGTAGCATCCGCAAGCCGCTGCATGAATCGCTGCAGCAGCAATTGCGAGAGGGTTTCCTTGTCTCCCAGCAGCCGGTAGAACGTCCCCACGGATGATTCAGCCCGGCTCGCGATTTCCGCCACGCTGGCTTCTTCGAACTGATTGTCGGCCAGCAACTCTTCCCCGGCCTTCAACAACCGTTCCAGGGCCTGCCGGCTGCGAACCTGGCTTGGCTCCGGCACCTGTACAAGCGTTAGATCAGGTTGTGACATAGCTTTTCTTCCATCCTTCCCCAGCGGCAATTCGGCTGTATTCTGATGCCCGAACTGAGCCCGGCAAGAGCGAGCTTACCCCATCACTGCCGCACTACATACGCCTAATCTCTGTCGAAAAGATTTTTGTGGTGGTCAAAACACGACCATACACTGATTCCGACCAGCGTCAGTCAAGCAAACTGAAGAAAGACCGAAGGTCATTCTCGCTGATCCTCAAACAAGCGAAGTGAAGGGGTATTTATGCAGATGCAATCAATCAAGCGTTTGGGGCTGGTTACAGTGCTGACATCCAGTCTGCTCGGCGCAGGCTGCGCCTCCATGAGTGACACCGACCGTCGTGTGGGTACCGGCATTGGCGTCGGCGCGGTAACCGGGGCCCTGATTTCCGGCAGTCCCGGCGGCACCGCCGTAGGTGCGGCACTGGGTGGTGTCGGCGGCTGGCTCTACGACCGCGAGAAGAAAAGACGCTACTACTACGACAGCCGCGGCCGCCGGGTTTACGAGCGCTAATGGCAGCTGCCTGAGCAAAAAAGGAGAACCCTTACCGGTTCTCCTTTTTGCCATTCACTTTCCGCTTTTGAGGGGCTTGATCAGGCCCTCCAGGCCTTCGATCTTGATTTCCAGCGTCATCGCCATCAATTGCCCCAGGCGGCCGTTGGGGAAGCCCTTTTTCGCAAACCAGAGCAGGTACTCCTCCGGCAGGTCAATCAGCGGGCGGCCGGCATATTTCCCGAAGGGCATGGGTGTGCGCGCAATATCCACCAGATCCTGCTTTTCCATGGGTGTACCTCGGTTAAATCGCCTATTTTACAGGTTGGCAAACGCAACGGGGGACATTGCGACTTGTGAATGGCGCAGTTTTTCGTGCGGCGGGATCTGTGAGAATATTCCTCACACGTGGCCGCCGACGGCCCTGTTTATTTTTCAACCACACCAACCAATTTCCAGGAAACCATTTAAGGAATTTCCGTGAAAAGTTATTCAAAACTCCCGCTGGCGATGGGGCTTTCCCTTGCCGCAGTATTGTTGGGCGCCTGTAGCAAATCCACCGACGATAAGGTGGCCGTTGAAGCCGACACCGGCGCCGCCAAGCCGGCCGTAACCACAGAGGAAACCGTCTCCACCGAGGGGATGTGGATGCCCCGCCAGCTGCCGGAAATCGGCGACAAGCTGAAGAGCCTGGGGCTGGAACTGGATCCGAAAACCATGACGGACCTGACCCAGTTCCCGATGAACGCCGTGGTCAGCCTCGGTGGCTGCTCCGCGTCTTTCGTCTCGCCCCAGGGCCTGGTCGCCACCAACCACCACTGTGCTTACGGCTCCATTTCCTACAACTCCACCGAAGACAACGACCTGCTGGCCAACGGCTTCCTCGCCAAGACCCTGGACGAAGAGCTGCAGGCGGCACCGGGCTCGCGCATCTACGTCACCGTGGACATGCAGGAAGTCACCGACAAGGTGAAGAGCAAACTCAGCGACGACATGGATGGTGCCACCCGCTTCAAGGCCATTGAAGATGCGGAAAAGGCCCTGGTGGCCGAGTGTGAATCCGACCCCGGCCACCGCTGCGAGGTCTACAGCTATTACGGCGGAGCCAGCTACTACCTCATCAAACAACTGGCAATCCGCGACGTGCGCCTGGTACACGCGCCGGCGGCCTCCATCGGCAAATTCGGCGGCGATATCGATAACTGGATGTGGCCGCGCCATACCGGCGACTACTCCTTCCTGCGCGCCTATGTAGGCCCGGATGGCAAACCGGCGGACTTCTCCAAAGACAACGTTCCCTACAAACCCAAGCACTTCCTCAAAGTAGCCACCAAGGGTCCCGAGAAAGGTGACTTCGTGATGGTTGCCGGTTACCCCGGCCGCACCAACCGCTACCGCACCGCGGAAGAAGTCAGCAACAACTTCACCTGGTACTACCCCACCATGCAGAAGGTGCTGGAAGAGTGGTCCGGGGTGATCGGCAAGGCCACCGAGAACAACAAGGACGCGGCACTCAAGTACGCCAGCCTGGTTGCCGGCCTCAACAACTACTCGAAAAACTTCACCGGCATGATGGAGGGCTACAACCGCAGCGACCTTTTGCAGCGCAAGCAGCAGCTGGAAAAAGACCTGCAGGCGTGGATCGAAGCCAACCCGGAATCCAAGGAAAAATACGCTTCCGTAATCAGCGACCTGCAACAGCTGATCAGCGAGCAGCAGTCCACCCAGGAGCGCGATATGCTGCTGGGCTACATGAGCCGCTCGTCCATGCTGAGCTCGGCACAGCGCCTCTACCGCCTGAGCCTGGAGAAGCAGAAGCCGAACATGGAGCGCGAGCCCGGTTACCAGGAACGGGACATGACCCGTTTCACCGAGAGCATGAAGCGCATCGAACGCAACTTCGAGCCGACCGTGGACCAGGCCATCTGGACCTACTTTATCGAGCGCTACAATGCGCTGCCGCAAGACCAGCACCTGGAAAGCTTCGACAGCTATTTCGCCGGTGACCTGAGCGGCGACGCACTGCAGCAGAAACTGGGTGCGATGTACGAAAAAACCGGCCTCACCGACACCGAGACCCGCCTCGAGTGGATGGACAAGTCCCCGGAAGATTTCCGCAACAGCGACGATCCGTTCATCCAGCTGGCCGTGGCCACCTACGACGACCGCTACGCACTCGAGCAGCGCGACAAGGCCATGTCAGGCAAGTTCGCCGAACTGCGCCCGCAGTACATGGACCTGCTGATCGCCTACTACAACGAGCAGGGCAAGCCGGTCTACCCGGATGCCAACAGCTCCCTGCGCCTGACCTACGGCCTGGTCAAGGGCTACACCCCGCCCGCCGGCACCATCAAGGGGCCCGCCGATGGTAACGACGGCAAGGACGGCTTTGTGCCCTTCACCACCCTGCGCGGCATCGAGGCCAAGTACACAGGCGAAGATCCGTTCGATGCACCCCAGGCACTGCTGGGTGCAATCAAGAACAAGGACTACGGCCGTTTCTACAAAGAAGAGCTGGATTCCGTACCGGTCAACTTCCTCACCACCGTGGACATCACCGGCGGCAACTCCGGTTCTGCCACCATGAATGGCAAGGGTGAACTGATCGGCCTGGTATTCGACGGCACCTACGACAGCATCAATGCGGACTGGGACTTCAACGACAACACCCGCGCGATTCACGTGGACGTGGCGTATATGCTGTGGGTGATGGAGAAGGTGGACCACGCAGACAATCTGCTGGAAGAGATGGGGGTTGCGGCTCCGAAACAGTAATTCAGCGGACCTTAAGCAAAAAAGCCGGCATTAATGCCGGCTTTTTTATTTACACTAATTTGGTCTTGGTTTTCCCACAGCGCTGGCAGCGGTACTCGGTCACCAGCTTGCCCTGCTTCACATCAAACTTGCGCTCGGTCACCACCACCCATTTGTGGAAACCGTCCCGGCACAGGCTGCTGCCCTTGTGTTTTTCCCAGGCAGTCTTTCTCTTGAATGGCAGTACGTCACCCATAATGTTCTCCGTCAGACCTCACCGCCGGCCGCGTGCGCAGATGCCCAGGCCCACTGAAAATTAAACCCACCCAGCCAGCCGGTCACATCCAGCACCTCGCCGATAAAATACAGTCCCGGCTGTTTCTGGCTCTCCATGCTGCGGGAAGAAACCTCGTTGGTATCCACTCCGCCCAGTGTCACCTCCGCAGTGCGGTAACCCTCGGTGCCCTCCGGAATCAGGCTCCAGGTCTGCAGCTTTTCGCCAAGGGTTTTTAGTTCACTCTCGCCATACTGCTTCAGCGGCTTGCTCTCAATCCCGTTCAGCTGCAGGAAAAACTGCACCAGTTTTTTGCTCCAGAGCTCCGCCAGGATCGTGTGCAGAAAACTTTCCGGCTTTTTACCGCGCTGCTCGCCGAGCCATTGTGCCAGGTCCAACCCCGGAGCCAGGTCGAATTCCACCGCCTTGCCTTCACGCCAGTGGCTGGAAATCTGCAGCACCGCCGGGCCGGACAAACCCTTGTGGGTAAACAGCATCTGCTCGTGGAAGTGCCCCTGCTCACAGCTGGCATTGACCGCCAGGGAAGTGCCCGGCAATTCCTGCTGCCGCGCCAGCGCGCGTTTGTTCAGGGTAAACGGCACCAGCGCCGCGCGGGTGGGAATTAGGTTGTGGCCGAACTGCCTGGCAATATCGTAGCCAAATCCGGTCGCGCCCATGGTGGGAATCGACAGGCCGCCGGTGGCGATCACCAGGGATTCGCACACCACCTTGCCGAGACTGGTGTGCACTTCAAAGCCTTTCCCACCCTCTCCCTCTAGGGTCTCCAGAGGCTCGATGCGCTGGATCTCGCAGCGGGTGCGAATCTGGGCCCTGGCCTCGCGGCACTCCGTGAGCAGCAGGTCGACAATATCCCGGGACTTGTTGTCGCAGAACAGCTGGCCGAGGGTCTTCTCGTGATAGGGGATACCGTGCTTTTCCACCAGCGCAATAAAGTCCCACTGGGTGTAGCGGGCCAGGGCGGATTTACAGAAGTGGGGGTTTTCGCTGTAGAAGTTGTCCGGCGCCGTGTACAGATTGGTGAAGTTGCAGCGGCCGCCGCCGGACATCAGGATTTTCTTGCCGACCTTGTTGGCGTGGTCCAGCACCAGCACGCTGCGCCCGCGCTTGCCCGCCACCGCCGCACACATCAGGCCGGCGGCGCCGGCGCCGATGATCAGTACATCGGCCTGGGCGGGAAAGTCTGTCATGGCAAAACTTTGTCAGATTGGAAGATCAGGTCTTCGGCAGGGTCACGCCGCGCTGGCCCTGGTATTTGCCGCCGCGGTCCTTGTAGGACACATCGCAGATCTCGTCGGACTCGAAGAACAGCATCTGCGCCACACCTTCATTAGCGTAGATCTTCGCCGGCAGGTTGGTGGTGTTGGAGAATTCCAGGGTCACGTGCCCTTCCCACTCCGGCTCCAGCGGGGTCACATTGACGATGATGCCGCAGCGGGCGTAGGTGGACTTGCCCAGGCAGATGGTCAGCACCGAGCGCGGGATACGGAAGTACTCCACGGTGCGCGCCAGGGCAAAGGAGTTCGGCGGGATCACGCAGTAGTCGCCGGTCACATCCACAAAGCTGTCTTCGTCAAATGCCTTGGGGTCCACGGTGGCGGAGTGCACATTGGTGAAGATCTTGAACTCGCTGGCACAGCGCACATCGTAGCCGTAGCTGGAGGTGCCGTAGGAGATCAGGCGGTCACCGGATTCACCGTGGCGTACCTGGCCCGGTTCAAAGGGCTCGATCATGCCCTCGTGCTCAGCCATACGACGAATCCACTTATCGGATTTGATGCTCACCCTGCCCCCTCGATTTATACAAATGTCTGGTCACACAAAAGAGGCCGAATCATAGCCGGTTTGACCTGTTCGAAAAAGTGCCAACCTAGTTGGTACAGGCTTGCCGACACTGGACGACTACTGTATAAATTGCCAGTAGATACTGTATGCACATCCAGTCAACCCCGTTTCAAAAGCCCGTGCGGAGCAAGCCGATCGTGAACAGCGCCGAAAACTTCATGCAAAACAAGCAGTTAAGTAACCAGGCCGACAGTCAGCCAGCAACCCAGCCGCTACAGCAGCTGCTGACCCGGCCGGATATCTGGCAGCTGGCCAATCGCCAGCGGCAGCCCCGCACCGGCATTGCCACCGGCTTTCGCGGCCTGGATGCCCTGCTCGCCAACCACGGCTGGCCCCGCGGCGCCACCAGCGAACTGCTGGTAGACAAAGGCGGCATCGGCGAGCTGTCCCTGATCCTGCCCACCCTGGCGGAGATGACCCGCCAGGGGCGCATGGTGATCCTGATCAATCCGCCACACATTCCCTACGCACCGGCACTGGTACAGGCGGGCGTGCAGCTGGAAAAACTGCTGATCCTGCACCCCCGCGGCCAGCGGGATCAGTTGTGGGCCGCAGAGCAGTCCCTGCAATCCGGCGCCTGTGGCGCACTGGTGGGCTGGCAGACCAAAGAAACTCCCGCCGACAAGGACCTGCGCCGCCTGCAGGTCGCCGCCCGCGAGGGCGACTGCCTGCACTTTCATTTTCGCCCCGGTTCCTGCGCCAACACCCCCTCCCCCGCTGCGCTGCGCCTGCAGCTGAAAAGCGATGGCGAACAACTGGCACTGCAGCTGCTCAAGCAGCTGAACGGCAAATCCGGCCAGCGCATCCACCTGGCGCGCAACCCGGATCTGGTCCGCCGCGACCAGCCGCTGCACTAAGCAGAAAACAAAGAGAGGCCGCACCATGCTCTGGCTCTGCATCCAGTTTC
Organism: uncultured Microbulbifer sp.; assembly: GCF_913055755.1. GTDB lineage: Bacteria > Pseudomonadota > Gammaproteobacteria > Pseudomonadales > Cellvibrionaceae > Microbulbifer. Next base: position 24,102 of record NZ_CAJXKH010000040.1, read on the forward strand.
CCAAACTGCCCCTGGAGGCCCTGACCCGCGCCCACCGCAAGGCCGGCGATGACACGCCGCTGGCCGTCACCCAGAGCAGCCTGATCCTGGAAGCCAACGCCGCCGCCAGCACCCACAACGTAACCGCCGGCCTCACCATCGCCACCGCCTGTGCCTACTGCCCGGCGCTGGAATTGCTGGAGCGGGATAGCGAGCGGGAATCGCAGCTGCTGCAACAGCTAGCCCAGTGGGGCTACAGCTTTACCCCGGTGGTCTCCCCCCGCGGCAGCGCCAGTCAGAAAAGCAGCAGTAAAAATGCCCGCAGCGGGGAAGAAACCGACTGTCTGTTTCTGGAACTAAGCGGCAGCCTGAAAGCCAGCGGCGGCCTCGCGCCCCTGTTGCAGCAACTGCGCAAAGAGCTGCACAAAATGCGCATCAGCCACTTTATGGGCCTCGGCCACAGTCCCAGTGCCGCGCACCTGCTCAGCCAGCTGCCGGAACACCGCCAGTGGCTGGCGGAAACCAAGGCGCCGCCGACACCGCAACAGTGGCGCCAGTGGATCAGCTTCGCCCCCAGCAAACTGCTGGACTGCAGCAACAAGGCCATCGCCAAACTGTATGCCTGCGGCATCAAACGGGTCAGCCAGCTACTGGCCATTCCCCTGTCGGAAGTGGGCAACCGCTTCGGGCGCGGGTTTATCGATTACTTGGCGCGCCTCAACGGCACCCGCCCGGACCCGGTGCCCAGCTACGAGCCGCCACCGGAATTCCACAGCGAACTCTTTTTCCCCAGCCCGCTGGATAACAGCGAGCAGCTCCTGTTCCCCGCCGGGCGCCTGGTGCGCGAACTCTGCAGGCAACTGCAGCGCCGCCAGCTCTACAGCCAGCAATTGTGCTGGGTGCTGGATTACGGCAGCCGTGGCAGTCGGGAAGTGAAAGTGGAGATCTCCCGCCCGCTGCTGGACCCGCAGCGGCTGATCGCACTCACCAAGCTGCAACTGGAACGGGTAGAGCTGCAGGAACCGGTGCAGGCACTGGCCCTCAAGTGCCAGCAACTGCGGGCACTGGAAGCGCAGAGCCTGCGCGAAGATTTTTTTGATGAAGGCAGCAAGCTGCACGACAGCTACCAGCTGATCGACAAGCTCAAGGCCCGCCTCGGCCACCAGGCCCTGTCCGGCGTCACCCTCAAGGAGAGCTACCTGCCGGAGCAGGCCTGGGCCAGCGCCGACAGTCTCAGCCTGCAGAGCCGGCAACGCGGCCACCAGCTAAACCCGGTCAACGCCCCCCGCCCCAGCTGGCTGCTACCCAGGCCAGACAGAATCCAGCAGCGGGACCACAAACTGTTTTACGACGGCGAGCTGCAACTGCTCCAGGGCCCCGAACGCATCGACGGCTACTGGTGGCAACACCGCCGCCACGCCCGCGACTACTACATCGCCCGCGGGGTGCAGGGGAGCCTGTACTGGGTGTTTCAGGACCTGACGTCTGAGGATTGGTATCTGCATGGGGTTTACGGGTGAGAACTTGACCACAGGGTCGAAACTGCAATCGCTGATGGCATGCTCCAATTTCCAACCACCGTTAAACACTGTTTAATTTGTTTAACTCTATTTAACACTGCTATCTGCGTTAAACTAGGCTTAACAACGACCGGTGGCAGGAGAGAGCATCATGCTGGGTGTAAGACTTGATAAAGATCTGGAGCGTCGACTATCCGCCTTGGCGGAAAAAACTCATCGCTCAAAAAGCTATCTGGCCAAAGAGGCACTCAAGCTGTACCTGGCCCAGGAAGAGGCCAAGGAGCGGGAAAAGGCTATTGCACTGGCCCGCTGGGAAGAGTTCCAGCGCACCGGGAAAAGTGCTTCCAACGAAGACGTTATGGAATGGCTCGATAGCTGGGGAACCGATCAGGAAAAACCATGGACCGGGAAATAATCTGGCTGCCGGAGGCGGTAACAGACCTGATGCGGCTCAGAAGCTTTATCCAACAGGAAAACCCCGAAGCGGCCAAAAAAGCCGCAAGGCGGATTCAGGAAGCCATCAAGATCCTGCAGAACAACCCCGAGGCCGGCCGCCCCGTAGAGGAGGCCATGCCATTCAGAGACCTGGTCATTCCTTTCGGTTCAGGAAATTACATTGTGCGCTACCGGGAAACCGTCGCGTCTCTTGTGATCGTGCGGCTACGCCATAGCCGGGAGAACACTTTTTAGGAGACCTGCACAACAACCTGAACCGGTAACCATCGTTGTTGTAGGTATCCGATTCAGGCCATGCAGTACGCCGAACTTTTCTGCCAGAGTAACTTTTCATTTCTGCAGGGCGCCTCGCACCCACAGGAACTGATCGCTACCGCCCATACGCTCGGTTACCGCGCCCTCGCCATTACCGACGAGTGCTCCATGGCGGGCGTGGTGCGGGCCTATGCCGAGCTGGAAAAACTCAAGGCCGAAGGCAGCGAGCTGAAACTCATCTGCGGCAGTTTTTTCCGCCTGCAGGAAAGCAACCAGCAACTGGTCTTGCTGGCACCAGACAAAACCGCCTACAGCGAAATCTGTCAGCTGATTTCCACCTCGCGTCTGCGCGCGGAAAAAGGCCAGTACCAGACCTTTCTGGAAGATGTGCTTACGACCTGCAAACAGGCGATCTGCCTGTGGCTGCCAACCAGCACACCACTGGAGATCCCCCCGGCCCTGAAGCAGCAGTTCAGCCAGCGCCTGTATATTGCATTCAACAACCGGCTGCTACCCGGACAAAACCTGCAATTAACCCAGCTGCTCGCATTTGCCCAATCCCAGCAGCTGCCGCAGGTGGCCACCAACGCGGTACTGATGCACCACCGCAGCCGCAAGCCCCTGCAGGATGTGCTCAACGCGAATTACCACAATTGCACCCTGGATCAGCTGGGCTACCGCCTGGAGCAGAATGCAGAGCGCTATTTGCGCCCCTTGCCGGAAATCGCCTCGCTCTATCCCGAGAGCACCATCGCCAACACGCTCGAGATCGCCAACCGCTGTACCTTCAGCCTGAAGGAGCTGCAATACCAGTACCCCTCGGAAGTCCTCGCCCCCGGTAAAAACGCCAGCGACTACCTGCGGGAACTGGTGGAAACCGGCATCCCGATACGCTGGCCCAAAGGCCCGGAAGAACGCATCCGCAAACAGATCGACATCGAACTGGCACTGATTGCCGAGCTCCAATACGAGCACTACTTCCTCACCATCTACGATATCGTCCAGTACGCCCGCAGCCAGCACATCCTGTACCAGGGACGCGGCTCCGCGGCCAATTCCGTGGTGTGCTACTGCCTGTTTATCACCGAGATCGACCCGCACAAGATCGGCCTGTTGTTCGAGCGCTTTATCTCCCGCGAACGCAACGAACCACCGGATATCGACGTGGACTTCGAGCACGAGCGGCGCGAGGAAATCATCCAGTACATCTACCGGAAGTACGGCCGCGAGCGCGCCGGGCTCGCCGCCACCAAGATCACCTACCGTTTCAAAAGCGCGCTGCGGGATGTGGGCAAGGCCCTCGGCCTCGGCGCCGCCACCATCGAGCGCCTGCAGGCGGAGCGCACCTGGTGGGACAAACTGGAAGACTTTCCGCAGCAGATGCAGAAGGCCGGTATCAACCCCGACAGCACCGCGGGCAAAATGCTGCCGGCACTACTGGAACAGATCTATGGCTTTCCGCGGCACCTGTCCCAGCATGTGGGCGGCTTCGTGATTACCCAGCTGCCTCTGAGCCAGCTGGTGCCCATCGAAAATGCCGCCATGGACGAGCGCACCATCGTGCAGTGGGACAAGGAAGATATCGAAGACCTGAAATTGATGAAGGTGGATATCCTCGCCCTCGGCATGCTCACCGCCCTGCGCAAGTCCCTCACCTATATCGCGCTCTACGGCCGGCGCATGCGCCTGCAGGACATCCCCCCGGACGACGGTGACGTGTATGAAATGATGTGCCGCGCCGACACCGTCGGCGTATTCCAGATCGAATCCCGCGCGCAGATGAGCATGCTGCCGCGACTGCAGCCGCGGCGCTTTTACGAGCTGGTGATCGAGATCGCCATCGTCCGCCCCGGACCGATCCAGGGCGGCATGGTGCACCCCTACCTGCGGCGCAAGCAGCAGCAGGAACCCGTCACCTACCCCCACGAAAACCTGCGCCCCGTTCTCGAGCGCACCTTGGGCGTGCCGATTTTTCAGGAACAGGTGATCAAGCTCTCCATGGTGGCCGCCGGCTTCAGCGGCGGCGAGGCCGACGCCCTGCGCCGCGCCATGGCCAGCTGGGGCAAGAACGGCAACCTGATCCAGTTCCGGGAAAAACTGATCAACGGCATGCTCGCCAACGGCTACCAGCGCAGCCTCGCCGAGCAGCTGTTCGAACAGATGAAGGGCTTCGGCTCTTACGGCTTCCCGGAATCCCACTCCGCCAGCTTCGCCCTGCTCGCCTACTTCTCCGCCTGGATCAAACACCACCACCCGGCGGCCTTCTACTGCGGCCTGCTCAACAGCCAGCCCATGGGCTTCTACGCCCCCGCGCAACTGGTCTACGACGCCCAGCGCCACAACGTAACCGTACTGCCCATCAACGTACAGTACAGCCACTGGCACCACCGCCTGGAATTGCCGCCATCCCGAATCCCGGCCCTGCGCCTGGGCATGCGCCTGATCAAGGGCCTCAGCGAACAGAGCGCAGAAACCATCACCACCCAGCGCCAGCAGGGAAACTTCACCAGCCTGGAAGACTTCCACCAGCGAGCCCTCCTCTCCCCGGAGCAACGCGCCGCCCTCGCCAGCGCCAACAGCTTCCACACCCTGGCGGAAAACCGCTACCAGAACACCTGGCAAGCCCTCAGCCACCAGCTGGAAAACCTGCCAAGCTGTACCCTCCTGCCGGAGAACACACTGGAAGACAACACCTACAGCGACTACAGCAGCACCGGCCTCAGCCTGCGCGAACACCCCATCGCCCTGCTGCGCAAACAGCACAAATACCGCAACCTCCTCAGAGCCTGCGACCTCCCCCGTTGCCGCGACGGCCAGCAAGTAAAAATACTCGGCCTAACCACCTGCCGCCAACGCCCCGGCAGCGCCTCGGGGGTGATGTTTCTGACCCTGGAAGACGAGACCGGGGTAGTGAATGTGGTGTTGTGGGAACAGGTGCAGCTGCGCTACCGGGCGGAAATCAAGGGGGGAAATATTCTGTTGATTGAGGGGCGGTTACAGGTTTCTGATGATACCCGGGAGGGGAAATATTCAGTAACTCACCTTATTGCACAAAAAATTCTCTGCCTCGAATACGAGATACTGCAAAAAATCAGAAACTTTCATTAATGAAAGAACATTAGAGTAAACAACCAAAAAATGTATATTCTAGCGACAATTTGGTGGAAAAAACCTAGCGAGATTAGGAGCACTAACACTACATTGCCAAACAATAATTCCCGAATAACCAGCAACCACAGGTGTGACCCCATCCATCTGGAACGGCGTTAAAATCACATTACTCAAGTCAAGTGCAGGGTTGCCTGAATTCTGCACATCTATCGTAATTACACCATCAGCCACATTCACCGCCTCAACAAAACGGGAATCACCCTGCGCACCACTTACGTCAAGGCCTGCGGCGCCATTATTCACAGGTAAAACTCCTGCGGACTGAAAAGACTCAACGACAGCAGACTTCGCCTTAGCAGCAAACGCCATCACTTCACTCATCTTCGAACGTACTGCGTAGTCTGAATAAAGGGGAATAGCAACTGCAGTCAAAATCCCAACGATAGACACAACAATCATCAATTCGATTAGCGTAAAACCACGAAAATTACCCACAAAATAACCTCAACCTAATAAGTGACACTTACCAAGACAGAAGTAAAACACCAGCTCCTGCAATCACTAAGGGCGAGTTTAGTAGGTATTTATTGCTTCACTAGAAATACAAAGAAAAAATAAAAACTTTGGTAAAATTCCACGCAAATAGGCATGAGATTAGTTAAATACGAATAAATATCCGCAAGCAGCAATGTATATATGAAAGGGTTCAACCCTAAAGAAAATAAAATTTACAGCATAAACACGACTTGCAAAACACCAGAAACCATGATGTTTGTCTAACCCAAATTTTTCCAAAGCTGGGAAGCGGAACCTACGCCCCCGGAAGCGGCACCCGCTAGATATGGCTGGCTAGCAGATCACCGCGCAATAACATCAAACAAATTCTATCGTTAAGTCCAAGGGGAGAGGTCTACAATCGCCACAACTTCCAACGACTGCTTTTTAACCAACACCACCATCGGTTTGACAGTGGCCATAAGTGGCAGCCACGCATCCGCTTCAGGCCACTGCTTAAGAACCTCCACGACCTGCGACTCAGAGTTAAACTCTTTAAGCCGCTCAAGTGGCTGAGCACGGGAACCTATGTCCTTAGCAACACTTTTGATGGGATGGTAAAGATAAGGGCGATGCTGGAGATCTGCGCCACCAAACACCGATTCAAAGACAATGTCTGAATCCGCCTTGACATCATCGGGGCGGACAGCCGCTACCCAACGCGGCCCTAATACTGGCGCGGATGCATACTCAGGCGCGACGTTCTCCGAAAAGCGCGAATCAAGGTCAATCGGGCGCACAGCGTCAAAACGGTCGGTCGTAAAAACCAGCCAAGCCGGACGCCCCTCCGCCACAGTGTGAAGACCGTAAACCAAAGCCCCAACTTGTAATACGGCGATAACGGCCAGGTCGAATTTCAGGGTTTTCTTACCTTGCTTGAAAACACAGAAGGTGAGAACAGGCCCGAGCGTGACATCGACCAACAGCATCACCAGGAAAACATGCGTGACCCCCATTGCCACCGACAAAGGGGACGGATACCAGATACGGAATACCAGAAACAACGATGCCAGTGCGACGAGAAGGGAGAGCGAGAAATGAACTGCGAAAGCGCGAAGACGATCTAGCATACCGGAACAACTCAACGAAAAATTAATGCCATCCTGCGCAATATGCTCCTGAATGAAAAGCCCCGCATTCGCGGGGCTTTTCAACAAAGTCCAATGGGAGGCTGTTCCCGCGCAAAGGCAGACACAGGACCTCGCCACTTTGACCTACTACTTACAGACCGCCGAGAACGGCCTGACGGCAGCTCGCTGGGAAATATTTGTAATCAGCGGCAGCAGCATTGGTACCGCAGGACCAGCCCAGAATAGGATCCGTAGCTGCGACCATTGCCGCTGTACGCGCAACGTCAGTGGTCGGCTGCAAAAGAATGTTTGATCCATCGATACTAGCGGCACCACTATTTTGGATATTACCCGATGTAATGATGCCGACACCAGTTACAGTCAGGCCAGCAGCCATATATTTGGTGGTAGCAGTGGAGCTACAGCCCGCAGCGTTAGCGTTAGCGGGGAAGGTACCGTTTGACTGAATAAATTCAGTAACCGCATTTTTACAAGCACCAACCTGCAAGTTGACTTCGGTGATCTTGGTGCGAACTGTGTAGTCTTGGTAAGCCGGCAGCGCTACCGCAGCCAGAATGCCGATGATCGCAACCACGATCATCAATTCAATAAGAGTAAAACCCTGTTGATTTTTCATTGTAACCGTCTCCATACAGACTGTTGTTTTTTGGACGAAATCCCGTGAGGAAGTCGGCAGTTACGATACAAGGATTTTGGCGAAACGCGCAAGCATGGAAATTGCCGTACTACCGCGAAATGCCATGACAGCCACACCCAATCAGGCTATTTATTAGACGAACATTACATTTATTAAACAAAATACTAGCGAAGTGACCATTTTCGTCAGTTTTGGCCGCGTCGACTCTCTTCGGGCCATCTTACCAGACTACCTGTTCTCCGATTATCGTTTGCCTGATTTTGGTGAGGGATAGAATTTAGAAATATACAACTCAGACGCCACTTTAAAATCATGGTTTAACACTGTGATCTGATTGCTATCTAGGTAATTGGCTGGTAGAGCTTAATTCGCTATATTGGAAACATGCGTTGACGGGAAAAGAACCGCCACAACAGGTCAAAAAACAAACAATGGTAACTCTCCCAATATGAGCAGCACCTCCCTAAGTGGGCTACCCAAGCGGCTAGTAGTCGACGGCTCCATCGATGAAACAACTGCCCACTCTGCACTAAATGCAGCAAAGCGTGAGGGACAGAGCTTCGCCCAGCATGCGGTGGAAAGCAAATTGATCAAGAGCCGTGATCTGGCCAATATCGCCAGCCACGCTTTTGGCAGCCCCTTGTTTGACCTGAGCAGCTATAACTTCGACCTTCTACCTAAAGACATAGTCGATGAAAAACTGATCAGCAAGCATTTCGCCCTCCCTCTATATAAGCGCGGAAACCGACTATTTGTTGCAGTAGCAGACCCCACAAACCTGGCTGGACTCGACGAGATCAACTTCAATACCGGCCTTAACACCGATGCGGTACTAGTGGAAACCGATAAACTGGCCAAGGCTATCGAAAGTTACCTAGCCAATAGCGACGATATCGGTGGTGGCCTAGAAGGGCTGGATGACGAAGATCTCGACAGCCTGGAAGTGGAATCAAGGAACTCCAACAGGAATGACGATAACGAGCCTGGTGGGGATGAAGCCCCGGTTGTACGTTTTGTAAACAAGGTGCTATTGGACGCTATACGCACTGGAGCGTCAGACATCCACTTTGAGCCCTACGAGAAAATCTACCGCGTACGTATGCGTACCGACGGTATTCTCCATGAAGTAGCCCGCCCCCCCATTCAGCTTGCCAGTCGCCTTTCGGCCCGCCTCAAGGTCATGTCGAAAATGGATATCTCCGAGCGGAGGGTACCCCAGGACGGCCGCATCAAGATGAAGCTGTCGAAGACCAAGGCCATCGACTTCCGGGTCAACAGTCTGCCCAC